>WBOU01000007.1:0-300000 GCA_009268125.1 Chloroflexia bacterium SDU3-3 | reverse complement strand
CGTCCATGATGATCAGGTCGCCCTGCTGAAACTGGCGGTGGCTGTTGGTGTGGTGGGGGTTGGCCGCGTTGGGGCCGCTGGCGATGATCGTCTCGAACGAGGGCGCGCTGCCCTGTTGGCGCATCGCCGCCTCCCAGATCTCGGCCAGCTCGATCTCGGTCATGCCCACACGGATCTGGCCGATGGCCGTGCGCAGCGAGGTCTCGATGATCTCGACCGCCGTGCGCATGGCCGTCAGCTCCTCCGCCGACTTGGTCATGCGCAGGGAGGCGAACAGGGCGGTGGCATCCTCGATCTGCACGCCGGGCGCGGCCTGCTCGATGCCGCGCAGCTCGAACACGCGCATGCCCACGTACTCGACGCCCAGCCGCGCGCCGGGCAGGCCGAGGTCGCGGGCGCACTCGGCCAGGGCGCGGGCCGGGCCCTCGTCATCTGTCCAGGTGTAGTAGCGCATCGGGAAGGGCACGATCGCCTTGGCGCGCGGGGCCTCCAGCGCGGGCAGCACAAAGGCAGGCTCGCCCTTGGCCGGGAAGAAGGCCACCATCACGCGCATGCCGCCGTGCAGATCAAGCCCTGTCAGGTAGCGCAGGTTGCCGCCCGCCACCACCGCCACCGCATCCAGCCCAGAGCGGCCAAGCGCCGCGCCGAGCGTTTCCAATCGCGTGCTCATAGGGGATTCTTTCTGTATAGATTCAGGGGCGGCTGGGCCGCCCCTTGGGGACACCTACTCTTGCCACATGCGCTTCGGGAAGGTCACGATGGCGTGCATCCAGCCATCGACCTCGCGCAGCTCGAAGTGGCCCTCCAGGTCGTCGATCACCAGGGTGCGGATGATCTGAAGCCCAAAGCCGCTGCCGCTGCTCGACTCGGTCGGCTCGGCGTGCGAGGGGCCGTCGTCGCGCACCTCCACCGTGGTGGTGGCTAGGCTCTCGTCGGTAACGATGATCACCTGCCCGCCCTCGACCGAGAGGCCGTGCGAGAGCGCGTTGCCCATCAGCTCGTTGATCACGATCGCCAGCACCGTGGCGTCGCGCGAGCCGATGGAGACGCCCTTGCCCTGCACGTCGAAGCGGATGGGGCGCTCGGGGCTGACCAGGCTGGCCTGGGCGCTCTCGACGATCTGCCAGGCCACCGCCTCGACGGTGGTGATGCCCACGTCCTCGCGGCACAGCAGGTTGTGCACGGCGGCGATGGCCTGGATGCGGGCGATGCTGTCGCGCAGCGCCGCCGCCGACTTCTCGTCCGAGCCGATGCGCCGCAGCTGCATCATCAGCAGCGCCGAGATGGTCTGCAGGTTGTTGCGCACGCGGTGGTGCATCTCCTGAAGCATGGCCGACTTCACGGCCAGGGCGCGCTGGCTCTCATCGTAGAGGCGGGCGTTCTCGATGGCGATGGCGGCCTCGTCGGCGAAGGTGGCCAGCAGCCGAACCTGCTCGTAGTCGAAGTGGCGGGCCTCGCGGGTGTAGAGGCAGATCGCGCCGATGGTGTGGCCGCGCGTGTGCAGCGGCATGCAGAACAGCGAGTAGAAGCCCTCCTCCGCCGCCACGTGGGCCAGGTCGGGGAAGCGCGAGTCGCTATAGGCATTCAGCACCGCCAGCGGCCTGCCCTCGCGCACGGCGTGGACGATGAACTGCAGCACGCCGTCGCGCTTGTTGCCGCCGTAGGTCGCGGCCAGCTCCAGCTTGCCATCCTGGTCGCCGGTGCGGAAGATGTCGGCGCGATCGACGTGGGCCAGATCCACGGCCTTGGCCACGATCAGCTTCAGCACCTCTTCGAGGTTGAGCTGCTCGGCGATGCGCTTGGAGACCTGCTGGAGCGTGGTCAGCTCGCGCAGCTTCTGGGTCAGCTGGTCGCCAGTCTGCTGGTAGAGCTGGGCGTTCACGATGAAGAAGGCCAGCTCGCCCGCCACCGTCTCGACAAAGTTGATCTCCTCGGCGGTGAACTCGCGGGGGCCGTGGGTCTGGATGCTGATCACGCCCTGGAGCTTGTCGGAGTCGATATGGAAGCGCTCGGCGGAGAACAGCACGATGGGCACGGCCAGCATGGCGCGGTACTCGTGGTCGCCCAGGGCTGGCTCCTGCTGGAAGCGCAGCTCGCGGCGCACGTCGGCCACCGAGACCGGGCGGCCCTCCTTGGCGGCCCAGCCGGTGATGCCCTCGCCCATGGACACGCGGATGTGGCCGATGGCGGCGTTGCTGAGGCCCTTGGTGGCACGCAGGGTGAGGTCGTAGCTGTTCTTGTCGAACAGGTAGACCGAACAGATCTCTACGCCCATCACCTCGGCCACCGTCTCCACCACGGTCTGCATCGATGTGTCGAGGTCCAGGGTCGAGTTGGCCGCCGAGATCACGCGGTGCAGGCCGCGCAGCTCGGCCATGCGCCGCATCAGGTCGTTTTCCCACTGGCGGGTGTGCTGCTCGTCGCGGGCCGCGCCGTAGGCCATCAGCAGCTCGGCCAGCACGATGCCTGGCTCGATGCTGGATCGCTCGGCCAGCGCCAATCCGAGCTCGGCCAGCACCTCTGGCTCGCCACCCTGCCGATACCAGTACGCGCCGATCGTGCGCAGGCGCGCGCGCCGGTACTCGATAGGGTGCGACTGCACCACCTGATCGATCAGCTCGCCAAGCTCGGGCGAGGAGTTGCGCAGCTCCTCGATCAGCATGGTCAATATCGTTGTCTGGGCTTTAAACATAGCGCCCCATCAGCATTTCAGAACGGTCGTCGTTCGCTATAGAAGGAATTATACCATCTGCCCTGCTGAGCTTCTGCTAGGGCTGGGGCAGCCAGATCACGGCATCGGCCCACACGCTCTGCCCGCCCGCCGCCGAGCGGTTCTCCAGCACCACCTCGGCAGCGCCAGGAGCGAAGGCGTAGGTGCCCAGATCCACCCAGGCGTTGGCCTCAAGGCCCATGTCCACCGCCACCTGCGCCTCGCCCGCGCTTGAGCGGATGCGGTAGGTGACGCCCACGCCGTCATCCAGCCCGTTGAGCGCATAGGGGATGTAGGCCAGCACGCGGTAGCGCCCGGCGGCGGGGATCTCGGGGCGGTAGCTTGCGGTGGCGCTGGGCAGCGCCGTGGCGGTGGCGGTGAGCACGCGCGTGGCGGTGATGGCCTGCGTGGCCTCGGGGGCGGCGCTGGGCAGGGCCGGGCTGGTGGGCGGCGGGCCGAGCGAGCGGGCATATAGCGCCGAGCCGCCGTAGCCGATCGGCACCGACGCCCAGGCCCCGCTCTTGGCGAAGCCCGCCGAGTCGGTGTCCACCACCAGCGCGCCAGCGGGCGGAGGGCCGCACGGCGAGGGGAAATCCTTCCACAGCCACGTGCTGAGGATTCCGCCAACATTGATGGACCATGGGTCGGCCAGCTTGCCGCAGTAGCCGTAGGGGTCGGTGTTGCGGCCCAGGTACTGCACGCCGAAGTGCAGATGCGGCCCCTGCGCGCAGCCGCTCGCGCCGATCACGCCGATGGGCTGGCCAGCCTTCACCGCTTGGCCGATAGCCACATCCACCTCGCTGAGGTGCCAGTAGAGCGTGCGGTAGCCATTGCCGTGGTCGATCACTGCCGCCGTGGTGGCGCAGTTGTCGTCGGCATTGCCCGCGAACACCACGGTGCCATCGGCGGCGGCCAGCGCGGGGTCGGGCGGGCGGGCGGCGTAGTCCCAGCCGTCGTGGCCGTCGTAGGAGAGCGTCGGCTCGTTCTCGCCCCAGTAGCTGAAGGTGCCGCCGTTTGTGCTCAGGAAGGGGCCATCGTGGTCGAAAAACGAGGTCACGCGCTCCGGCCCCTGTAGCGGCCAGGCCAGGAACGGCTCGGCAGGCCCGGGCCAGCCCTCGGGGGCGGGGCGCGGGTCGCCGAACAGAGCGGTGTAGGTCGACTCGAAGGCCTGCATGCGCTCGGCCAGCTTCGCGCTGGTGGTGGCGGGAGCCAGCGCGCGGGCCAGCGCGTACTCGCCCAGCTCCCAGCCGGGGTCGGCGGGCGCGGTCTTCTTGTCGGCGAAGGTCAGCGACGGCGGGTCGGCGTAGTCGCGCCGCGCGTAGAGCAGCTGGCGCACGGCGTAGCGGATCTGAGCCTGCAGGCCGCGCAGCTTATCCTCGTTGGGCTTGGTGTCGGGGGTGCGGTAGCCCATGGCCCAGGCCAGCTGCTCGGCGCTGGGCTTGGGCCGGGTCAGCAGCTGGCCCTGGCTCTCCAGCAGCGCCAGCACCACCTTGGGGTTCACGCTGTAGTATAGGCTCTGGCCTAGCACGATCTCGGCAAATGTGTGATCGCGCCCGCCCACCGGGGCCTCAAACGAGGCCAGGGTGCCGGGCTGGCTGTCCAAAAAGGCCTGGATCTGCGGCGCGTAGAAGCCCGGCTCGTAGGTGAGCCGCTGGTCGTGAAAGTAGCGCGCGGGGCCGTGGATGGGGGCCGCCTGCACCACCGCGATGGGCGTGCCGGCCTGGTCGACCGCCTGCGGCAGATCGGCGGCCAGCGGCTGCTGGGCGCTGGGCCTAGGCCAGAGCAGCCAGCCCAACAGGGGCACGCCGACGACCACAGAGAGCAGGATGGCAAACGAGCGGCGGCGCGCCTCGACGGCCCGGCGGCGGGCGTGGTAGCGTTTTCGGGGTGAGTGGTCCAAGGTTCGTTCCATGAGAAGGTTTGGTATCGCGCCGCCAGTATAGCACAGCCGTACGCCGCGCCATGAAAAAAGCGGGCCGCCGCGCCGGTGCGCAGCAGCCCGCTCGGCAGCGCCGCTGGATCAATCCACCAGCTCGGCGTGATCGGCCAGGCGCAGCAGCGGGCGCGGCCCCTCGCTGCGCAGCAGCAGGCCAGCCCCGATCATGCGCTCGATCTCGGCCTCGATCGCGGCCCCGGTCATGTGGCCCAGCGCCGCATACTCGGCGCAGCGCTCGGGGCCGATCGGGCTGCCCGCCGCGCCCTTCAGCACCTTGGCCAGGCCCGATTTCCCCACCGCGAAGGGCATATGGCTCAGACAGCGGATGATCGTATTTTGGGCAAAATCTGGCCCGGCGGGCCGGGGCGGGCCATCGGCCACCACTAGGGTGCGGCTGCGGTAGGCCAGCCGCCCCGATGCCAGCAGCGCCGCCACCGCCCCGCGCACGGCGGCGAAGTCGGCCCCGGCCAGCTGGCCGTAGGCCGCGCAGGGCGGGTAGCCCGGCACGCCCAGCGCCACGCACACCAGCTCCTTCTCGCCCAGCTGGCCGGGCAGCTCGGCCACCGCCGCAAGCAGCGCCTGGGCCATGGTCGCCGGGGCCAGCGACAGCGCTGGGGCGCGGCGCGGCGCTGCCGAGGCCGGGCGGGCCGCACCATCGGGCGCGCACATGTCGCACGAGGAGCCACAGGCATCGAGCTGCTCGCCGAAGTGCTCGGCCAGCAGCCGATGGCGGCAGCGCGCCGAGCGGGCGTAGCTGGCGATCGCCTCGATCCGCTCGTTCTGTCGGGCCGCGTACTCCTGGAGCAGCGCATCCAGATCCGCGCCCACATCCGGCCCAGCGCGGCGCATCTCCAGCAGCACATCGCGGGCGGATGCGGCGTAGCGCAGCAGCCCCTGGCTGTGCCAGCCGATCACCATGCGCTCCAGCGCGTCGGGGGCCAGTCCCATGGCCTCGGCGCAGCCGATCAGGTCCACGCCCGTCTGGGCGAGATAGTCCAATCCAGCCACATCGGCAAAATCGCGCAGCTGGGCATCATCCAGCAGCTGATCGCGCAGCGTGATCGTGACCGAGCGCGGCAGGTCGAAGTGGCGCACCAGCAGGCCCACGCGCTCCAGCATACCCAGGGCCACGCGCATGCGCGTCTCGTCTTGCTCGCGCAGGTCGCGGCGCAGCTCATCGAGCGAGACCACGCCCCACAGCCCGCCGACCGCGCGGCGCAGCCAGCGGTAGATCTCGCGCAGGTACTCCTTGGTCAGCGCATCCTCGCGCAGCCAGCCGGTCAGCTGGCCCTTGTCGGTGGGGGCGTAGAGCAGCACGCAGCGCGCGGGCTGGCCATCGCGACCGGCGCGGCCAGCCTCTTGGTAGTAGGCCTCGATGCTCTGCGGCAGGTTGTAGTGGATAATCGCCCGCACGTCGGCCTTGTCCACGCCCATGCCGAAGGCCACCGTGGCCACCAGGATGCGCACCTCGCCGCTCATGAACTGATCCTGCACGGCGGAGCGGTCGGCGATCTGCGCGTGGTAGTGTGCCGCCGACTCGCCCTTCTGCCGCAGGTAGTGTGCCACCTCCTCGCAGCCCTCGCGCGAGCGCACGTACACCACCACCGGCCCCGCGATGGCGCGGCACAGGTCGAGCGTAGCCGCCAGCTTCTCGCTCTTGTTGGCCACCTGCACCACCTCGAAGCGCAGGTTCGGGCGAAACACCGAGGTGCGCACGGTGGCCAGGTCGCCTAGCTGGCCCTTGATCTCGTCCTCGGTCTCGGGGGTGGCCGTGGCCGTCAGGGCCAGCACCGGCGGGCCGCCCAGCGCCACCAGCGCGCGGCGGATAAACAGGTAGTCTGGCCGGAAGCTCATGCCCCACAGCGACACGCAGTGGGCCTCATCCACCACCACACGGGCCAGCCCCACGCGGCGCAGCGCCTCGACAAAGGTCTGCTGGCGCAGCCGCTCGGGCGCGACAAAGATCAGCTTGTAGCGGCCCTCGGCGATGCCGCGCAGCCGCGCGGCCACCTCGCCGCCCTCAAGCGAGCTGTTGATCGTGGTGGCGTGCTCGGCCAGGGCGGGCGGCAGATTGTCGATCTGGTCCTTCATCAGCGCGATCAGCGGCGAGATCACCAGGGTCGCGCCGTCCATCATCAGCGCGGGCAGCTGGTAGGTGAGCGACTTGCCCGCGCCGGTGGGCAGGATGCCCAGCACGTGCTCGCCCGCCAGCACCCGCCGGATAACCGTGGACTGGCCGGGGCGCAGCGAACCGAAGCCAAAGTGCTCGCGCAGCGAGGCCAGCGCGGCCTCGTCCACGCTGGCCTCGGCGTGGTGGGCCAGCAGCTCCACCTGGGGCGCTGGCTGCTCGGCGGGCGGCGCATCCAGGCCCAGCTCGGCGCGCAGCTTGCGCTCCTCGGCCTCGCGCCGCCGCGCCAGCTGGGCGTCCAGCTCGGCGGTAGCATGGGCATCGCCCAGCGCATGGGCGGCCTGCCGCAGCAGCTGCAGGTCGCGCACGGCGGGCGGCTCATCGGCCAGGCGAGCCACGCGGGCGGCCAGCAGCCGCCGCGCCTCGGCGGCATCGCCGCGCGCCAGGGCCAGCTCGGCCAGCGAGCGGGTGGGCAGCACGCCCTCGGGCAGCAGCGCGGCCATGCGGCCCAGGGCCGCCTCGGCCTCGGCGAAGCGGCCCTCGGCCCAGTGCAGCTCGGCGCGCTGCCGCCAGACCTGCGGGTCATCTGCGCCCTCGGGCAGCAGCGCGTGGGCCTGGGCGTACTCGCCCAGCGCGGCCAGCGCGCGCACACGGGCGGCGCGGCGGCTCTGGGTGGGGCCGCGCTCGGCGTCCAGCGCTTCCAGCAGCGGCAGCGCATCCGCCGCACGGCCCAGCTGGGTCAGCAGCGCGGCCCGCAGCTCGCGCAGCGTGGCCAGATCGGGCTGGGTGGTGCGCCAGTAGTCCACCGCAGCCAGCGCGGCCTGGGGCGCATCCCAGCGCACCAGATGCTCGATCAGGGCCTTGCGCCGCGCGCCGGTGATCTGCGCTAGGACATGATTGGGGATGGCGGTCAGGGGGTCAGGCGATGATGTCATACTCGTCCCTCGGCTCACGCTCGTATCTGGGCGTTATACCGAACATGCGTGCGCCGCGTTACGATGGCGGCTCGTAGTTCTCGGTCAGAAACCAGTTGTCGCCCACGCGGATGGTGGGGACCGTATTATCATCCCGCCCGATAATCCTGCTGAGCGGGGTCTCCTGCTCATCGATCAGGTAGCCGTTGCGCAGCACCTGCCAGTAGATGCTGCCCTTCTCCACCTGCACCAGCGCGTAGTCGCCGGTGTTCGACAGTTGGCGAAACGCGCCATAGCGGATCTCGATCTTGAACTCCTCGCCTGGCCCGACCTCCTCCTGCATCTGGCGGGCATAGGTGGCCAGCATGGTGGAAAGCGCGATCCGCTGATCCTCACGCTCTGCTGGCGCGAAGTAGTCAGATAGGATGGCCACCCAGCGCGAGCGAACCTCTTTATTCTGGATATCGGGATCTTTCAGAGTCTTGTCAAAATCCTCAAAAAAATTCTCCGTCACCCCCTCAGGGTTCACGCCGCCGCCGAAGGTGTGGGTATTCTCCTCGGGCGCGGCGGCGCACGATCCCAGCAGCGCACACAGCGCCAGCAGGCAGCACAGACGATAGAGCGAAAACCTCATCGAAGCCTCACCAGTGGTTCAAAAAGCCCAGCAGTGATCAGAACATGCTCATCTGCTGCGGCATGATCTGGCCAGGCTCCAGGCGGCCATCGGCCATGATATGCGCGACCGCGCAGCCCTGGCGGATAAGCGCGGGCGTCAGCAGCTTGTGGCGGTGGCAGCCGCGGTAGTCGGCCTCGCCACACATGAACGCGGTCGGCGCGCGCCGACCGAAGGCCATCAGCTGCCCCAGCGCACGATCAAACCCAGGCAACGCCAGGATCTTCTCGTAGTCGGCGCTGCCATCGGGCAGGCGAAGCCCAGCGTCCTGCGGCATGCCGCCCAGCGCCGCCCCCAGCCAGTGGTACGAGATACCCAGCGCGGGCAGCGCCTCGGCCAGCGCCTCGCGGTTGAACTGCGGGGTGTACTTGCTATAGGGCACGCTGCGCACGTCGCATACCGTCGCGATCTGGTGCATATCGAGCAGGGCCACAAGCTGCCCCAGATCGCCATTTGAGTGGCCAATTGAAAAAAGATCGATCCGCACATCCGTACTTTTTCGTGTACAATACCGACGGTGCCGAAGAGTATAGCATGTTTCTCCCCGCATCCCCCTCCATCCGGCCCGTCCACCTACCACGCCGCTCAACACCTAGCATATGGTGGTACCGCAGAGCTATTGTTGAAAGCAGATCGGGCTGATACCATCCCCTATGATATGAACAACCGCAGATCGCCCGCTTCTGCCCGAAACCACGCACTCCCGTTTTGGAATAAACTAAAGGACTGACCCATATGCAAGCAGCAACGCTACGCCGCTGGCTGATGTCGATCAGCGCCCTGATACTTCTGATCGGGGCCGCCGCGCCCGCGCAGGTGCCCCAGGCCCAGGCCGCATCCGATCGGCCGGTGATGGCCTTCTACTACCCATGGTATGAGCCAAGCGACTGGAGCTACGACCGCATGAGCGACGTGGCCGCGCCCAAGTACAGCGGCGGCGACGACGCGACCATCCGCCGCCACATCCAGCAGGCCGATGACGCCGGGATCGACGCGCTGATCTGCGCGTGGTTCGGGCCAGATGAAGACCGTATCAACAAACGCTGCCGCCGCCTGATGGACCTGATCGAGGAGAGCGGGCGCGACATCAAGGTCATCATCATGCCCGAACAGGCGGCGTGGGCCTCGCTCAACTCGGTGGATGCGCTCACCAGCGCCATCGGCGTGGTCCAGCGCGACTTCATGAGCCGCCCGAGCTACTTCAGCTTCCAGGGCAAGCCAGCGCTGTTCTTCTTCGGGCTCAACTCGCTGGGCGGGCCAGATACCTGGAAGACCCTGCGCGACCGCGCCGACAGCGGGCGCGGCCAGTACTGGTTTGGCGGCAGCGACAACTTCAGCTACCTCGATGCGTTCGACGCCGTCTACTACTTCGACATCACCTGGGAGCGCTCGCCGGGCGCGGCCATGAACTCGTACGGCGGCAGGCTGGCCAGCTACAACAGCAGCCACGGCCAGAGCCGCCCGTTCATCGCCACTGTGATGCCGGGCTACAACGACATCAAGGTGCGTAACGGCCACCAGCGCGACCGTGAGAACGGCAGCTACTACCGCGGCACCTGGCAGACCGCCATCGACAAAAACGCCGCCGCCGTGGTGCTGACCAGCTTCAACGAGTTCTTCGAGGGATCGCACATCGAGCCATCCGAGCAGTACGGCGACCTCTACCTACGGCTCACCAAAGAGCTGAGCGATAAGTTCCGCTCCCAGGTGGGCCAGGCCCCCGCGCCCACCGCCGCGCCCCAGCAGCCCGCCAACCAAAACTGCCGCAGCTTCCCTGAGACTGGCTTCAACGTCTGCGGGCGCATCCTAGAGTACTGGCAGCAGAACGGCGGCCTGCCCGTGTTCGGCTACCCGATCACCGGCCAGTACGAGGAGAGCGTTGAGGGCAAGGCCACCCAGGTGCAGTGGTTCGAGCGCAACCGGCTGGAGCTGCACCCCGAGAACGCCCGCCCCTACGATGTGCTGCTGGGGCGGCTGGGCGCGGCCAAACTTGGGGCCGAGGGCCGCGACTGGACGCAATTCGGCAAGGCCGACCCGAGCGCCGCGCACTACTTCGCCGACACCGGCCACGCCATCGCGCCGCAGTTCTGGGCCTACTGGTCTAGCCACGGGCTGGAGTTCGACGGGCGCGGCGGCAAAAGCTTCAACGAGAGCCTGGCCCTGTTCGGCATGCCGCTCTCCGAGGCGGTGATGGAGCAGAGCCCCACCGATGGGCAGACCTACCTGACCCAGCACTTCGAGCGCGCCCGCTTCGAGTACCACCCCGAGAACGAGGGCACCCCCTACGCCGTGCTGCTTGGCCTGCTTGGGCGCGAGCTGACCGGCAAGAAGTAATAGTGTAGCCATACACAGGGGCCATAGACAGTATGGCCCCTGCCCAACTAGCATATATCATGAAAGGATGAACTGTGAGACTGCCAACTAGCCACCGCAATCTCGCCATTGCAGCGCTCGCGGCCATGGTACTTGTGCTTCCCCAGGCAGCAGCCCAAGCCCAGCAGGAAACACCATCGGCCACGATCTCGGCCAACCAGGGCCAGGACTACGCCGCCACCGAGCTAGGCAACCCATGGGACATGGACAGCACGCTTGACATCGCCTACGAGTACACCCGCGACAACGGGCAGATCAGCAACCTGCGCTTCGAAAATGGCAAACTGAAGGGGACAACCGGCGGCGATGCCCGCGTGACGCTGTTGGTGCCCTCGCATAACAATGTCAACCCCGTGCGGCCAGAGGGCGGCTACCGACCGATTGACACCAGCAAATACCGCTACCTAACTATCAAGATGAATGTCAGCGCGACCTCGTACGCGAATGTCTACTGGCAGATCGGAACCAACGCCGAGTTCAACGGCTGGGTAGAGACCTCGGGGCAAGGCTTCAAGACCTTCAATGCGGGCACAAGCGTGATCACCTTTGACCTGGGAGCCAGCAGTAAATGGACGGGGTCGGTCCAGGGGCTGTACTTTGATCCGCATGCCTCCGCTGGGGTGGCCTTCGAGATCGACTATATCCGGCTCTCCACCCAGGCCCCGAGCGCTCCCGACAACAACATCCCGGTCTTCAACATCACCGCGCCCAGCTATATCAGCGGCCCCGACTATGCGGCAACCGAGCTGGGCAACCCTTGGGACATGAACGACAGCGCTGATGTTAGCTTCTTTGACAATATCACCAACGTATCATTCAACAATGGCGTGCTGAGTGGGACAAACACATCCGGTGACCCGCACATGCATCTGCACCTCGCTGGCCCAATCAACCCAAGCAAATATAAGTACCTAACATACCGATTTTCGGTCTCCGGCAATATCGACACCGTCAATGGCTCGGTTGCCCGCTTTATATGGTGGAGCGATATCCCCGAGCACAGCACCACATCCACCGATATCGTTGTCTACGAGGGCTACCACACTGTCTCATTCGACCTGAGGGCACTGAAGACGGAAAGCACCAACGGCAGCAATATCGCTTGGTCGCAAAGTAACCCTGTGGTGTTCCGCTTTGACCCCCATGAGTTCTCATCGGCGCGGCCATTTGGCATCGACTATATCATGCTCACCGGCGATAGCACGGCAAACGCCTCCTATGACATCCGCTATACCCTGAGCGACGCCGATGGCTCAACGCCGCAGGTCCAGTGGTACTATGTGGCGAGCCCTGTTGGGTCGAATCAGCCAAATGCCATCACCTGCAAGACCACGACGGTTGCCGCCGCAGGAGATAACAAGGTCTACCTACCCCTTGCGATCGGCAAAGTGCCCGCACCTGTGACTCCCAGCGGCAATACCTGCACCTGGAACACCAGCGGGGTAGCGGCAGGCACCTACTACATCTACGGCGTGGCCAACGATGGGACCGATTCGGTTGGCCGCTATAGCGCAACCCCCGTGCTCGTATCGCACTAGCCCACCCCCACCCCCCACCCACTAGGCCGCAGATCCCCGGAGCCAACACAGCTCCGGGGATTTTTGTTGGTGCGGTATCATCTTTTTGTCGCGTATGTGCAACCTCGCATGGGCAAAACCAGCATGCGATACAATAGCGCGGCGCATTACGGCACCAAGCATACGTGCTCGAATCTAAAGGTGATATCTTGAATACGGAAACCACTCAAGCTCATGACAGCGCACTTGTTACCAACGCCCGCGCCAAAATCAGCCATATTCTCTTGAATAACGCTATCGCCAAGCTCGCCATCCTCGCCCTATTAAGCGCAGTAGCAATCCTTCTGCTGTTTCTACGCATACGCACCAGGCTGACACCGCAAGATCTTGGGCTTGACCCCAGCTGGTTTCTGGAGCTTGAGAATCAGCTGCGGCAGGGCAATATCATGGGGCGCGACACCTATTTCACCTATGGGCCGCTCTCGCAGCTGATCATGTCGCTCGGCGTGCTGCTGCGCGGGAACTCCTCGGTAATCAACGGCTTTAGCACCGGCTATCTCATGTTCGAGATCACCGGCGTATTCCTGTTCAGCCTCGCGATCATGCTCGTGTCGCAGATCCGCTGGCACTGGGCGGCGCTGATCTTCTGCGTGGGCTTCTTGCTGGATGGGGTGCTGAACATGCGCCAGGCTATGGTGCTGTTCAGCATGGCGCTGCTGATCCGGGCGCTAGATGCGCCCCCATCGCGGCGGCGCTGGCAGAGCGCGCTGGCCGGTATCAGCTGCTTTATCGCCCAGCTGATGACCAGCGAGATCGGGGTCTACACGATCGTGGCCGCCTGCGGGTTGCTAGGGGTGCTCAGTGTGCTGGCGGCGCTGCCGCGCGCCCGCATCTTGCAGCACCTGCACCATTGGCAGGTGTATGCCAGCAGCCTAGCCATGTGCCTCGGCAGCTTTCTAACCCTGAATGGCATCCTAGAGGTTGTGTTCCAGATCAGCTCGCCAGCCTACCGGGCATTCGACTATGTGCGCTACACCGGGGCGATCATGACCGGCTACAACTATACGATGTCTACCCCCTGGTCACTGGGCGAAAAAGCCTCGCTCATGCTGCTGGTGCTGATCGTGTTCTGCGCACTGGCCGCCATGTGGATGCTGTGGCGCGCCCCACGCGCTCACGCCCACCTCATCCTTGGGCTTGGGGTCGCCGCCGCGCTGAACCTGAAGAGCACGCTGGTGCGCAGCGACACCGGACATATCATCATGGCGTGCTCGCCGCTGATCTTCTTTTTCCTTGTGCTTATCTGCCTGAGCAGCTGGCGCTCGCCGCTGCGCTACATGGGCCTGGCAATGCTGGCCGTGGTGCTGCTCTACTGGCCAAATGTGCAGGTGAGCACAGTGCAGCAGATCGGCCAGATCCTGAATGGCGATCTGAGCCTGCGCACCAAATGGCGCGAGGTCCACGAGCCTGCGGTGCAGCCCGAGTGGATCGCGCCAGAGCCGCTTCAGCAGGCGCTTGGCCCTGGCACGCAGGTCGTCAGCTTCCCCTACGATAATGTGATAGCTATGGCCAGCGGGCGCCGCTCGCTCGCGCCGATCCTCCAGACCTACTCGGCGCATACCGAGCTGCTGCAAGACCATTATGTCGATGTGATCCAGCGCCAGCAGGAATCGGTCGAGATCATCTATGGAATGGACGGGCGAAGTGTGGGTGGGGTCGACGGCGTGCAGAATATCTCGCGGGTGCCGCGGATCTTCCGGTACATCCTAGAGCATTTCGAGCTAAAAACGCCCGAGATCTACCGCAGCGGGTATATTGTGCTGCACCCGCGCACGCAGCCGAAGGCCCTGGGAGCGCGCCCGATTACCTTCCAGACCCAGATGACGCCGCAGGGGCAGACCTTCACACTCGCCGCGCCAGCCACCTGCCGCGTGCTCGACCTTGAGCTAGAGATGCACTACCCGATCACCGCTGCGATCGGCAAGCCGCGCGAGCTGGTGGCAACCGTGTACGATGGGGATGCCAAGGTGGTGCAGGGGAATCTGGTGGCGATAGAGCGCACGAGGCCCTTTCACACCTATCTCTACCTCGGCCAGCCCAAGGCGTTCTGGGAGCTCTTTAGCCCCACGACTGGCCCCGAGTCCGAGTCGACGTTCACCACCATCACGCTCAACCAGCCGCCAGCGAGCATCTTCGATGTGCAGGCTCAGGGGGTGGTCGTCCATAGCCTGAGCTGCGTCGGAATATAGCAAGGCTATAGAGGCAAGGGGCGGGGTAGCAAACAAGCGACCGTGCACCTGCCGCGCCACCGGCGCATCTACCTGCCGACGATGGGTACAACCACGTTCGCTCCCGTTGCCTGACGAAAACATCAGGCAACGGGCAGGCGGTTATGGTTCTTTAAAGCGCAGGCCATTTCTAACATAGGTGCAGATCCTGTTAAGCAAGGGTTTGCTGCATCTATGTTTCTTTCATCTCTCAGACGCTCATCGTTCGACCAGCGAGCTGCCAGAGCGATACCGCCGCTGCTGGTCCTAGGCGTGCTGCTCACACTGGCCGCGCTCGTTCAGCTTCACCAAGGCCCCTTCTCTCGGCTCTGGAGCACCATGGGCACGGTGCGCCCGGTCGGCATTGAAGGGGTGCATCTGCCCGAGCAGGACGCCGCTGGGCGCGCCTTCCGCTGGACCGATGGTGCTGCCATAGCTACCCTGCCAAACCTGGATGCACCCGCAGCCTACCTTGAGCTTGCGGGTGGTACACACGGGCCGCGGAGCGCAACCATCGCACTTTCGGATTATATGGTCACGGTGCCTGTGTATGAGACGCGCCACCGCTACTATATCGCCCTGCCGCCATCCGATAGCGAGCAGATCAAGCTCCGGATCTACTCCTCGCCATGGGACGAGTTCCTAGGCGGGAGGGAGATCGGCACCCAGCTGGGCGAGCTAGCGCTCGTATCCGCCGCCGTGCTGCCGAAGGCGCTGCTGCTGCACGCCATGCTGGCCGCCTGCATGATCTGCGGCAGCCTGTGGTACGCGACGCGGCGCATGGGGCTGGCGCTGGGCCTGGGCCTAGCGCTCGCGGCGGCTGGGGCGGCGTGGTATCGCCTGGATGGCTGGCAGCGCTGCAGCTATGGGACGGCCCTCTTTGTGCTGAGCGTGCTAGTCATGGCCATAGCGATGGTCACATGGCTGGCGCGATCGCTGGCGCAGCGCGCGCGAGCCAGGCGCGATCAGCGAGAGGGTGCTGCCGGGGTCGGGCTGCTGGTCGTGTCGCTGCTGATCGGCATCTGCTTCATCTACTGGCGGTCCTTCGGCGATGAGGGCGACACCATCGCGGCGGGCTACCTGCTGGCCCACGGGAAGCTGCTCTACCGCGATGTGTTCTCGCATCACTTCCCCTTCCCCTACTACTGGTCGGCCCTCCTGATCCGGCTGTTTGGCGACGATCTGCTGGTGCAGCGGCTGGCGATCGCGGCGCTGTTCTTCACAAATTTCGCCCTGCTGGCGCACATAACCGGACGCCCCATGCTCATGGGACTGACAGCGCTCTCCTGGGCGGTCATCGGCCACTTCTACTATGGCAATACTGCGATCTACGAGACGTTTACCGCGCTCGTGCTCCCATCGATCTTCATCATCACGCTGGGAATCAGCCTAGACTTTTTCCCGCTGACTAGAGCGTTATGCGCGCTGATAGCGCTCTACAGTGCGATAGCGCTGCTCTCCGATCCGCTCGCATGCTACCCCGTGCTGTGCTGCGGCGGCATGCTGCTGGCCCACCAGCCCACGCGCAAAGGGGCATGGCTGGTCGGGCTGCTGGCCGGGGCCTTGTTGGCGTGCTATGGGGGCTACCTGCTGGTGAGCAACACCTGGGGCAGCTTCTTCCACGACGCCATCTGGTTTAATTCGCACGTCTACAGCAGGTACACCAACACCGATGCGATCAAGCTGCCAACCCTGGGCGGGCTGCTCGCCTCGGGGCTGGGCATCTTCGATGGGCGCTGGTTCAACCTGAATCTGCTCGCTCCTGTCGCCGAGTACACCACTATGTTCGATCAGCGCATCGACAGCGGTTTTTTCTACCGCGCCGCCATCCTCGTCGCCACGGGCCAAATGCTGGCGCGCGGCAGGTGGAAGGCGGCCCTATTCTGCTATATCTACGGCGCGGCGCTGATGATCCGCAGCCTAGAGGGCCTGTATGTGGCCGCGCTCGTCATCGTGGCCTGCTTCCTGGGCTTTGGGGCGCTGTTGCGCGAGTGGGAGCGTGGGGTGGGGGCGGGCCGGGCTAGCAGCGCAATGCGGTATCTGGGCTACGCCGTGATCGCCCCGCTGCTAGCGATCCTGCTCATCCGCTCAAGCCTCTTCGCCATCACCAACTACCAGACCGCATTCTATGAGCATAGCTTTGGGATGCTGGAGGATGAGGCCAGCAGGCTGCGTGGCCTGACATGTGGGCAGGAGGCGACGCTGCTCTACTACCCCGGCGAGCCGCTGCTGCACGTGTACTCGGGCATGGCCCCGGCGGCGCGCTATACCTTCCTCTACCCTTGGGTCGCCGACATCGCGGCGGATGAGGTGGAAGCTGCGCTGCGCACCAGCCCGGCGGTGGTCTACCTCTCCATGAGCGGCTCGGTCTGGGGCTACCCCAACGACCAATACCTCGGCCCGCTCTACGAGTTCCTCAAAGCGCACTATCTGCAGATCGATAGCGAGACCTTTGTGTCGCCCCAGATCGTAGACAAATGCCACAGCTTGCAGGCTGGCGTGCTGCCATAAGCCCACCTCGCTAGCGCGGCGCAGGCAGCGCCAAGAGCGGCAGCGCGCCGCCTGCCTGCCGCACGCCTGCCGACCTACGGCAGGCGCTGCGCTGTTGCCCGCCGCGCTAGTATCTGGTAAGATAGCACGTCCCAAGCGAACGGAGAGACACTGTGACAACACACGAGATATACCCCATCCTCCACCCATCCGAGGACGCCCTGCTGCGCCTGCCCTTCGACCAGTATGGCCGCTACCGCATGGTGCAGGAGGCGGTGGACACCGCCGCCAAGGCCCTGGGCAAAGAGAAGCTGACCATCCTGGATGTGGGCGGCTACTACCAGGAGGCCGACGGCACGCCGCGGCTGCCCTCGCAGCAGTTCCTCGGCCAGCACGACCTGACGGTTCTGGACCTGCCCGAGTGCGATCTGCCCGGCTACACCCAGGGCGACGGCACCGCGATGACGTTTGGCGACAGCTCGTTCGACCTGGTGATCTCCTGCGATACGCTGGAGCACATCCCGCCGAAGCTGCGCGACCGCTTCATCGGCGAGCTGGTGCGGGTGGCGCGCTACGGTGTGATGCTGATCTGCCCGATCGACGACTACCGCACCGCCCTGGCCGAGAAGGTGCTCTACGCCTACATCTTCGCCGAGCTGCACGCCTGGCACGACCAGCTGCGCGAGCACCGCGAGTACGGGCTGCCCCAGCTGCCGCTGGTGAAAAAGGCCTTCGGCGGTGCGGGCGCAGAGCTACGCGACTACCCCTCGGGCGACCTGCACGCCTGGCTGCCCATGATGCTGGCCAAGCACTACATGATGCGCTTCACCCAGAGCCAGCCCGAGCTGCAGTTTGGGCTGGATGAGCTGTACAACCGCACCTACGCCTACGCCGAGCGCCGCGACCCCAGCTACCGCCGCCTGATGGTGGCCGTAAAGCAGGACGAGGGCGGCTGGCATGGCGCGGTGGATGCGGCCCTGGAGCCGACGGTGGTGCGCGACGGCCAGCTCGACCCGCAGTTCTGGCACGGCATGGCCCAGCACGTGATGTCGCTGCTGCAGGTGGGCCAGGATGACCGCCGCGAGGATCTGCGCGCCCACATGCTGCAGACCTACATCGAGGGCCAGCGCAACCACGTGTCGAACCTCGACCGGATCATCTCCGACCAGCAGGTGGAGATGAACAAGCAGCACAGCCACATCCTGCACCTGCAGAACCTGCTGCAGCTGCAGCACGAGCGCACCGACCAGCTGCAGGATCACATCCGCGACCTTGAGCTGAAGGCCGCCTGGCTGCAGAAGCAGGCCGACGAGGCCAACCGCCAGCTGGAGGCGCTGCGCAACGGCGCGGCCATGCGCATCCTGGGCAAGATCGGGCGATAGCGCGGTGACGCGCGCTACCAAAGGGATCGTAGAGCACCATGGCTGAACGCCACGCACCTGAGCACACGGCCACGCGGCCCGGCAGCGGGCTGCTTGGCCACGGCATCTGCCTGCTGCTGATCGCGGCGGCGGCGCTGTATGTGCTGGCCGCCAACTGGGCCAACACCTACGACGATGCCTTCATCACCTACCGCTACGCCTACAATCTGGCCAGCGGCCAGGGCTTCGTGTACAACCTGGGCGAGCGCTACCTGGGCACCACCGCGCCGCTGTACGGGCTGCTGCTGGGCGGCGTGGGCGCGCTGGGCGGCGCGGGGGTCATCCCCGCCGCCAGCGGGGTGATCTCGGGGCTGGCGCTGCTGGCGGCCAGCGTGGCGCTCTACGCCTACGCCTGCCAGCACCGCCAGCAGATCTGCGGGCTGTTCGCCGCGCTGTTCTTCGCCACATGCCCGCTGCTCTACGCCACGTTCGGCGGCGAGATGCTGTTCCAGGTGGCGCTTATCCTCTGGGCGTTTGTGGCCAACCGCGCGGGGAAGGGCTACGCCGCCGCCGCGCTGCTGGCGCTGGCCGCGCTCACGCGGGCCGACGGGGCGCTGGCGGGCGCAGTGGTGGGGCTGCACATGCTGGCCACGCGGCGGCGCATCCCCTGGCGCGAGGCGGCCCTGGCGGCGGCGGTGGTCGCGCCGTTCGCGCTGGCGGCCTGGGCCTTCTACGGCTCGCCGCTGCCCGCCACGCTGGATGCCAAGCTGGCCCAGCGCAGCAGCGGGCTTTGGCAGCCCTTCACCACCGGCATGGTCGAGTGGGTGAAGGCCTACACCATGCAGGGCAGCAGCTTCCTGTTCCCCACCATGCCCGCCGCGCCAAACGCCATCCGCTTCATCCCGCTGGTGGCGCTGGGCCTGCCCGCGCTCTACCGCTACCGCTTCTGGCTGCTGCCGCTGGCCTGGGTGGCGCTGTTCACCGGCAGCTACATGCTGATGGGCGTGCCTTTCTACCACTGGTACATCGTGCCGGTGGTGGTGGCGCTGATGGTGCTGGCGGCCAGCGGCGCGGCGCTGCTGGTGGATGCGCTGGCCTGGGCCGCGCGGCGGGCCGCTGGCGCGCTTGGGCGACACATCCCCACGCCGCAGCCGATCATCGCCGCGCTGGTGGCGCTGGCGCTGGCACCCGGCATCGCCGCGCAGCTGCGCGATATCCAGCGGCTGGCGCTGCAGCCGGATGCGGTGGAGGAGGCCTACGAGCAGGCCGGGCGCTGGGTCGACCAGCACACGCCCGCCGAGGCCAGCGTGGGCTACTTCGAGATCGGCTACCTGGGCTACTACGCCCACCGCCGGATCGTCGACCCGCTGGGCCTGATCGACCCCACGCTGGCCCCCCACGTGGCCCGGCGCGACCTGACCTTCGCCTACGAGCGCGAGCGGCCAAACTATATCATCCAGAACCAATCGATCTTTACCGAGTATATCGGGGCCGTGGCTAGCCTGGCCTGGTTCCAGAGCGACTACCGCGAGGTGGCGCGCATCCCCGTGCAGGGGCGGCCCGACCTTATCGTGTTCCAGCGAAAGACCTAGCTTTTTGTTTAACGTTACGCATTTCATTACACCGAGGACTTGAATGGGACTTCCCAGCGTTTCTGTGATTGTTATCAACTTTAATGGTCGGCAGCATCTGGATGCCTGCTTCCGCTCGCTTGTGCAGCAGAACTACGGCGGCCCGGTCGAGATCATTATGGTGGATAACGGCTCAAAGGATGACTCGCTCGACTTCATGCGGGCCAACTACCCGCAGGTCAAGCTCATCCTCAACAGCCGCAACACCGGCTTCGCCCCGGCGGTGAACCTGGCGGCAGCCGAGGCCACCGGCGACTACCTGGCCATGATCAACAACGACGCCTACGCCGCCCCCGACTGGCTCAGCGAGCTGGTGCGCGTGGCCGAGGCCCGCAAGGGCGAGGGCGTGGCCTGCGTGGCCACCCGCGTGCTCGACTGGCACGGCAAGACGATCGACTTCACCATGGGCGTGATGAACTTCCACGGCTTCGGCGCGCAGCAGTTCTTCCAGGTGCCCGCCGACCGCATCAACGTGGGCGAGGAGCCTATCCTGTTCGCCAACGGCGGCGCGATGCTGGTGGACCGCCGCGTGTTCCACGAGATCGGCGGCTTCGACGAAGACTACTTCGCCTACTTCGAGGATGTGGACCTGGGCTGGCGGCTGTGGGTCTGCGGCTACAAGGTGGTGCTGAACCCCAAGGCTGTGGCCTACCACCGCCACCACTCGACGGCCAGCACCATGTTCCCCTACCAGACGCGGCTGCTGTTCGAGCGCAACGCCCTGGTCACGATCATCAAGAACTACGACGACGAGAACCTGCAGAAGGTGCTGGCCCCCGCGCTGCTGCTGCTGTTCAAGCGCGCCTCGTTCGAGACGGGCGAGAACGTGCGCCGCGAGGACTTCGACCTGCGCACCCGCGACAGCGGCGAGCGCTTCCCCAAGGTGGAGGTGCCCAAGGCCGCGATCAGCTGCCTGCTGGCCGTGAACGACATCGTCGAGACCCTGCCCCACGTGTTCGAGAAGCGCGCCAAGGTGCAGGCCCTGCGCCGCCGCTCCGACACCGAGGTCTTCCCGCTGTTCCGCACGCCGCTGCTGGCCAACTTCAGCGACTACTACCCCTACCTGATCTCGGTCGAGCAGATCGTGAACCAGTTCGCCCTGCCCGAGATGTTCGAGGAGGTGAAGCGCAACAACGTGCTCATCCTCAGCAGCGACCCGCTGCGCCCCGAGCTGGCGGGCACCGGCATCCGCGCCGTGGAGATGGCCCGCGTGCTCAGCCAGTACTGCAATGTGACGCTGGCCGCCTACGAGTCGGCGGATGTGCAGATCGAGGGCGTGCGCACCATGGTCTTCGACTACGACGACCTCGACCCGGTGGAGCGCATGGTGGCCGGACACGACATCATCCTGCTCCAGGGCTTCCTAGTCGAGAGCTTCCCGTTCCTGAACACCACCTCGCGGTATGTGGTGGTGGACATGTACGACCCCTTCCCGCTGAGCAACCTGGAGTTCGGCCTGGTGCGGCCGCCCGAGTTCGGGCGCAACCAGCAGAGCGTGGATATGCAGGTGCTGGGACACCTGCTGGGCCTGGGCGACTTCTTCATCTGCGCCAGCGAGGAGCAGCGCAACTACTGGCTGGGCGCGCTCACCTTCGCCCGCAGGCTCAGCCCCGAGGTCTACCGCCAAGACCGCACGCTGCGCAACCTGATCGACCTGGCCCCCTTCGGCCTGCCCGCCGAGCTGCCCCAGCACACCAAGCAGGTGATGAAGGGCGTGGTGCCCGGCATCGCCGAGGATGACACCGTGCTGCTGTGGGGCGGCGGGATCTGGGAGTGGTTCGACCCGCCCACGCTGCTGCGCGCCATGGCCAAGGTGCGCGAGGTGCGGCCCGACATCAAGCTGTTCTTCCTAGGCAAGGGCCACCCCAACACCCGCGACGTGCCCGAGATGGAGATGTCGAAGCGCACCACGCAGCTGGCCGAGGAGCTGGGCCTGATCGGCACCACCGTGTTCTTCAACCAGAACTGGGTGCCCTACGCCGAGCGCCAGAACTACCTGCTGGAGGCCGACATCGGCGTGAGCACGCACTTCGACACCACCGAGACGACCTTCGCCTTCCGCACGCGCCTGCTCGACGCCTTCTGGGCCGGGCTGCCCATGATCGTGACCGGCGGCGACATCCTGTCGAAGACGGTGGAGGAGCGCGACCTGGGCTATGTGGTGCAGCCCGAGGACGTGGACGGGCTGGCCGAGGCCATCCTGAAGCTGGCGGGCGAGAGCGACCGCCGCGAGAAGCGCGCCGCCGCCATGGCCGAGCTGCGCGCCCAGTACACCTGGGAGAAGGTGCTGCAGCCGCTGGTCGACTACTGCCGCGCGCCCTACCGCGCCGCCGACGCCATGCGCCGACGCCCCGGCGGCGCGCCCGCCGTGACCGGCATGGCCAGCCCCGCCACCGACCTGATCCGGCGCATCCAGATGCTGGAGAAGGTGGTCGAGGAGAAGAACGACCATATCGGCAACCTAGAAGACCTGATCAAGCGCCTGGAGTCGGGCAAGCTGATGCAGGCCATGAACCGCATCAACCGCCTGCGCGGTGGGATGTAGGAGCGCACGGCAGCGCGCCGCCCCGGGCCACGTGGCCTGGGGCGGCGCGTTTGTTTTGCCGAGCGGGTGGCGCTCGGCCAGCGTATGCGGCGTGGCATCACTCGGCGGGCGTGGCCGAGCTAGGGGGCGCTAGGGAGCGACGCTGGCCCGCTGGATGGGCCTGTCGAGTAGCGCCAGATCCTCGGCCTTGCTACCATCCGCGAACGAGCGGGTGATAGTGTACTGCTCGCCCACCTGGCGCGAAAACAGCAGCGAGCCATCGGAATCTCTCCCCATCAAGAGCATCACCGACTGCCCAATAGTGGTAGGGGCAGCCCCGCCCGCCGATGGTATCGTAAACAGCGTGTGGCTGAAATCGCCACGGTACACCAGCGTGCTGCTATCATCGGCCCAGAGGTAATTTGTAATATCTTCAAGATGAGTGGCAAGCTGCTGCGGGCTGGTGCCATCCGCATTCACCGACCAGAGCGCGCTCGACACAAACTTCCCCGAGTTGTAGACCGTAACCGTATACGCCAGCTTGCTGCCATTGGGCGACCACTGCAGGTAGATGCTATCGGCCGTAGACATGTGATAGAGGGCAGCCCCATCCGCATTGGAGATCCACAGACCAGTTGGATAAGAGTTATAGGCGATATAGCGGGAGTCGGGCGACCATGTATAGGTAACCGCCAAGCCTAGCTCTGCATCGAGCGGCGAGAGTGGCTTGGCCTCGCCGCCATCCACAGCCTGCACCCACAGGCGATATTGCGCATTCTCATCAGGCGAAAGATAGGAAATCTTACGGCCATCCGGCGTCCATTGAGGATAATAAAGGTTGGAAACCGTAGTGATCTTCTTGATCATGGTGCCATTAGCATCCAGCAGATAGCAATCGGTCTTAGCAGAATCGTTTGCTTTCACACTAGCCAGGATCTTGGTGCCATCGGGCGACCACCAGGCACGTGTCTGACTTGTCATCTCAGGCAGCAGCTGCACCACGCCCGAGCCATCGGCATTGGAGATGAATGCACCATTGTCTGCCGTATAGAGCAGCCGACTGCCGCGTGGCTGCCAGTTGTATATTCCACTTGGTAAGGTGTAGACCGTGGTCGATGCGATATTCACACTGGAGGGCGCATTGGCATTATTGAAAAGGTATGATCTATCGCTCGACCATGTTCCCCACCAAGAATCTGTGAGATCTGCTTGCTGGGTAAGCACCTTCTGCACCGTATGATCTGGCCCAGAGAGCACCGAGACGTCGTAGTAGGTCGGAATATGGATAGGGTTGCGGGCCTGATCGCCAAACTGGTTGTCGGACATGGTTATAAATGCCATCGTTGGCACGGCGGCGGTGCGCACCATGGGCAGGTAAACGGTGGACGCGGGCGCGGCATCGTCGGCGACGGGGGCGGCAAATGTGCGCGCGCCAGCGCCAAGCGCCAGCGCGGACACGCCTGCCATCGCCAGCGCCAGATACCTTCGTCGATAGCTCATACCATCTCTCCTTGTTGCAAGAGCACGTGACCTACCGCGAGTATATCGCCGCCGCCCGCTGGCCAACCATCCGCTTTCCTGACAAAAAATGCAGGTGGGAGCTAACCCCCGATGTACGAGCCTGCAAGCTAGGGAGCGACACTGGCCTGCTGGATGGGCTTGTCAAGCAGCGCCAGATCCTCGGCCTCGCTGCCATCCACACGCGAGCGGGTGATGGTGTACTGCTCGCCCACCTGGCGCGAAAACAGCAGCGAGCCATCGGTATCTACCCCAAGCAGGCCAGCAACCAACTCCCCAATAGCACTATATTCCGCCGCATGCGCTACTGGCCTCACAAACAACTGGTGGCTGGTACGAGTACGATACACCAACATGCTGCTATCATCCGTCCAGATCGGTAATCCGCTCAGATCACCGTAGATACCCTCAATGTCTTCGCTATGAAAGGAAACCTGCCGTATATTGGCGCTCCCCACATTCACCGACCAAAGCATGGACCCAAGGCCCAGAGAACTGTAAAAAGTAGTCACATACGCGAGATTGCTGCTATCGGGCGACCACTGCAACCGTTCTAAGTCATCAACCGCCGAGCGATAGTGCATAACCCCATCTGCATCGGCGACCCGCAGGCCGTTTTGCCTATCATAATAGGCAACATAGCGAGAGTCGGGCGACCATATGTAGGTCGAACCTGCGGCATCGAGCGGCGAAATCGGCTTGGCATCGCCACCGCCCACGGGCTGCACCCACAGGCGTCGTATCGAGTTCTCATCGGGCGCAAGATAGAAGATCGTGCTGCCATCTGACGTCCAATCAGCCGTAAGAGCAGGGATCGTAGCGATCTTTGTGATCATCGAGCCATCGGCATCAAGCAGATAGCAATCGGCATAATCGGCATCATTGGCGCGCACCCCGGCCAGGATCTGGGTGCCATCGGGCGACCAGCGTACAAACGTCACATCTGCCAGATTGGGCAGCAGCTGCACCACGCCTGAGCCATCCGCATTGGATATGAACCCAGAATCGGCGGTTGTAGAGAGCAGCCGATTGCCGCCCGGCTGCCAGGCATAATTTGCCCCGCTTGGCAAGGTGTAGACCGAGGTCGATGCGAGGTTCACACTGTAGGGTTCACCAGCATTATTGAGAAAATATGACCCATCCCCCGACCAGCGAAGATCCAGCACTGATTGTTGGGTACGCAGCTTCTGCACCTGATGCTGCGGGCCAGACAGCAGCCAGACATCATATTCGGTGGGGATGCCAGACTGGGGGTCGGCTAGGGTTGTGAAGACCACGGTTGGCACCGATGGTGCGGTACGCACCATCGGCAGGAAGACCGTGGATATGGCAGAGGGATCAGTGGTACCGAGGGCAGCATGCGTGGAAGCGCCAGCCCCCAGCGCCAGCGCACACGCACCGAAGACCACCAGAAGCGACGTTTGCGGTAGATATGCCCTCATTATCGTTTCCTTTCCACGATAGAGCGCATGCCAATATCACACCACATCTCAGGCCAGCAGTAAGCGCGGCGATCCAGCCTGCTGACTCAACAAACCATGCAGAAACGTGCTGAGCGATGCCACGACATCTGCGGCGTGGCATCGCTCGGCGGGCGTGGCCGAGCTAGGAGGCGCTAGGGAGCGACACTGGCCTGCTGGATGGGCTTGTCAAGCAGCGCCAGATCCTCGGCCTCGCTGCCATCCACACGCGAGCGGGTGATGGTGTACTGCTCGCCCACCTGCCGCGAGAACAGCAGCGAGCCATCGGCATCCTTCCCAATCAGCAACACCACCGACTGCGCGATAGCGCTAGGGGCAACCCCGCCCGCCGCAGGCACCGCAAACAGCGTATTGCTGGCGCTGCCAAGGTACACCAGCGTGCTGCTGTCGTCCGTCCACATCGGGAATTCATCCCAAGTATCATAGTTGCCCCTAATCAGCTCGCTGTGCACGGCAAGCTGCTGCAGGCTGGCGCTAGCCACGTCCACTGACCAGAGCGTGCTCGATTCAAGTTTTGCCGAATCGTAGGCCGTCGTCACATACGCCAGCTTGCTGCTATCAGGCGACCACACCAGGCGTGTGGTGTTGGTGGCCGTCGATTGGTATTGAATAACTCCATCCGCATCGGTGACCCACAGGCCGTTTACATGATCATCGTAGGCAACATAGCGACCATCCGGCGACCACTCATAGGTAAACTCGATCGCACCGGAGGCATCCAGCGGCGAGATCTGCTTGGCCTGGCTACCATCCACCGGCTGTACCCATAGGTGCCCTACCAAATTCTCATCGGGCGTAAAATAGAAGATCTTGCTGCCATCCGGCGTCCAATAAACAAAAATAGCAGGGATCGTAGCGATCTTCCTGATCATCGTACCATCGGCATCCAGCAGATAGCAATCGTTGTGATAGAGAACATCGGTGGGCACCTCGGCCAAAATCTTGGTGCCATCGGGCGACCACTGCGCAGAGATCACCTGCGGCATATCGGGCAGCAGCTGCACCACACCCGATCCATCCGCATTGGAAAGAAAGCCCTTTCTGACGAGCGAACTACCTTGGAATTCCGTATAGAGCAGCCGACTGCCACCTGGCTCCCAATCGGAAGTAGCACTACTCGGCAAGGTGTAGACCGTTGTCGATGCGAGGTTCACGCTATAGTTTAGGCCACCATACTGAAAAAATACGACCCATCTCCCGACCAGCCTGGAACGAGGCGGGACTGCTGTGAGAGCCCCTTCTTCACCTGGTGCTGTGGGCCAGAGAGCAGCGAGATATCGTAAAGGGTCGCCGGCTCGCTGGGGTTGCGCGCCTGATCGCCAAGCTGGTGGTCGGACAGGGTGGTGAATGCCACGGTGGGCGCGGAGGCCGTGCGCACCATGGGCAGGTAAACGGTGGACGCGGGCGCGGCATCGTCGGCGACGGGGGCGGCGAGTGTGCGCGCGCCAGCGCCAAGCGCCAGCGCGGACACGCCTGCCATCGCCAGCGCCAGCGCCAGATACCTTCGTCGATAGCTCATACCATCTCTCCTTGTTGCAAGAGCACGTGACCTACCACGAGTATATCGCCGCCGCCCGCTGGCCAACCATCCGCTTTCCTGACAAAAAACGCACGTGGCCGCTAGGGCACCACGCGCAGCGCCACAGCCCGCACCACCGCGCCCGGCAGCCCATCCACGCGCACCCGCAGCTGGTCAGGCGGCTGAGCGCCCTGGTCGGCGGGGCCGAGCATCAGGTGAAAGCGGTAGCGCCCGCCCTGCGGCGGCAGGTTGAACTGGGCCGCGTCGGTGCTGCGCCACGCGCCCTCGCCCGCACGCCACTCGAACACCAGTGCAGCCCCCTGCGGCGCTGGCGGCAGATCCAGCTCGGCGGCAAGCTCGCGCCAGCCTGGCGGCTGGGCAGCCACGCGCGGGCTAGCCAGCGCCAGCGCAGGGCCTGCGCGGAAGCCCGCGCCCGCCACGCAGGCAGCATCGCCCACCCACTCAGCGGGGCATGTGGAAAGATCCCAGCGCTCCTGTCCAGCGGCCTCGGACAGCGGGCCGGGGGATGCGTAGCGCATCTGGGTGATGCTCCAGCGCTGCGTCGCAGCGTCGAGGCCAAACACCACCTGCGTATCGTAGCCCGCCACGTCGTAGGCCAGCGGCCCGATGCTGGGGATAGCCCCAAGCGCAAAGGTGGACTGGAACAGGTGGCCGAAGGCGTGGTTCAGCCCCAGGCGGTAGATATAGGCACCCTGGTAGTTGTCGGGCAGTCCCGCTGTCTGCACCCTGCTGGCAGGCGGGATCTTTGGCAGCAGCCGGTGAAGCTCCTGCACCACGTGCAGGCTGTTTTGGCCAGCCACCTGCCAGGGGCCAAGCTGCCAGAGCATGGTCGCCAGCATACCCACCGAGGCCGCGCCGCCCGCCGCCAGCCCCGCGCGGCGCGGCAGGCGCGCGGCCAGCACCCCAGCGCCCGCCGCCAGCAGCAGGCACAACCCCACCGAGGGCAGGTAGAGCACGCGGCTGTTCTGCATGTCGGCCCCAACCGGCAGCAGGCCCAGCGCAGGGGCCAGCGTGCAGGCCAGCCACAGCAGCGCGGCCAGCCACAGCCGCCGCCCGCCCAGCGCAGCCATAGCCAGCAGCGTCAGCGACATTCCGCCCCACAGCAGCAGCGCCCAACCGGGGAAAGCCAGACGATTGAGCGGCGCGAGCAGGGTCAGCGCGGTCTGGGCAAGCGTCATGGGCAGCTGCGGCCAGAGGATGGGCCGATCGCCATAGCCGCCAAGGCTGCCCCAGGCCTGAACACGCTGGATCAGGTTGGCCGCCAGCAAGGCCCAGCAGGGCAGCATGGCCACAGCCAGCCGCCGCAGCGGCAGGCGCGGCAGCACCGCCCAGGCCAACAGCGGGCCAAGCACAGGAAACACCAGGGCAGACTCCTTGGCCCACAGGCTCAGCTGGAAGGCCAGCAGCAGCCCCAGCAGCCAGCCCAGGCGTGCGCGCTCGCCCTCTAGGAAGCGCAGCAGGGCCAGTGTGGCCGCGAGGAAGCCTGCGGTCATCAGCAGATCGTACTGGCAGGCCAGCCAGGCCACCGGCTCGGCATGCAGCGGCAGCAGCGCAAAGGCGCACCCGGCCAGCAGCGCCGCGCGGCCATCCAGCAGCCGCCGCGTCAGCAGCACCACGAGCAGCGCGCACAGGGCGTGCAGCCCCAGGCTCACCATATGGTAGAGCGCAGCGTGGTAGCCAAACAGCCGAAACTCGCACCACCAGAGCAGCTTGCCCAGCGGGCGGTAGAAAAACCACGTGTGGTCGATGGCCAGCGCCTCGGCCAGCGGGCGCAGCTGGGCCTCGGTCAGCAGCACATAGTCGTCGGAGAGGAAGAAGGTGCGCAGGATGGGGGCATAGGAGAGCAACACCAGGGCCAGTAGGCCCACAGGCAGCCACCATCTGCGGCGGAAAAGTAATGATGCCATGAGATCCCTTTTATCCGATCAGACCTATTGCTTATAAAGCGCCAATCCCAGAAAGATACTAAATATCTCAAATAATCAAAGACAAATCTTTTCACAGCTCATTTTTCAAATCACATATCCAATAAAATCCCACATTCAGAGAAATCTTCTCTTTTCAATACCGTATTCTAAATAAAATATGCGATTATCTATAAAATCACAGTAGCTATCGATAGAGATTAAATATTGAGATACACACTCTAAATCAAGAAAAACACCCAATCAACGTAGACAACCTTCGTATTTCCTGACCATTTTGTCAGATAAATCGCATCAACATCACCAGATAGCTGTGATAGGATGATGAAAGGCAGGTATCAACACAAAAACGCCACCCCTGACTCAACTGCCAGAGGTGGCCATATACCGCTCGTGCCAGCATCATCTACCGCAGGCTAGATCTCCAGCATATAGCCTGCGCCGCGCCGGGTCTGGATAAACTCGGTTTCGGGGTCAATCTCGCGCAGGGTCGAGCGCAGGTTGGCCACCACGCGGTCAAGCGCGCCAGCATCCATCCCCGGGTCGTAGTCGCGTCCCCAGATGGCCTGGGCGCAGGCCTCGCGCGTGCAGAGTGCGCCAGCGTTGCGGTAGAGATACACCAGCAGGCGCAGCTGCGACTGGGGCAGATCCATAGGATGCTGGTTGAGCAGAAAGCGCATGCCGCGCTCATCGAACACCAGGCGCGGCGAGGGCACGTAGGTAGGGTCGGGATCGAGAAAGCGCAGCGACGGCAGGGCCGAGCCGATGCCGATGGCGTCGCTGTCCTGCAGCACATGGGGCTGGGCGATCCGCGCGCCGTTGACAAAGGTGCCGTTGGCGCTGCCGGCATCTACCAGCAGGTAGCGCGGCCCATCGCGCTCGATGCGGGCGTGGATACGCGAGGCGATCCTTGCCGTTATGACAATGTCGCACAGCGACGAGCGGCCTATCGAGCTGCTCTCATTGACAAGCATGAACTCATCGGGCGATACCGACGGATCAAGCGCTAGAAGGCATGCAGGGTTATTTTGGCTCTGTTCCATCATACCGATTTTCCTCTATCCAAAACCGCAGAGCAGCAAGGGCGCTGCTAGAGGCTAGCCCCAGAAGTTGGTCGCTCGGTCGGCTCGCTGGTCGGCTTGCTGGTCGGCTCGCTGGTCGGCTCGCTGGTCGGTTCGCTGGTCGGTTCGCTGGTCGGTTCGCTCGTCGGTTCGCTCGTCGGCTCGCTCGTCGGCTCGCTGGAGGCTTGCGGCGTCGAGGTTGAGCCGCCAGGGCCAGGGTAGGCGTCGCTGGTCGGCTTCTCGGTGGCCGACATGGTCGGCTCGCTGGTCGGAATATTCGTCAGATCGAGAGTTGGCTCTATCGTGATCACGATCTGGGTCCGCACCGGGGTCGCCGTTGGCGAGTCGCGGTTATCCGAATCTTGCTCTTGGCGTGCCGAAGGCCTATTTGGCGCGGCGGTGAGCGTCACAGGCGTCGGCGGCTCGGGCGTCGGCGGCTCGGGCGTCGGCGGCTCGGGCGTCGGCGGCTCGGGCGTGCGCGAGGGGCGCGGGCGCACAGTAGGGCGGCGTGTCGGCGTAAGCGTGGCCGTGGGTGTGAGCGTGGCCGTGGGTGTGAGCGTGGCCGTGGCCGTGGGCGTAGCCGTGGCCGTGGGGGCCTGTGTAGCCCGGCGCGTGGGCCTGAGCGTTGCGGTGGCGGTGGTGGATGGAGTGAGCGTTGCGGTGCTCGTTGGGCGGTTGCCCATCAGGCTCATGATCGGGCCGCCGCCGCCAGGCTGCGACAGCAGCGGCGGCAGCACGCCACCACCGATCAGCGCGATGCCGACCACGGCCAGGCCCACCCAGGCCGCAGGCGCGCGCAGCGGCAGGCTCCAGCGCCCAAGGCGCAGGGTACTGGGCGCGGCTGGCCCGAGCGAGCGAATGTCGGATGACAGCGCACGCTCCGCTGGTGCGCTCGCCGGTTCATCTTGGATGGCCGTGGCCACGCGGGGCGCGCTGCTGCCCGAGGCCGCATGGGCCACCAGCACCGTCTCGGCCTGGGATGCATCCTGCACGATCACGCTGCGCACCTCGTCCAGGGCGGCGCGCATGGCGCGGGCGGTGGGTGGGCGATTATCGATCCGCAGGTCGAGCGCGCGCATAAGGATGGAGCTGACGGCGGCGGGCACGCTCGGGTTCAGCGCGCGCAGGTCGTGCAGCGGGTCGGGCAGGCCGTTGACGCTGGCCTCGACCCGCTCAAGCGCATTGGCGGGCGTGGCGTTGGCTAGCAGGTGGTAGAGCGTGGCCGCCAGCGAGTAGATGTCGGATCGCGGCTCAGTGCCGTTGGAGCGGATCTGCTCAAGCGGGGCGTAGTTGGGCGTGAAGCCAAAGATGCTGCTGACCGTCATCGCCTCGGACTGCGTGGTGGCGGCACCCTTGGCGAGGCCGAAGTCGAGCAGCACCACCTGACCGTTGGGCAGTACCTTAAGATTCTGAGGCTTGATGTCGCGGTGCAGCACCATTATCTCCTGCTCGTGCAGGTAGATCAGGGCATCCAGCAGCTGATCGGCCCAGCGCAGCACCTGGTCTAGCTCGAACGGCTGGCTGCGGCGGGCCAGCTGCGCCGCCAGATCGGGGCCTGGGATAAACTGCATCACCAGGAACTCAACCTCTTCCTCGCTGAAGAAATCGGTCACAAACGGCAGCGCGATATGGCGCAGCCGCGCGAGGATATAGGCCTCGCGCTGGAAGGCATTGCGGAACTGCCCGTTGTTCACCAGCGTCTGCTTGATCGCCACCGAGGTGCGCAGCCGGGTGTCGGTCGCCTCGTAGACAGCGCCCATGCCACCGCGCCCGATCAGGCGGATGATCCGATAGCGGCCCTGCAGCATCGTCTTTGGAGGCAGCGTGTTGTAGGGAGAAGCGGTCATGGTTATGTTGGTAGGGCGGCAGCAAAGCCGCAACCCCGCGACAGAAGTGGCTACATGCGATAGCGGCCCCGCCACCAGCACATACTATTGTACTCTATAAAAGACTCTCAAACGTATACGCTAGTTCCCAACGGTGCGTTGCGAATCCTGCTCCATCCGATAGGCGAGCAGCGCCACATCCAGCGACTGCGCCGCCGCCCGCGCGGTCTCCTGGCGCAGATAGGCCGAGAAGGCGCGCTGCACCGCTAGGTTGTAGCGGGTCTGCTGATCGAGGTTCGGGCGCACATACCAGCGTGTGGCCACGCTGTTCCAGATCGTGCGGAAGCGCGCCAGCACGCCCAGCCGCGAGGTAAACTGCACCTCGTGATGGACGCTGTTCTCCTCGGCCAGCGCGAGCTGGGCATCGATCAGGGCCGTTGTGTCTTCGGGCAGCTTGCGCGTGCGCAGATCGCCGCCAAGCTGCCGTAGGCTGGCGCGGGCGGATGCGTTTGGCAATTCTGGCGCTGGTACGCCTCTATCATACACCAGCGAGGCAACTTGGCAATCAACCATTGGTGCTATTCGCAGCCGCGCGTGCTCGGCGGGGCGGAAGCTGCCCCATAGCTCGGGCCAGGCCAGCCACTTGGCGGCGTAGCGCAGCCGGTTGCGCAGGTAGTAGCCGTAGAACTCGGGGCTGTACTTGCCGGTGGATGAGGCCTCGGCGTGGCGCACAGCGGCGCGCGGGGCCACCACGCAGCGCATGCCAGCGCGCCGCACACGCTCGCAGAAGTCAACCTCTTCCCAGTAGGCCGGGTAGAAGCCCTCGTCGAAGCCGCCCAGCTGCCGCCAGACCTGCCGCGCGAAGCCCATGGCCGCGCCGTGCACCGCATCCACATCGGCCAGATCCTCGCCCAGCGGCGCAGTGCGGTGCGCTGTGAGCAGCACGCGCATGTCGATGTCGCTGCCCAGCGACTGGATGCGGCCATCCGGCTCCAGCACGCGGCTGCCCGCCACACCCACGCCCGGCTGGGCCAGCGCGGCCAGCAGCTCGCGCGCCCACGATGGCTCGGGGGTGGCGTCGGGGTTGAGCAGCAGCACGTACTCGCCCGTGGCGGCGGCGGCGGCGCGGTTAACCCCGCCAGCAAAGCCCCAGTTCTCGCCCTCGGCGATCAGGCGCACCTGGGGGAAGCTGGCGCGCACGCGCTGGAGCGTGCCATCGTGCGAGGCGTTGTCCAGCACCAGCAGCTCGTACGCACCCAGCGGCTCCAGCTGGCTGGCCGCCGCCAGGCAGGCCTCGATCTGCTCGGCGCTGTTGTAGGTGATGATGGCGATAGTGGCGATAGGCGCGCTAGTCATCGCAGATCTTCCAGCCACCGGCCAGCGGCACCACGCCGTAGCGCTCGCTGAGCCCAGTGCTATGCACAGTGATCGGGTAGAGCCTGTCGTGGTGGTCGTAGGGGTGCTGCATGGTCTCATCGTAGGCGGCCACGCTGAAGGCGTAGCGCCCGGCCAGCAGCGGCAGCGACTCGATCACGTAGTCCACGTGGCCAGCGCCCTGCACCGAGGCGATGTCGACATGGCTGAACGCGGTGTTCGGCCCGCTGATCAGGAAGCCGCTCTCGTGGTTCAGGCCGATGCCAAACACGGGCCGCTCGATGCGCTGATGGGCCACGTAGTGCATGCGCACCGTCAGCGGCTCGCGGGTGTTGAACACCAACTGGTCGCGGCCCGTCGCGCCGATCAGCTCGACCCGCACGATCTCGATCTCGCGGGTGCCGCGCCGGTAAGGCGTGTCCTCGCCCGCGCCGGTGGACAGGCCGCGCTTGCGCAGCGCCTCGGCCTCGGCCTCATTCACCTTGGCCAGGTAGGCATCCACCACCTCGCCCGCCTCGCCCACCAGCTGCGGCTCGCCCTTTTCCAGCCACACCGCGTGGTCGCACAGCGTGCGCACTGTGTCGAGCGCGTGCGAGACAAACACGATCGTCTTGCCCTGCTGGCGGAAGCTGTAGATTCGCTCCATACACTTGCGCTGGAAGGCCTCGTCGCCGACCGCCAGCACCTCGTCGGTGATCAGGATGTCGGGGTCGACCGAGGTGGCCACGGCGAAGGCCAGGCGGGTGTACATGCCCGACGAGTAGTGCTTGACCTCCATGTCGATGAACTGGCCGATGCCCGAGAAGTCGATAATCTCCTCTAGACGCAGCTCCATATCGCGGCGCGAGAAGCCCATCAGCGAGCCGTTCAGGAACACGTTCTCGCGCCCGCTCAGGTCGGGGTGGAAGCCGCTGCCCAGCTCCAGCAGCGCCGCGATCCGCCCGCGCATCTGCACCGTGCCCGTGGTCGGCTCCAGGATGCGGGTCATCAGCTTGAGCGCGGTGGATTTGCCCGCGCCGTTGTGGCCCACCAGCGCGATGCTCTGGCCCTCGGGCACCTCGAACGAGACCCCGCGCAGCGCCCAGTAGTCCTCGGACTGGCCGCGCGGGCGGAACAGGCCGGTGATCCGCTCCTGAACCGTGTCGCGTTTATCGGTGTGCAGCGTGAAGCGCTTGGAGACATCGTGAAATTCTATCGCGTTTGCCATTTCTCACCTAGATCGATTCGCCAAACGTGCGGCTGCGACGCTGGAAGAACCAGTAGCCGACCGACAGCACCACCACCGCCGTCAGAAACACCCGAAACACGCTGTCGAGCGCGGGCCAGGCCGTCACCGGGATCTCGTTCACATATACCACGCCGCCGTAGAGCGTCTCGTGGTAGAACTCGATCAGCGAGGCCATGGGGTTGAGCCAGCGCATCGCCTGCTCCTGCGCGGGGCTGAGCTGCAGGTTGGACATGGAGTAGACCACCGGCGTGAGGAAGAACCAGAACTGCACCAGGATGCCGATCAGGTGCACGAAGTCGCGGAAGCTGACCGCCAGCGCGCTGGTGAAGAACACGATGCCGGTCATCAGCATGGCCTCAAGCAGCAGCAGCACCGGCAGGTAGGCGTAGGTGATCGAGAAGTTGATATGGCCAAGCGGCTTGTAGAGCAGCTGGGCGACCGCGATCACCAAAAACATCATCGGCAGCGAGAGCACATAGTTTACCAGCGCCGAGATCACGCTCACCATCGGCAGGATCTCGCGCGGGAAGAACACCTTCTTGATCAGGTTGGCGTTGTCGATGATGCTGCGCGAGCCGCTGGTCATGGCCTCGGCGCAGAAGTTCCAGGGCAGCAGGCCCACGATCAGAAACACCGGGAACAGCGCGATCGCCTGCTTCTGGAGCGTGCTGAACACGAACAGGAACACCAGCATCAGCAGCAGCGGGGCCAGCTGGGTCCACAGGTAGCCGAACATGCTGCCCTTGTAGCGCACGCGCAGGTCGCGCAGCACCAGGTTGCGGATCAGCTCGCGGTATGACCAGATCTCGCCCAGCTTGGGCATCACCCCGGCGCTGCGGTCGAGCGCCACGCCCAGCCCGCCGAACACCAGGCCCAGCAGCACCACCAGCCCTAGCAGCTGCGGGATCTGCGGGTCGATCACGCTGGCGGCGGTGGCCAGCTGGCTGCGGTACACCGCGCTCGGCGCGTCGGGGCTGTAGGTCTCGCCATAGGTGCTGTAGAGCACGGCCAGCGCATCGCGGATGGAGGCCAGGCCGCGCTCCAGTCGCTGCACGTCGGTGGTCATCTGGGCGCGGGCCTCGCCCTCGGCCCCGTCGCGGCGCACCCGCAGGGCGTACAGATCCACCTGGCTCAGCTCCTGCTCGCGCACCTCCAGCGCGCGGGCCAGGTCGCTGCGGTCCTCGGGGGCCAGCATGTCCACGGTGTGGGGCTTCTCGACAAAGTTCACCGCCACGCGCAGCGGGAAGGCCTCGCGCAGCCAGATGTCGCGCAGGTCGCGCTGGAAGGCATCCTTGGCGGGCGTGCCGGTGGCCGCGCCGTAGGCCTCCCAGCCCACCAGCTGGCGGAAGATCTCGCGCCCGCCCGCCGCCCGCAGGCTGCGCGCGAAGGCCTCGGCGGCGTCGTCGGCCAGCCGCTGGGCCTGGGCCGCATCGTCGGTCAGGGTCGTCACCAGCACGCGGCCATCGGCCTGGGGCGCAAACGTGACCGAGAAGCTGCTGTTCGGGCTTTCGTAGCTGCCCAGGCGCGGGTAGACCGGGCCAGCCTCGGTCTGCTTCACGCGCAGCAGCCCCACAGCGATCTTGGCCACGGCGTCGAACTCGCCGCGCTCGGCGGCGTAGTTGGCGGCGTCGGGCTGCGTGGTCACCAGCGGCGCGTAGCTGCGCGCCGGGTCCACCTGCACGGCGCTCTGCGCGGTGTAGAGCACGGGCCGCGTGACGATGCGCGGCGCGCCCACGGCCAGCGCCACCAGCACGCAGCCCAGCAGCCAGATCCACTGGTAGGCCCGCAGCGGGCCGCGCTGGCGCAGCAGCGCCGAGGAGACGGTGGGGGGCAGGGCTACTCGGGCCATAGGGTCACCTCCACGCGCTGGCCGGGGGCCACATCCAGCGTCAGCAGGCCCGCGCCGGGCAGAGCCATGGCCGTGCCTGCGGCCTCGGCCCGCCGCACGCTGGCGGGCACGCGCAGCGCCAGCCCGCTAAGTTCGAGAGAGCTTGTATTGGTCACAGTTATCACCATTGTCTGATCGTTGTTGGTGCGCACATCCAGCGTCACCATGTCGAGCGCCTGCTGCCAGTCGGCGATCTCGCTCAGCGGGGCCACCCACAGCCTGCCCGCGTCGCGCTGGGCGGCGGCGTAGGCCACCACCTGCGCCCACGTGGCGAGCTGGCTGGGCGTCGTCACCTCCTCGGTGTGCGCCCACATGTCGATCATGCCGCCCGCCGCGATGGCCGCGTCGATCTGGCGGGTGGCGGCGGCGGCGCTGCCGTCGTGCAGGTAGAAGTCGGGGCAGGCCAGGATGCGCTCGTGGCCGGGAATGGGGCGGCAGCGCGGCTGCTCGACCAGGCCGTCGGCGGCGGGGGTGGCGCGGGCGAACAGCGCCGACTTGGGCTGCGACCACGCGGTGCGCGTGACCGAGCGGATGCCCGCCTCCTCCAGCGCGCGCCAGTCGTCGTCGCTCATGCCGTTGCTGCTGGACCAAGGGAAGGCCAGCGAGCGCGCCGGGGCCACGCCGCGCGCGGCGGCGGCTTCCTTCCAGGCCGCCAGATCGCTCCTCCAGTCGTCGCTGGTCACATATTGGCCCGAAAAATGAGCGAAGGTGTGCGACTGGATGTCCTGCTTCTCGGCCTGGAGCATGGCGATCAGGTCGCCAAAGTACCAGCCAGGGTGGCTGGCCACCGTGCCGCGCGGGTCGTCACCAAACCAGGGCTGCCGCGACCAATCCTGCTGCCAGCCCGCCTGCCGCGTGGCCCATGCGTAGGTCGGGTCGCCCATAAAGCTGCGGCCCTCGGTGTTGCCCATCAGAAAGTTGTAGCCGGTGGCGTAGTAGGTGGCGCGGAACCCGTGGGGCCGAAACAGGTCGAGCGTGGTGGTGACACCCTCGCGCATGCGCATGGCGCGCAGCTCGGGGGTGCTCGCCGCGTTGGGGTCGTCGCTGGTCGAGCGGGTGTGGATGAGGCCGCCCATCTCGGTCTCCCAGTCGAAGGTGAAGGCGAGCGCGGCCTGCGCGCCGCCGGGCCAGGGCGCGAGCTGCACCTGGGCGGGGGCGGCGGGGGGCTGCGCGGCCAGCTGGCTGGGGCCAAACATCGTGGCCCGCAGATGCATGCCATCTAGGTACACGCGGTCGTCCGAGCTGGGCTGCACATGCACCCGCAGCGCGGCGGCCTGGGCCGGGGCCTGCGCCGCCGCCGTGATGGTGGACCAATCCACCGCCGCATCCTGCCGCCAGAGCGAGGCCTGCTGCCAGATGCTGGGCTGCTCCGCCAGCGTCTGGCCCGCGCCATCCTGCCACTCGAACACCAGCCGCAGCCGGGTGGCCGAGTGCTTGGCGGGGCTGTCGGCCAGGGCGCGGCCCACAAAGCAGTAGGATCGCCCAGGCGCCACCGGCACCAGCGGCGTCAGCACCTCGTTGGCGATGCCGATCAGCTGGAGCGAGCGACCGTCGCCATCCAGATCGAAGCCCCACTCGTCGGGGTTCTGGCTCACGGCCTGGCCGCGCAGCTCCACGCCGGATGCGCGGCTGGCCCACCCATCGGGCATGCGCGATCCGTTCGCGGGCATCAGGGCCGCATTGGGCAGGATGTCGTCGCTCAGCAATGGGATGGGTGCGCAGCTCAGCTGGCGCTGCCGCACCATAAGGAAAGCGCCCACAAGCACCAGGAGGCCCAGCGCCAGAGCAAGCGCGAGAAAACGTCGGGTCACATGCCACCTCATCAAAGCGGCCTATTGTAGCATACTCTCTCGGCGGGAAACAAAACCCCGCGCTCCGGCCATGAATACCACGAAGACGCGAAGGCACGAGGTTTTTCACCACCAAGACTCCAAGACTCCAAGGGAACACAAGAGGACTTGGAAAGCGTGCAGAGCAAACCCTATCCACCCGGCCCATACGGCGAAGGTGCCGATAGGGTTTTGATGGCCATATGCACAAACACGAGCCGCCAGGAAACGGCATAGGAACACTCAACATTGGGGGTTCCAAGGGGGCGATGCCCCCTGGCGGGGTTCACAGGGGCTGGCCCCTGTGCGCCGCCCGCGCAGGGCATCCACCTACCAAACACATACCACCATCATGATTCGCAAGCAACCAGCCAAGCACAACTTGGTATCAGAAAAACACCGTGCTGCAAAAACCTATGCACCCGCTGCAAGAACCTATTTCATGACTACAAGAACCTATTTCATCCCTGCAAAAACCTATGCACCCGCTGCAAGAGCCTATTTCACCCCTACAAGAGCCTATTTCACCCCTGCAAGAGCCTATTTCATGACTACAAGAACCTATTTCATCCCTGCAAGAACCTATGCACCCCCTGCAAGAACCTATGCACCCCCTGCAAGAGCTTATTTCACCCCTGCAAGAGCCTATTTCACCCCTGCAAGACCTATACAAAAGAAAACCACGGACTCGCCTCGTGCTGTCACACCCAGCGCAAAGCTAGAGTGCAAAATACAAACAAAGCGGGCAGCATTGCGCCACCCGCCTTGTTTCATTCCGCTCTTCACCAAGCAAGCTAGGCCGAGGCCGTCTCGCTGGAACGGTTGCCACGGAACCAGTTGCGCCACTCGTAGTTCTCCCACACCACCAGCAGCTGGGCGGCGTTGAAGATCGACGAGTAGGTGCCCGAGATCAGGCCGATCAGCAGGATGATCACGAAGTTGCGGATGCTCGCGCCGCCAAACATCAGCAGCGCCGTGAGCGTGAACATCGAGGTCAGCTGGGTGTTGATCGAGCGCGGCAGAGTCTGCACGATCGAGTGGTTCACCACCTCCTCGAAGCTCTCGCCGCTGCGGCGGTGGGCCAGGTTCTCGCGCACGCGGTCGAACACCACGATCGTATCGTGCACCGAGAAGCTGATGATCGTGAGCAGCGCGGTGAGGAACAGCGAGTCGACCTCTAGACCCACGAAGTAGCCGAGGATCGAGGCCGAGCCGAGCACCACCAGCACATCGTGGGCCATGGCCAAGATGGCGCATGTGCCGTAGCGGATGGGGTGCGGGGCCTTGCGGAAGGCGATGGTCAGGTAGACCAGGATCACCGCCATCGCGCCGATCACCGCCAGCACCGCGCTGCGGGTCGACTCCTGGCTCACCGTCGCGCCCACGCTCTGCATCTGCTCGCGCTGGGCCTCGCCATACTTCGCGCTCAGCGCGGCCAGGATATCCTGCTGCTGCTTCTCGGCGTTGTTGGCGTCAAGCGACTTCGAGCGGATGATCGCGCTAGGCACCGTGCTGCCATCGGGCAGCTTGGCCTCGCTCATCTGAACCACCGCGTTCTCCAGGCCGTTCTGGGCGAAGATCTCGCGGATGTCTTCGGTGTGGATGTCGCTGGCCTGGGCCTTGGGCAGGTTGATCTCCCACATCGAGCCGCCAGCGAAATCGATGCTCGGGCGCAGGCCGATGCCGGGGATCATCAGAAACACCAAGCCCGGAAGGATCAACAGCAGGGAAAGCGCAAACCACCAGTAGCGGTGGGCCACAATTTTGTTCATCGTCGTCTCCTTCTAGGCTTCGGTCGCTACGCCGCGATCATCGCGCCGCCCGTGCTCAAGGCCAGGGGCCTCATCCAGCTCGTACATCCAGGGGTTCTGGGCAAAGGGCAGCGGCACGATCATGTGCAGGAAGGTGCGGGTCGCCGTCACCGCCGTGAACAGGCTGATCAGGATACCCAGGCCCAGGGTTACAGCGAAGCCCTTGATGATGCTGACGCCGAACGAGTTGCCGAACATGAACAGAATGACGCTGGTGATGATCGTGGCCGCGCTGGAGTCGCGGATGGCCGGCCAGGCCTCCTTGAAGGAGAGGTCGACCGACTTGCGCAGGCTCATACCCTTGCGCAGCTCTTCCTTCAGGCGGGCGAAGATCAGCACGTTGGCATCCACCGCCACACCGATCGAGAGCACGAAGCCCGCGATACCGGCCAGGGTGAGCGTGATCGGCACCACACGGTAGATCGCGAAGCTGATCGCGGTGTAGATCAGCAGCGCCACGGTGGCCAGCACGCCCGGCAGGCGGTAGTAGAGGATCATGAACAGCGCCACCACGGCCAGGCCGACGATACCCGCGAACAGGCTGGCCGACACCGAGTCGGCACCCAGGGTCGCGCCCACGGTGCGGCTCGACTCGATCGAGAGCGAGACCGGCAGCGCGCCGTACTTCAGCTGCTGGTAGATCGCCTCGGACTCCTGCTTGGTGCTGGTGGTGATCTGGCCCTGGCCGCCCACCAGGGTGGCCTGCACGGTGGCGCAGCTCTGCACCGTGTTGTCGATCACGATACACATCGGCTTGCCGATGTTCTGCGAGGTCCAGCGCTCCAGCGCGGTGGCCGACTCGCCGCGATACGCGAAGTTCACGGCGTACTGGCCCGATGTGATGTTCTGGTTGGAGCCGAAGTTCAGCATCACATCGCTGGTGCTCAGGTCGCGGCCCTTGGTGATGCTGCTGAAGATCGGGCCTTGGGCCTCGGTGGTCGGGGTGAGCGTGGCGGTGCTGGTGAGCGCGCCGGTCTCGCTCAGCGTCGCGGTGCTGGTGGGCGTGGCCGTGGCCAGCAGGGCGGCGGGGTTGGGGTTGTTGCTGGTGCGCACGATCGCGCCGGTGGTCAGGTACTGGGCCTGCGGGTCGACAAACTCCAGCTGGCCGGTGCTGCGGATGGTCTGGATGGCCTGCTCGGGGTCTTTGACGCCCGGCATCTCGACGACGATGCGGTCGTTCCCCGAGGTCTGCACCACCGCCTCGCTGACGCCGAGGCCGTTGACGCGCTGCTCGATCACACGAGCGGCAGTCTGGATCTCATCTCTGGTCACGGCCTGGTCGGTCTGCGAGACTGCTTTGAGCAGCACCTGGGTGCCGCCCTGGAGATCAAGGCCAAGACGCGTGCTCACATCGCGGCCAAGCCAGGTGTTGTCGGGCGCAAAATCAATCCAGATCGCCAGACCAGCCACCACCAAGATCAGGATCAAGGTTATAACATTTCGATTTCGCACGGTTGTGCCTGCCTCCATATAAAAACCAAAGGTCCGGAGCATACACACGCGGGGACCGCCAAAAAACTGCACTATTATAGTTGCTAGGGGTGCAGACTGTCAAAGTTTGGCATTGAGATGCAGATCGGTGCCACATGGCTGGGCACACCAAACGGCAGGCCCTGCGCCCCAAGGCGCCGGAAACCTGCCGCTTGATCTCACTCGCTGCAACGCTGTCGCATAGGCCAACTCTGGCGATGCGGGGCCGGGCTGGCCCCGCGCATACTTGGGCGATCGCCCGCAGGCGACGCGGGGGCTACTTGCCCGCCAGCGCGGCCTCGATGGCCTGATCCAGGCCCGAGGCCTGGTAGATCTTGCCGTTGATCACAAACGAGGGCGTGGACTGAATACCAGCGGCCAGCGACTCCTGCGAGGCCTTATCGATCTCGCTGCGGTACTTGTTGCTCTCCAGCGACTGGTTGAAGGCCGTCACATCCAGACCCAGCTCCTGGGCGTACTCGCTGAATTTGACCTTCACCTGCGCGGGCGAGAGCGGCGCCCACTCGGTCTGCTTGGCGAACAGCAGCTCGTGCATCTCCCAGAACTTGCCCTGGTCGCCAGCGATGCGGGCGGCCTGCGCGGCCACGTAGGCGTGGGCGTGGCTGCTGATCGGCAGCTCGTGGAACACGAACTTCACCTTGCCGGTGTCGACGTACGACTCTTTGATCTTCTTGCCCTGGTCGTTGGCGTAGGCGGCGCAGCCTGGGCACTGGTAGTCGCCGAACTCAACCACCGTCACCGGCGCGTCGGCCTTGCCCATGGTGGGGTAGCCCGCCAGCGAGGCATCGCTGATCGTGGTGGTGCCCGTGGGCGGCTTGCTGCCGCTTGCGCCGATCGCCAGCAGAATGACACCCACCAGCAGCACTACACCGATGCCGATGTAGACAGGCAGCAGCGAGGCGTTGCTCTGCTTGGGGGTGGTGCGGCCACGGCGTTGCGAACGAGCGCTCATAACAGTAATCCTTCTTGATCCTTCATTAAAAATAAACATCTCACTGGCGGCCATTATACCGAACATGGCGCGGGCTGTGGTAGAGCAATGGGGAAATGTAGCATAAGAGATTGATGAGACCCAGACCCGGTTAAAAGCAAAAGGACACCTCCCAGTGGGAAATGTCCTCGCGGGCGGGGCGGGCTAGGCGCGCTAGCTGAGCGTCAGCATCTTCACAAAGTCGGTGCGGCCCAGGCCCATGGTGGGGTGGCCGCCGGTCATCACCACCGTCTCGCCCGGCTTCATCAGGCCGCGCACCACCAGCTCGCGGTTGATCAGGGCGGTCAGGTCGACCAGATCCTGCACGGGGCGGCAGAGGATGGGCTTCAGGCCCCAGACCACGCTGAGCCAGCGGTAGGTCACCTCGCTGGGGGTGAACACGAAGATCGGCTCGTGGGGGCGCTGGCGGGCCACGCGCAGCGCCGTCGCGCCGCTGACGGTGAAGGCCACGATCGCGGTGACAGGCGACTCGATCATCAGGGCGTGGGCGGCCACGCTGATCGGGTCGCGGGCGAGCACGCTGGCCAGCAGCGACAGCGGGATGCCGCCCGCCGCCTGGGATGCCAGGATGCTCGACTCGGTGACCTCGGCGATGCGGGCCATCATCTCGATCGACTCGACCGGGTAGGCCCCCACCGCTGTCTCGCCGCTGAGCATCACGGCGTCGGTGCCATCGAGGATGGCGTTAGCCACATCGCTGGCCTCGGCGCGGGTGGGCTGGGGGTTGCGGATCATCGAGTCGAGCATCTGGGTGGCGGTGATCACCGGCTTGCCCTGGCGGTTGCACAGGTCGATGATGCGCTTCTGGGCGATCGGCACCTGCTCGGCGGGGATCTCCACGCCCAGGTCGCCGCGCGCCACCATCACGCCATCCACCGCGCTGATGATGTTGTCGAGGTCGTCCAGGGCCTCGGGCTTCTCGATCTTGGCGATGATCGGGGTGGATTTGCCCGCCGCCTGGATGCGGCGGCGCAGCTCCTCCACGTTGGATGCCGAGCGCACGAACGACAGCGCCACCAGATCCACGTTCTGCGAGAGGCCGAACTCCAGATCGACGATGTCCTTCTCGGTGAGCGAGGGCGCGCTGACATTGACGCCCGGCAGGTTGATGCCCTGGCGCTCGCGCAGCACGCCGCCCGCCACCACCTCGGTCACGACATCATCGCCCTCGATCTCCACCACGCGCAGCCGGATGAGGCCATCGGAGATCAGGATGTTGTCGCCCAGCTTCACATCCTGGGGCAGGGGGGTGTAGGTGGTGCTGACGCGCTGCGCGGTGCCCAGCTCGTTGCGCACGGTGATGATGAAGCGCTGGCCCGCCGTCAGGGTGACGGGGCCGCCGTTGATCAGCTTGCCAGTGCGGATCTTCGGGCCCTGCAGATCTTGCAGCACGGCCACTGCGCGCCCGGCCCGCTGGCCCGCCGCGCGCACCCGCGCGATGCGGTCGGCGTGCTCGCTGTGCTCGCCATGCGAGAAGTTCATACGCGCCACATTCATACCAGCGGCGATCAGCTTGTCCAGCATCTCGGCGCTCTCGCTCACCGGCCCGATCGTGGCGACGATCTTGGTACGACGCATGCTCTAGCTCCTTTTCAATCGTGCGTTTGGTTCCTCTATCCAAACAAACGCGGGCTACATTGTTCTTATCCTGCTATGGCGCTGCGGCGCAGGCCATCCTTCAGTTCATACCCCGCAAAAGCCATTCCGCGAGATCCCAGCGGCATAGTACCTTCTCAATCATAAGCCGCGCTATGATTGTAACATCTGTGCGCGCCGTCACATTCAATAAATGGTCACGGTTCTGGCGGCTGTGCGGCGAACCGGTGGTAGGGTCTATGCGTTCTCGACAGCGCGCCGATTCTTTTACCACCAAGACGCCAAGACAGCAAGGAAAAAAGGGAGCCAAGAATCACTGTGAGGGCGTCGCCCCCTTCGAACTCCCAATGTTGGGCGTCCCTATGCCGCTCGCTGGCAGCTCATATTCGTGCATATGGCCAGCTGGCGTGAGCAGCGCCTTCGCCGCATGGGCCAAGTGGGTACGATTTCTTTGATCTTGTTTGCGATGCATGTCTTGACACGCAGGATGACACGATCTGCCGCATCCAGATGGTCTGTACGAAAAAGTGACACCATGTGAATCCTGGAAGCAGTGGTCGGCTATCTCGCAAGCACAGCGGTGGTGCTACAATGACCCAGCCCAGTGCTGGGCACCATCGAACATCCGTGATGACGAACGCCATTGAAGCGCCCGGCGGCTTATGAGAGGGGGACCATTGTCAACACCAGTCTGGCTACAGCACTATGACCCGCAGGTACCACCGACGCTGACGTATCCTGAGAAGACCCTGCCCCAGATGCTGGAGGATACGGCACGTAGCTACCCGCACCAGACCGCCACACACGTTGTCCTGGCCTATGTGTGGAACGGACGCATCGGCATCACGGGATCGCTCACCTACCAGCAGGTGTCCGACTATGTGGACCGGCTGGCGGGCGCGCTCTACGACCTCGGCGTGCGCAAGGGCGACCGCGTGGCGCTGGTGCTGCCCAACATGCCGCAGTTCGTGATCGCCTTCTTCGCCGCGCTGAAGCTCGGCGCGCTGGTGGTGAACAACAACCCGCAGTACACCGCGCCCGAGCTGCGCCACCAGCTGCGCGACTCGGGGGCCGAGACCGTGATCATCCTCAACCTGTTCTGGCCAAGCCTTGAGCCCATCCTGGGCGAGACCGGGGTCAAGCGCGTGATCATGACCTACGCCTACGATCTGCTGCCCGCGCCCATGCGCCAGCTGGTGCGCATCCAGCAGCGCCGCAGCCCCGAGTGGGCCGACGCCCCGCGCGACCAGCCCAACCTGCACTTCTTCACCCAGCTGCTGCGCAGCCGCCGCCCCGCGCCGCCACCCGTGGCCATCTCCCCCGACGAGACGGCGCTTCTGCAGTACACCGGCGGCACCACCGGCACGCCCAAGGCCGCCATGCTCAGCCACCGCAACCTGATCAGCAACGCCGTGCAGGCCATCACATGGATCGATGTGCTGCAGCCCGGCAAAGAGACCTTCCTGCTGGCCATCCCGTTCTTCCATGTGTACGGCATGACCACCGGGCTGATCTGCGGCATCCTGTCAGGGTCCAAGCTGGTGCTCATCCCCAACCCGCGCCCGATCACACTGGTGATGGAGAGCATCCAGCGCCAGAAGGCCACGATCATGCCGGGCGTGCCTGCGCTCTACCTGGCGATCGTCAACCACCCCAAGGTGCGCTCCTATCAGCTCGGCTCGATCACCGGCTGCATCAGCGGCTCGGCCCCGCTGCCGGTGACGCTGCAGCAGCAATTCGAGCAGATCACCGGCGGGCGGCTGGTGGAGGGCTTCGGGCTGACCGAGGCCGCGCCGGTGACCCACTGCACCCCGCTGTACGGCACGCGCAAGGCTGGTTCGATCGGCCTGCCCTTCCCCGATACCGAGGCCAAGATCATCGACCCAAACACCGGCGAGGCGCTGCCCTTCGACGGCCAGAGCCGGGGCGAGCTGGTGGTGCGCGGCCCCCAGGTGATGCAGGGCTACTGGAACAACCGCAACGAGACCGAGCTGACGCTAGGCGCGGATGGCTGGCTGCACACCGGCGATGTCTGCACGGTGGATGAGGATGGGTTCTTCTTTGTGGTCGACCGTATGAAGGACATCATCAAGGCCTCGGGGTTCCAGGTGCTGCCGCGCGAGGTCGAGGATGTGCTCTACGAGCACCCGGCGGTGCTGCAGTGCTGCGTGGTGGGCATCCCGCACCCCACGCGCGGCGACGACACCGTGACGGCCTACATCGTACTGCGGCCAGGGGCCAGCGCCACCGCCGAGGAGCTGCGCGAGCTATGCGCCAGCAAGCTGATCAAGTACAAGGTGCCGCGCACGTTCATCTTCCGCAGCGCGCTGCCGCAGTCGAGCGTGGGCAAGATCCTGCGCCGCCAGCTGCTGGAGGAGGCCCTGCGCGAGCGCAGCAGTGGACAGGGTATGGTATCATAGCTTTACCGATGTCTACGGCCTAAAAGCCCAGCCCACTCGCGCCTGGGATCTGACACACCCGCCTCAGCGGCCTGCGCCCAGCTATCATCATGCGAGCGGATGTGCCTGTGCGAACCAGGCCCAAGGCACCACCCGTGCGGAGCGCAGCCGCGCCGTGGGGCCGCCGCATCACGTTTGACACATACGCAATCGCAGTGCGCACCCAACACCGATCACATCGAACGGGCAGGGCCACCGCCCTGTTAGGATCACAAATACATGGTGAGAGAAACAAGCATGCACACAGAGCCAATACTTGTTGTCGATGACGATCCAACCATTCGCGAGGTAGTGACCGTGGTGCTTCAGGAGGAGGGGTTCCACGTCATCGCGGCCCACAACGGGATCGAGGCGCTCAAGGTCGTCGAGCGGCTGCAGCCAGGGCTGGTGCTACTCGACATGAACATGCCGCTGATGAACGGATGGGAGTTCGCCGAGGCCTACCGGCGCACCAGCCGCGTGGTAGCGCCGATCATCGTGATGACCGCAGGCCACTCGGCGGTGGCCGCCGCCGCCGACATCGACGCCAACGGCGTGCTGGCCAAGCCCTTCGCGCTCGACGAGCTGATCGCGCTGGCGCGCTACTGGCTGGCCGAGCGCAGCAGGACGGTGTAGCCAGCAGCGGCAGATAGACGGTGAAGGTGGTGCCCACACCCTCGGTGCTGGCCACCGTGATCCGCCCGCCGTGCAGCCCAACGATCTCATTCACCACAAACAGCCCCACGCCGATGCCGCTGATATGATGATCGTGCACATTGGATGCGCGGTAGAAGCGGCGAAACAGGTTCGGGATGGAGCTCTGCGGTATGCCGATGCCCTGATCGCTCACGCTCAGGATCGCGTTTGCCCCATCCTGCTGCAGCCGCACCTGCACCAACCCGCCCCCTGGGCTATACTTGATCGCATTCTGGATCAGGTTCTGGATCACCTGCTCCAGCCGCAGCTCATCGCCCAGCACCATGGCCGCCACATCCACCCCATCGAGCGACACCATATGCCGCTCCAGCGAGAGCTGAAGCTCATCCACCACCCGCCGCGCCAGCACCGCCAGGTCGAGCGGCTGCGGCTGGATGCTAAACTGGCCCATCTGCAGCCGCGAGAGGTCGAGCAGCGCGGTGATCATCTTGTTCAGGCGTCCGGTCTGCTCGAAGATGATCCGCAGCGTGCGCTGGTCGCGCTCGTTGAGCGTGCCCTCGCGCTGCGAGCGGCGCTGCAGCAGCTGCACATTGCCATACAGCGTGGTGAGCGGCGTCTTCAGCTCGTGGGCGGCCACCGACAGGAAGGCGTCGCGCACACGCACCGCCTCCTGGGCCTCGTGGTAGAGCCGGGCGTTGTCGAGCGCGATGGCGGCGCGGTGGGCCAGATCGCCCGCCAGCCGCAGCTCATCGGCATCGAAGGACGGTCTACCCGCGCCGCGCAGCAGGATGATCGCCCCGATGGCCTGGCCGCGCACCGTGAGCGGCACCGCGAGCACACACTGGAAGCCCAGCGCCAGATAGGGCACAGCCATAGCGTTGGCATGCTCGGCCAGGGTCGCATCCAGCGCAGGGTAGACCAGCGACCGGCCAGCGAGGCACAGCTTCAGGCTGGGCTGGCCAGGGGCGACCATGGCCAGCAGCGCCGACTCGATCGGGCCAGCGGTGCCCACGTCCACGCCTTCGGAGACAGAGAGCGAGGAGTGCTGGATCTGGCCATCATCGCCCACGATCTGCACCACGCAGCAGTCGGCCAGCTCGCGGGTGCCCAGCGCCGCCAGCCGATCGAGGATCACGGCCATATCCAGCGACTCGACCAGGTGCTGGCTGGCCTCGGCCAGAAAGTGCCGCCGCTCGTCGGCCACGCGCAGGGCATCCTTGGCCTGGGCGGCGGTGCGCTCGGCGCGGTGGATACGCTGGGCGCGGTAGATGCTCTGGGCTAGCACATCCGGCGACACCGCGTTCTTGGTCAGGTAGTCGGTCGCGCCAGCCCGCAGCAGATCCACCGCCAGCTGCTCGTCGCCCTGGCCCGTGAGCATGATGATCGGCAGGGTCAGCCCGCGCGAGCGGACCTCGCGCAGCAGCGCAAGGCCATCGCTGTCGGGCAGGCGATAGTCCATCAGCACCACATCGAAGGCCTTCGCACCCAGCGCGGCCAGGGCGGTATCGCTGTCGGCGGCCTCCTCGATCGTGCAGGGCACAGCGGCGGCGCGCAGGGCGCGCCGCACCGCCATGCGGTCCACCGCATCATCATCTATCACTAGCAGCATCAGGTGATCATACATTAGGGAAGCTCGTTGATCGCCCAGTACTTATTCAGCGTCGCCATCGTCTCGACAAAGGCGCTAAATGTCACGGGCTTCAGGATATATCCGGCCACGTTCAGGTTGTAGGCCTCCACCTTGTCGCGCTCATCGTCCGAGGTGGTCAGAACGATCACCGACAGCAGGTGGAGCTCAGGGTCGGCGCGGATCTCGCGCAGGAACTCTAGCCCGTTCATCTTGGGCATGTTCAGGTCGAGCAAGATCAGGCGGCGCTCCGATGGGATGGGCTGCACCCCATTGCCACGTAGCAAATCTAGTGCCTCCAGGCCATTGCTGGCCACGTAGAGCGGGTTGATGATATTGTTTTTCTTGAACGCGCGCTGCACGTTCATCACATCCACATCGTCATCATCCACCAGCAGGATGTGCAGCATTTTTGACTCAGTCATCAGATCTCCTCTAGCGTCTCTTGGCTCAGCTCAGAGAGCAAACCGAGCGCATTGGTATGCGCCCCCAACTTCGCGCCACGCATATCTCCTAGGCGGCGCTACTTTGGCCAGGTAAAATGGAACTGCGCCCCCGCGCCCTCGTCGGAATCGATCCAGACCCGCCCGCCGTGCAGCTCGACAATCTTCTTCACCAAAGAGAGGCCCAGGCCGGTACCTTCCACTTTATCACGCGGGGCAAGGGTCTGAAAGATGCCAAACACCCGCTCGTGATACCGTGGCGCGATACCCTGGCCGTTGTCGCTGACGGTGAACTGGTAGCAGCGCCCGGCGTCGGCCCAGCCCACCGCAATGCGCAGGTCGGGGCGCTGGCCGTGTTTGATGGCATTGCCGATCAGGTTCTGGAACACCTGCTGCAGGTAGAGGCGCTCGGTGTGGATGGTGGGCATCTGCGCGGCCACCTCGACCTGCACTGCGGGCGGCGGCGAGAGCAGGTCGACCACGTCTTCCAGCAGCGCGCCCACCGCCACCGGCTCAATGTCATTCTTGACCCGACCAATGCGCGAGAACTGCAAGATGCCGTCGATCAGCCCCTCCATGCGGTGCACGCGCCCGCGCAGCAGCTCCAGCTGCTTGCGGATGTCGTCGGTGGCGTGATCGCCCAGATCCTCCTCGATCCACTGCGAGAGGTTGGCGATGCCGCGCAGCGGTGCCTTCAGATCGTGCGAGGTAACGTAGGCAAACTGGTCCAGCTCGCGGTTGCGCTCCTCCAGCGCGGCGGTGGCCAGGGCCAGCTGCTCGGTGTGCTGGCGCAGCGACTCCTCGGCGCGCTTCTGCTCGTCGATATCGGTGCAGGTGCCGAACCACTCGGTGATCTGCCCGCTGGCATCGCGGATGGCGGCGGCCCGGCCCAGGAACCACTTGTACTTCCCGGTGGCCGCCTCGCGAAATCGGTACTCCATCTGGTAGAGCTCGCCAGTCTCAAGCGAGCGCTTCCAGGTCTCCATGGTCAGCGTCACATCGTCGGGGTGCAGGATGCTGGCCCAGCCCTCGCCGCGCACCTGATCTAGGGTGGTGCCGGTGTAGTCGTACCAGCGCTGGTTGAAGTAGATGTGGTAGCCATCGGGCCGCGTGGTCCACACCATCTGCGGCATGGTCTCGGTGATCTGGCGGAACTCGGCCTCGCTCTCGCGCAGGGCCTGCTCGGCGCGCTTCTGGTCGTCGATATCGAGCGCAGTGCCGTACCACTTGTCGGGGCGGCCATCCTCGCCGCCGCGCAGCGCCGCCCGCACAATATGCCAGCGGTAGACGCCATCCTCGCGGCGCAGGCGCACCTCGACATTGAAGGGCTGGCCGCGCTCCACCGCCTGAAACCAGGTCTCGCGCATCCCCTCTAGGTCGTCGGGGTGGAGCGCCGCCGAGAAGCGCTGCGCATCCGGCGCTTCCAGACCAGTGAAGCGGTGCCAGTAGCTGCTGAAGTAGTCGATCTGGCTCTGGGGCGTGGCCGTCCACACCAGCATGGGCATGGCCTCGGCCAGGTCGCGGTAGCGCCGCTCGCTCTCGCGCAGGGCCTGCTCGGCGCGGTAGCGACCCGAGATATCGCGGAACACCAGCACGGCCCCCACCATGGCCCCTGTCGCATTGCGCACTGGTGCGGCGCTGTCGTCGATCGGTATGCTGGTGCCGTCGCGCCGCACCAGCGCGGTGTGGTTGGCCAGCCCCACCACCACGCCCTCGCGCAGCACGCGGTCGACCGGGATCTCAACCTCGGCGCGGGTCTGCTCGTTCACGATCGTGAAGACATCGCGCAGCGGTTTGCCCAGGGCGGCGTCGCCAGTCCAGCCGGTCAGCGCCTCGGCCACCGGGTTGATAAAGCTGATGTTGCCGCGGGCGTCGGTGGCGATCACGGCGTCGCCGATGCTGGCCAGGGTGCTCTGGAGCCACTCGCGCTGGGTGTACAGCTCCTGCTCGTTGGCCTCGGCGCTGCGCAGCGCGGTGTTGTAGGTGTGCGACAGGCGCAGCAGCGTGCGCCGCGAGAGCAGGGCCAGCGCGCCGCCCAGCAGCAGCGTGGCCAGCACGCTCACCACCACCGCCGCGCCGGTGGTGGTGCGGGCGGCGGCGGTGCGGGTGGTGCGCAGCTGCTCCTCGGCGGCGATCACGGCGTCGAACTGATCGCGGATGGCGTCCATGCGCTCTCTACCCACGCCGCTGGAGACCAGCGACATATAGTCGCCGCCGTTGCGCCGCGCCTCCAGGGCCAGTACCGCGTACTGCTGCCACTCTTCGTTCAGACGGCGGATGGCATCGACCCGCTCCAGCTGCGGCGGGTTGTCGGCCACCAGCCTCGTCAGATCATCGAGCTGGCCATCCACGGAAGACAGCGCCTCGCTATAGGGGGTGAGAAAAGAATCTTGGCCGGTGAGCAGGAAGCCGCGCATGCCGGTCTCCTGATCGAGGATGGAGCTCTCTAGCTCGTTGGCGCTGGCCAGCACATGGTCGGTGTGCTCCACCCAGTCGACCGCGCCCAGCAGGTTCTGGATCAGCAGGAAGAAGATAATCGCGAGCACCACCAGCAGGCCAAGCGGCAGCAGGATAGCGCGCGTGAGGGTGCGCTGAAATGCCTCATTGGCCTCACGCCGCAGCATGGGGGTCATGGATAGAGCTCCTTCTGGCCAGCGGCGCAGCCCGCGCCATCGGCAGATTCTCGCATCTTCACGGCGAAACGCTTTACACAAAACGGGAAGTTGACACGAATGATACCATACAGTGACCCATCAGCTGTGACATTTGGTGTCACAGCACGATGCTACACTGCCGCCAATTCACCAACGTACCTATAGAGCCTATGCCAACAGAGCTAACGACCGAACACGTTTCTGCGCTTGCCCCCGACACCGCCAGCCTGAAGGCGGGCCAGAAGCTGGCCAACGCCCGCACCTGGGTCTCGCTGGGCCGCAGCGAGCAGGCGCTGTGGGGCGAGTGCAAGGGCAGCTCGGCCACGCCGTACCGCACCCAGATAGATCTGGCGGCGGGCACGCCCGCCACCCGCTGCTCGTGCCCCAGCCGCAAGTTCCCCTGCAAGCACGCCCTTGGGCTGCTGCTGCTCTACGCCAGCGCCCCCCAGCAGATCGACGAGCAGCCGCAGCCGCCCTGGATGGCCGAGTGGATCGAGAGCCGCACGAAAAAGCAGGCCGCCAAAGAAGAAAAGCCCGCCGAGAAGACCGAGCGCTCTACCGAGGCCACGGCCAAGCGCACCAGCACGCGTGAGGCGAGGGTCGCTGCCGGTGTGCAAGATCTGTGCCGCTGGCTCGACGACATGCTGCGCCAAGGCCTGGTGGTGGCCCAGCAGCAGCCGCACAGCTACTGGGCCAGCATGGCCGCCCGCATGGTCGACTCGCAGGCCCCTGGGCTGGCCCGCCTAGTGCGCGGCCTGGGCGAGGCCGCCACATCCGGCCAGGGCTGGCAAGATCGGCTGGTGGCGCGGATGGGCCGCCTGCACCTGCTGCTCCAGGCCTCCACCCGCATCGAGGCCTTCCCGCCCGCCGCCCAGGCCGACATCCGCACCGCGCTGGGCTGGACCTACCCGCGCGAGGAGCTGCTGGCCCAGGAGGGCACCCGCGATCGCTGGGCCATCCTCGGGCGCTCGCTGAGCGAGGACGAGGGCCTGCGCACCCTGCGCACCTGGCTGCGCGGCGAGCGCGGCGGCCAGCCGGCCCTGGTGCTGGAGTTCGCCGCGCCGGGGCAGCCGCTCGACCGCAGCCTGGTGCCCGGCACGGCCATCGAGGCCGACCTGGTCTTCTACCCCAGCGCCGCCCCCATGCGCGCCATCGTCAAGCAGCTGCACGAGACCACGCCGCGCGCGCCGCGGCCCGCTGGCGGCACATCCGACCAGGCGCTGGCCGCCGCCGCCGCCATCCTGAGCGCCAGCCCCTGGCAGGAGACCTTCCCCGCGCTGCTGGCCGATGTCACCCCCGCGCTGGCGGGCGAGGTGTGGCAGCTGATTGACGCCAACGGCCAGACGCTGCCGCTGGCCCGCCAGTTCGAGCGCGGCTGGCAGGCCCTGGCAATCAGCGGCGGGCAGCCGATCACGGTGTTCGGCGAGTGGGATGGCGAGCGGCTGCTGCCGCTGGGGGCGTGGGCGGATGATGGCTGGGTCAGCCTTGTGGAGGAGCGATGAGCACACCCGATCAGATCTGGCAGCAGGCCGTGACGGCCGCGCTGCTGGGCACCGACCGACGGCCCTTCGCGGCCCCCGACGCGCCGGGGGCGCTGGGCCAGCTGCTGGCCGCCGCCCCGCCCGAGCGCGCCCTGCTCGACACCGCCGCCGCGCTGGCGCAGTACCGCCGCGCCGGGGCGACCGCGCCTCAGGCCAGCGCCGCGCCGCCCGCCCCCAGCCCCGCCGAGAGCGCGCCCCTATGCGGCCCGCGCGCCACCCTGCACCTGCGCCAGATCTTGGGCGACCAGCACCGCGATCTGCTGGGCGAGTGGCTGGCCGCCGCCAGCGCGGCGGGGGTGCGCGTGCCGCCCGCCCAGCTGCCCGCCCTGCTTGAGAAGGCCCACGGGCAGCAGATCGATCGGGCGAGCCTGCTGGCCGCCCTGGGCCAGCGCGGCCTGTGGCTGGCCCAGCAGCACCCATCCTGGCGCAAGCTGGTGGTGCAGGGCGATGTGCCCAACCCCCAGGATGTGTGGGAGACCGGCAGCGAGAACGCCCGCGCCGCCGTGCTGGAGGAGCTGCACCGCCGCGACCCCGCCGCCGCCCGCGAGTTGCTGGCCACCACATGGACGAAGGAGAAGGCTGACGCCCGCGCCACCTTCGCCGCCGCTATCGGCCAGAGCGCCACCATGGACGACGAGCCGTGGCTGGAGGGCCTGCTCGACGACCGCAGCAAGGAGGTGCGCCGCGTGGCCGCCGGGCTGCTGGCCCGCCTGCCCGAGTCGCGCCTGGCCCAGCGCATGCGCCAGCGCGCCCAGGCCCACATCGAGCTGAAGCGCCGCCTGCTGCGCCAGCCCCTGATCGAGCTGCGCCTGATCGAGCGCTTCGAGCCAGACATGGCCCGCGACAGCATCGACCAGAAGCCGCAGTACAGCAGCTACGGCGAGAAAGCCTGGTGGTTCCACCAGATCCTGCTGGCCATCGACCCAGGGCACTGGAGCGCCACATGGGGCGCGTCGCCCGCCGAGATCATCGCCGCAGCTCAGCAGAGCGAGTGGCGCGAGCTGCTGATCAGCAGCTGGCGCGAGGCCGCCAGCAGGTTCCAGAACCTAGAGTGGGCCGAGGCGCTGGTCGCCGCCCGCCAGGACAAGGACATGCGCGAGCTGGCTGCCATGATCGCGATCATGCCGCCCGCCCAGCGCGAGCGCGTGGTCGCGCCGCTGCTGCGCAGCGACACCGAGGGCGTCTCGCAGTTCATCCAGAGCTGCGCCCACCCCTGGAGCGAGCCGTTCGCCCGCGAGGTGCTGGCCCACATGCAGCGCCTGCTAGGCAAGGGCAAGATCGACTGGCACACGCTTGATGTGCTCAAAAACAGCGCGCGCTTCTTCCCGCCCGCGCTGGCCGCCCAGGCCAACACCGGCTGGAACACGCAGATGCGCGACTGGGACCGCTGGCAGGGCGCGGTCGACCGATTCCTGATCGTGCTGCACTTCCGCGCCGAGATGCTCGATGCGCTGGCCAACGGGCTGTAGCACGGTCTAAAACCAAACGATCACCTTTTTCAATAGCATACACATGCCAGTATAGAGCGAGAGGAAGACCATGAGCCAAGTTCTACGCGCTCACGCCGAGCAGCAATATGCCGAGGAGCTAGCGATCCTCGCCCAGATCGACACCCGCCCACGCCCGCCGAGCTGGAAGCTCTCGCCGTGGGCGGTCTCCACCTACCTGCTGGGCGGCAAGCTGGAGAACGGCGCGGAGATCACGCCCAAGTACATCGGCAGCCGCCGCGTGATCGAGATCGCCGTGGCCACGCTGGCCACCGACCGTGGCCTGCTGCTGCTGGGCGTGCCCGGCACCGCCAAGAGCTGGGTCTCCGAGCACCTCTCCGCCGCGATCTCGGGTGACTCGACCATGCTCATCCAGGGCACGGCGGGCACCAGCGAGGAGAGCATCCGCTACGGCTGGAACTACGCGCGGCTGCTGGCCGAGGGGCCATCCACCGAGGCCATGGTGGCCAGCCCGCTGATGCGCGCCATGCAGGATGGCAAGATCGCCCGCCTGGAGGAGCTGACCCGCATCCCATCCGATGTGCAGGACACCCTGATCACCATCCTTTCCGAGAAGACCCTGCCCGTGCCCGAGCTGAACACCGAGGTACAGGCCGTGCGCGGCTTCAACATCATCGCCACCGCCAACGACCGCGACCGTGGCGTGAACGACCTCTCCAGCGCGCTCAAGCGCCGCTTCAACACCGTGGTGCTGCCCCTGCCCGCAACGATCGACGAGGAGGTGGAGATCGTGCGGCAGCGCGTGGCCAGCCTGGGCCGCGCCCTAGAGCTGCCCGCCGAGCCGCCAGCGGTGGAGGAGATCCGCCGGATCGTCACGATCTTCCGCGAGCTGCGCAGCGGCGTGACATCCGACAGCAAGAGCAAGCTCAAATCTACCAGCGGCACGCTCTCCACCGCCGAGGCTATCTCGGTGGTGAACCAGGGGCTAGCGCTGGCCGCCCACTTCGGCGACGGCCAGATGCGCGCTGGCGACGTGGCCTCGGGCCTGCTGGGCGCGGTGGTGAAAGACCCTGTGCAGGATCGGGTGGCCTGGCTGGAGTACCTGGAGACGGTGGTGAAAGAGCGCGACGGCTGGAAAGACCTCTACCGCGCCTGCCGCGAGATCTCTTAGACGGGTGGCACCATGACCGTTCACATCTTTGGCATTCGACACCATGGCCCGGGATCGGCACGCAGCCTGCTGCTGGCGCTTGAGCAGCTGCAGCCCGACTGCGTGCTGATCGAAGGCCCACCCGACGCCGACGAGCTGCTGCCGCTGTTCGCGGAGGAGAGCCTGCAGCCGCCCGTGGCCCTACTGATCTACGTGGCCAGCCAGCCCAACGAGGCCGCCTACTACCCGTTCGCGGTGTTCTCGCCCGAGTTCCAGGCCATCCGCTACGCGCTGCAAAATGGCGTGCCGGTGCGCTTCATGGATCTGCCGCAGGCCCACCAGCTGGGCGCGGCACCGCCCGAGCCGCCGCCCGAGCTGCCCGAGGCCCCCGCGCCCGAGGCCCAGCAGCCCGCCGAGGCCGCCCTGGCCGAGCAAGACCCGATCGCGGGCGACCCGCTGGGCCATCTGGCCCGCGCCGCAGGCTACAGCGACGGTGAGCGCTGGTGGGAGCAGATGGTCGAGCAGCGCCAGGACAGCACCGGCGTGTTCGAGGCCATTCTGGAGGCCATGGCCGCGCTGCGCGAGCAGGCCACGGGCGAACTGGACCTCAACGAGCAGCGCCGCGAGGCCTGGATGCGCCAGACCATCCGCGCAGCCGAGAAGCAGGGCTATGGGCGGATCGCGGTAGTGTGCGGCGCGTGGCACGGCCCCGCCCTGGTGGGCAGCGCCAGCAGCGCCAAGGCCGACGCCGCCCTGCTCAAGGGCATGCCCAAAGCCAAGGTGCAGGCCACCTTCTCGCCCTGGACCTACAAGCGGCTGGCCAGCAGCAGCGGCTACGGCGCGGGCATCGCATCGCCCGGCTACTACGAGCACCTGTGGCAGGCCCCCAACGAGGTGACCAACCGCTGGATGGCCCTGGTGGCCCGGCTCATGCGCGAGCAGGATCTGGACGCATCCGCCGCCCACGTGGTGGAGGCGGTGCGCCTGGCCGAGGCGCTGGCCGCCATCCGCGACCGCCCGCTGCCCGGCCTAGATGAGCTGAACGAGGCCGCCCGCGCCGTGTTCTGCTTCGGCAGCGACCTGCCTATGCAGCTGATCGCCGAGAAGCTGATCGTGGCCGAGCGGCTGGGCAGCGTGCCCGGCAGCGCGCCCACCACGCCGCTCCAGTCCGATCTGACACGCGAGCAGAAGCGGCTGCGCATGGCCGTGGAGGCCACCTGGCGCGACTACGCGCTCGATCTGCGCAAGCCGATCGACCTAGAGCGCAGCCAGCTGCTGCACCGCCTCAACCTGCTCAAGATCCCATGGGGCCACATCCAGCACGCGGGCGGCAAGGGCACCTTCCACGAGAACTGGCGGGTCGAGTGGCAGCCCGAGTTCACCATCACGCTGATCGAGGCCAGCATGTGGGGCGCGACCGTGGCCGAGGCCGCCACCGCCTACGCCTGCGACACGGCGCGGCGTGCCACCGCCCTGCCCGAGCTGACGGCGCTGGTGGAGCAGGCGCTGCTGGCCGACCTGCCCAAGGCCGTGGCCCAGGCCATGCGCCAGCTTGAGGAAGCCGCCGCGCTCTCCAGCGATGTGCCGCACCTGATGGAGGCGCTGCCGCCGCTGGCCAACGCGCTGCGCTACGGCAACGTGCGCCGCACCGACTCGGCGGCGCTGGAGCACGTGGTGAGCGGGCTGGTGGCGCGCATCTGCATCGGCCTGCCGGGCGCGTGCGCCTCGCTGAACGACGACGCGGCGGCGGCCATGTTCAAGCGCATCAGCGACACCGCGCAGGCCCTGGGCATGCTGGCCGATAGGCAGCACCAGCAGGCCTGGTGCGACGCGCTGCGGCAGGTGGCCGACATGGCCGGGGCGCACGGGCTGGTGGCCGGGCGCTGCTGCCGCCTGCTGCTCGACGCCGAGGCCATCGGCACCGACGAGCTGGGCCAGCGCCTGAGCTTCGCGCTCTCGCCTGCGGCCACGCCCGCCCAGGCCGCCGCCTGGGTCGAGGGCACGCTCAAGGGCAGCGGCATGCTGCTCATCCATCACGAGTCGCTCTGGCAGATCATCGACGGCTGGGTGCGCGGTCTGACGCCCGAGCTGTTCCAGCAGGTGCTGCCGCTGCTGCGCCGAACCTTCGCCACTTTCACCAAGCCCGAGCGCCGCCAGATGGGCGAGCGTGCCAAAGACGGCACCGCCAGCGCCGCCGCAGGAGGCGGCGAGGCCCTGCCGCTCGACACCGCCCGCGCCGAGGCCGCGCTGCCGCTGGTGGCCCAGCTGCTGGGGCTCGCGCCCGCCGCGCACTAGGAGGAACCATGGAGCACTGGCGAGACATCCTGGCCCACCTGGGCGACGAGGCCGAGAACACCTTCGCCCGCATGGCCCGCGCCCTCGACGACCGCCTGGGCCGCGAGCCGGTGGTGATCGTGCCCTACCTGGGCTACGGCGACGCCACGCGGGCAGTGCTGCGCGGGCGCGTGCTGGACGCCCAGGGCGCACCCGCCGCCCGCGACCACGACACGCTCTGGCAGAATCTGCTAGATACCTACCGCCGCTTCGAGACCGACGAGGTGCCGGGCGCGCAGGTGGTGGGCCGCATCCTAGGGGCCGAGCAGGCTGCCACCAGCGACCCCGAGGGCTTCTTCGAGCTGCGGCTCACCCTGGCCGCCAGCCCGCCCGCCGGGCAGCCCTGGCACGACGTGGCGCTGGATGCCGCCGCGCCCAGCGGCCAGCGGGCTAGCGCCACCGGCCAGGTGTTCATCCCGCAGCCCGACGCCCAGTTCGGCATCATCAGCGACATCGACGACACGGTGGTGAAGACCGACGCGATCAACCTGCTGAACATGGCCCGCAATGTCTTCCTGAGCAGCGCGCGCACCCGCCTGCCCTTCCCCGGCGTGGCCGCGCTCTACCGCGCCCTGCACGCCGGAGCGCCCGGGCCGTTCGTCAACCCGATCTTCTACGTCTCCAGCAGCCCGTGGAACATCTACGACATGCTGACCGATTTCTTCGCGCTGCGCGGGCTGCCCAAGGGCGGCATGTTCCTGCGCGACTGGGGGCTCTCGCCCGATCGGCTGCCGCTGGGCCACCGCGACCACAAGCTGGCCGCCATCCGCGAGCTGCTCGACTTCTACCCCGCGCTACCCTTCGTGCTGGTGGGTGACAGCGGCCAGGAAGACCCCGAGATCTACGCCGAGGTGATGCGCCTCTACCCGTCGCGCATCCGCGCCATCTACATCCGCAGCGTCGACCCCAGCCCGCAGCGCATCGCCGCCGTGGCCGCGCTCACCGAGCAGGTGGTGGCCGCAGGCGGCACGCTCATCCTGGCCGAGGACACCCTGGCCATGGCCCGCCACGCCGCCGCGCAGGGATGGATCAGCCCCGAGGCGCTGAGGGATGTGGCCGCCGATATGGCCCACGACACCAGCGCCGCCTCGCCTGCCGAGGCCGCCCAGGGCCACACCACCACCGTGGTGCAGACGCCAGCCCCGGCCCAGGCCGGGCAGATCGTGGGCGAGCGCCTGGCCGAGGCCCAGCAGGCGGGCGAGCCGGCGCCCGACATCATTGTTACCGACGGAGACCCGCAGTGACCACACCCACCCAACACCCCCACGAGACCAACGACGAGGCGCTACGCCGCTGGCGGCTCATCCTGGGCGGCGGCGAGGCCGACGGCACCGGCCTGGCCCTGGGCGCACCCGACGCCCGCATGGACGGCGCGCTCCAGGCCCTCTACGACTCCGATAGGCGCGGCGGCCTGGGCAGCTCGCAGCCCAACATCGCCCGCTGGCTGGGCGACATCCGCGAGTACTTCCCCAGCTCGGTGGTGCAGGTGCTGCAGCGCGACGCCCTTGAGCGGCTCGACCTGCGCCAGATGCTGATGGAGCCAGAGCTGCTCAACACCGTCGAGCCGGATGTGCACCTGGTGGCCGACCTGATCGCCATGCGCGGCGTGATGCCCACCAAGACCCTAGACACCGCGCGGCAGGTGGTGCGGCGCGTGGTGGATGAGCTGATGAAGAAGCTGGCCAGCCCCACCCGCCGCGCCGTGATGGGTAGCCTCAATCGCGCCACCCGCAACAACCGCCCGCGTCACAGCGAGATCGACTGGCACCGCACCATCCGCGCCAACCTCAGGCACTATCAGCCCGAGTACCGCACCATCGTGCCCGAGCGGCGGATCGGCTACGGGCGCAAGCGCAGCAGCCTGCGCGACATCGTGCTGTGCATCGACCAGTCCGGCTCGATGGCCACATCCGCCGTGTACGCCGGGATCTTCGGCGCGGTGCTGGCCTCGCTGCCCGCCGTGCGCACCCAGGTGGTGGTGTTCGACACCTCGGTGGTCGACCTCACCGCCGACCTGCACGACCCCGTCGAGCTGCTGTTCGGCATCAACCTGGGCGGCGGCACCGACATCAACCGCGCGCTCGAGTACTGCCAGGGCATCATCAGCCGCCCCAGCGAGACCATCCTGGTGCTGATCAGCGACCTGTACGAGGGCGGCAGCTACGAGCAGATGCTCAAGCGGGCCGGGGCGATCGTGGCCTCGGGCACACAGTGCGTGGCGCTGCTGGCCCTGAGCGACGAGGGCGCGCCCTTCTACGACCACCGCGCCGCCGAGGCCTTCGCCGCGCTGGGCGCGCCCGCCTTCGCCTGCACGCCCGACCAGTTCCCCAACCTGATGGCCGCCGCCATCGAGCGCCGCGACCTCGGCCAGTGGGCCGCCGCCAACGGCATCGTGGCCAGCCGCAGCGAGCAGAGGTAGTTAACCACGAAGACGCGAAGACTCGAAGGGATACAAAATTAGCGCATATCTAAAAATATAGCGGTCAACTCGTAGAAACCGACGTTATCGCATCATAGTCACTATAATTGCTCAAAAAGCTTCGTGTCTTTGAGTCTTCGTGGTTCAAAAAAATCTCGTGTCTTTGAGCCTTTGTAGTTCCAAAAAAAGAAAGAAACAACCGATGAGCGCAGCGATACCCGAGTCTTGGCAGCCCGTGCTGGAGGCCGAGACCAAAAAGCCCTACTACACGCAGCTGATGGCCTTCCTAGAGGCCGAGCGCGCCGCCCACACCGTGTTCCCGCCCGAGGGCGAGGTGTTCTCGGCCCTGGAGCTGACGCCCTACGAGAGCGCCAGGGTGCTGGTGGTGGGACAGGACCCCTACCACGACGACGGGCAGGCCCACGGGCTGGCCTTCTCGGTGCGCCCCGGCGTGACCGTGCCGCCCTCGCTGGTGAACATCTACAAGGAGCTGAAGGCCGACCTAGGCTGCAAGGTGCCCAACAACGGCTACCTGGTGCCCTGGGCCAGGCAGGGCGTGCTGCTGCTGAACACCGCGCTGACCGTGCGCGCCCACGAGCCGAACTCGCACAAGAGCAAGGGCTGGGAGAAGTTCACCGACGCCGTGATCGCGGCCCTGAGCCGGCGGCCCGAGCCAGCCGTGTTCGTGCTGTGGGGCGGCAACGCCCAGAAGAAGCTCAAGCTGATCGACGCCGAGCGCCACGTGGTCATCCAGTCGGCCCACCCCTCGCCGCTCTCGGCCCGCAGCGGCTTCTTCGGCTCGCGGCCCTTCTCCAAGATCAACGCCGCGCTGGCCGCCCAAGGCCACACCCCGATCGACTGGCAGATCCCAGATCTGTAGGCAGAAAACCAGGGCCGAGGCATCGACGCCTCGGCCCTGACCACGTTCAAAGTTAGGCTTCCACCTCCCACAGCTCGCTCTCCAACTGGAACAAGATCGCACACACATTCGCCACCTGCGGGTGTGAGAGTGGGAAGCGCGTCATGTAGATATCGCGCGCCTGCTGAAAATATACCTGCGCCTTGCGCCGATCCCTCGAATCAAAGGCAATGCTACCCAAGTTGTAGGCATTCTTTGCCACATAGGGGTGGGAAGGGCCATAGTGCGCCTCATTAATCCGCAGTGCTTCTTGATAGAATATCTCGGCTTTGGCGGCCTGGCCCTGGCTCTGGGCCACGCTGCCAAGATTTGTTAGGATCGTGGCGATCATCGGGTCGTCGCGATCGCAGATCCGCTTGGCCATCTGAAGGGCGCGCTCATATAGCTGCGCGGCAGCATCCATATCCTTAGAGGCCTTCACCACCCGCCCTAGACTGATCAGCACCGACACCACCATGACATGCTCGCTGCCATAGTACGCTTCATAGATCGCCAGCGCCCGTGCCAGATAGGTGCGCGCCATGGGGAGATCGCCTAGCTGCTTCAGCAGCTTGCCGAGATCATGGCAGTCGTCGGCCACCACCAGATTCATCGGCCCAAAGATCTCCTCATCAATCACCAGCGCCCGCGCATAGAGCAGATGCGCCTGGATGAAGTTGCCCAGAGCGCAGTAGGCCGCCCCCAACTCGCGCACTCGCCGTGCTGTGCTGGGGCGCGAGTCGCCCTGCATCTCGCCCACCTGCAGCGCCTGCAGGCTGATCTCTGCCGCACGCTGGTAGTAGATCTGCGCATCTTCCAGCCGGTTCATCTGGGCCAGCAGATGCCCCATCGCCTTCAGATGTCCCGATACATGCACATCATCCACCCCATAGTAGCGCTCATCGGCATGGATCGCCTGCTCATACGACTCACGTGCCTTGGCATAGTCGGCGATATGCTCGTAGTATACGCCGAGGATGCCCGAGAGCGCACCAGTGTGGGGCAGTTCAAACAGCGCGCTGGTCTTCACCACATGGGTGATATGCGACAGCAGCGCTGCAATCGCCTTTGGGTGCCCTTCATCAATCAGACGCTGGCCCATATCCACGATCACGCCTGCGATCTTCTTCACGATCTGCTTCTTCTGTATATCTGCCTGATTCAGGCGTGCATAGATCGCCACCAGACGATGGACTAAAATAGTGTTATCTCTCCCATTGCTGGCTAGCCCAACCACACAGAGCCGCTGCATAGCTGCATCCAGCTCATCGAGCGACATCCCCGACACACGGCAAAACAGCGTGGTCGGGATGGGCTTATCCAGTGCCAGATGTGCCGTAACATCGAGCACAGCGATCGCCTGTCTATCAACTGAATCGCCCGGCTTCAGCAGTTGGAACGAGAGCGCGATCGTATCGGCGAGTGCGCGCGGGTATTCGGTAGGCGACTGTGGGTCAATTTTGGTGAGCGACGGCAGATTCAGGTGATGGCGACCAAATTCGGCGAGAAACATATCGAGCGTAGTGCGCGGATTCTCGGCCAAATATGAGCCAGCCAAGTGCAGAGCCAGCGCGTGGTCGCCCAGCTCCTCGCAGATCTGGTTGACCAGCGGCGAATCGGCCAGCAGGCGCACATCCTGCTGAAGCCAGCGGGCGCGCGGCGTCATCAGCAGCTCGCACGAGGCCGCGCGGGGGAGGCTGGACAGGCGGTGCAGTACCACTTGGGTGTAATTCCAGTTCTCCGAGCGCGATGTGATCAGCACCTTGGCTGCACCGCTGGCGGGCCACCACAGGCGCAGCAGCGATGGGTCCTCGCAATTATCGAATACCAGCAGGCGTGGCTCCTGACCTTCCAAGCTGCGCCGCACTGCCGCCAGCTGCTCCTCGGACGACATACGCGCATACCCCGTGATCTCCAGCTTTGCGCCCAGCACCACCATCGCCGTAGGGATGGCAGCAGGATCGGACATGCTCAGCCACAGCACCCCACCCGGCCAGCGTTCGCGATCTTGGGCGCACTGGTGGGCGAATGCGACCGCCAGCTGGGTTTTTCCGATCCCGCCATGGCCAGTGATCGCCACCACCGCGCTGGGCATGGCAAAATAACGGTCAAGCAGCATGATATCCCGATCGCGCCCGATAAACGCAAGGTTACGCCGATAGGGGATGATCACTGGCCGATAGGACGATGGCGTCGAGAGTGATGCCGTACTATGCATATGGATATGCTGATCATTGCCGACATTGTAGACATCCTGAGCATTCCAGTTAGGCTGGTTAAATCGGGAGATATCGCTCATGGCCACATCCATACCATATTCGATGAAGAGAGCGTTCTATATTCACGACTTCAGCTAAGAGCGAGGAAGGCTACCCTTGTGCCAGCATCGGCCAGCACGCCCGACTAGCGCCGCCACCACGAGCGCTTGGGCGGCGCTGCGGCGCGGGATGCGGTTTCCACCATGGCTAGATTATCGCGCACTTTACACACCTTGGGGTGGTCGGTCGGCAGACACGACTCGAAGATCGCCAGCGAACGCTCAAGGTAGGCGCGGGCCTGGGTCAAGTTCCCCAGCTCCTTGGCCACGCTGCCCAGGTTATTCAGATCGTAGGCCACCTCGGGGTGGTGATCGCCATAGTGAAGCACATCGATCTCCAGCGCACGCTGATAGTGATCATGCGCTGTTGTGAGATGGCCAAGCGCCTCAACTACCAGGCCCAGATTGTTTAGGTCGGCGGCCACATGGGGGTGGCGGGGGCCGTAGAACTGCTCATCGATCTCCAGTGCCTGCGCGAGATACTCGCGGGCTAGACGCAGATCATACAGGCCAGTCACCACGCGACCCAGCGCACTCAGATCGCGGGCCAGCGTAGGGTGGTTTGGGCCATAGTAGCGCATGTCGATATCTCGCGCCCGCTCAAGGTAGGCCCGCGCCGGGTAGCGATCCTGCATATCAGTCAGCAGCACGCCCAGGTTGTAGCAGTCATTCGCCACACGCGCGTCGTAGAAGCCATAGCTGGCCTCATCAATCTCCAGCGCCTGTTCGTAGCAGGTATGCGCCCTGGCGAATACGCCACGCGCGTGCAGCACGCCACCCAGGTTGCCCAGCAGCATAGCGACAGTGGGGTGGCGCGGGCCATAGTGGCGCTGGTCGATGGCCAGCGCCTGCTCGTAGTAGGCCTGCGCCCCCGCCAGCTCGCCCCGCATCTCGCAGAGACTGCCCATATGGCAGAGCGTACGCGAGACATTGGGGTGGTTTGCGCCATAGCAGGCTTGGTCGATCGTCAGCGCCTGTTCGTAGTACATGTGCGCCATGTGCAGGTTGCCCGTGCCGCGCGCCAGAATGCCCAGGCTCAGCAGATCGCGAGCCACCTTGGGGTGGCTCGCGCCGTAGCAGCGCTTGTCGATCGCCAGCGCCCGCTGGTAGTGCTCGTGAGCTTGGCTCGGGTCGCCCAGGTCTTTTGCCACATGGCCCAGGCTGTTGACCGTGGTCGCCACCTCGGGGTGATCGGGGCCATAGTAGTTCTGGTTGATCTTCAGCGCCTGCAGGTATCGCTCCTGCGCCTCGACGAGGCGACCTTTAGCGCGCAGCACGCTTGCGATACTGCTCAGATCGCGCGCCACCCTGGGGTGCTCGGTGCCATAGTGCAGGCGGTCAATGGCATCGGCCCGCTGGTGCAGATCGAGCGCCCGATCCAGATCGCCCTGGATCTGCGCCAGAATGCCCAGATTATTGGTCTCATAGGCAACCTTGGGGTGATTCGGTCCATACGCCACCTCGTCGATCTGCAGGGCACGCTCAAGATAACTCTGCGCGCCAGCAAGGTCGCCCAGATCATGCAGCAGAATCCCCAGATTGTTCAGCTCGTAGGAAAGCTCGGGGTCATTGCGACCAAAGTGGGCCTCATCCACCGCTAGCGCATGCTCAAGCGCAGCGCGGGCCCCAGCCAGATCGCCCAGATCGTGCAGCACGCAGCCCAGGTTATTCAGGTTGCGGGCCACCTTGGGGTGATCCGCGCCATAGTATAGCTCGTCGTTCTCCAGCGCCCGCTGGTACAGCGCCTTGGCGGTGGCGTACTCGGCAATTTTCTGAGCGTAGAACCCCAGGTGATTGAACAGGGTACCCGCGTGCGACGATTTGCGCTGCTCGGCGGTCTCTGCCGCATAGTGGATGTGCGGCAGCAGCGGCTGCATGGCGGCCAGATCTGCCGCGGCGTTGGCGGTGCGGGCCAGATCGCAGAGCGCCGCCGCCATACATTCCGCGTGGGAATGCGCCCGCCAGCCGTGCTGCTGCGCGTAGGCGTAGGCAACCACGAGGCGATGCACCTGCACCCCTCCATCACGCGTGTTATGGGCCAGCCCCACCGCGCAGAGCCGCCGCATCGCCGCATCGAGCAGTGCGTCGTCGATCCTGAGCGCCTGAAGCAGCAGCGCCGCCGGGATCGGCTCACCGGGGGCCACATGGGCCGCCATATGCAGCAGGCTGCGCGCATGCTCGTTATCCTCATACATGGGGTTAAGCAGGTCGACCGAGAGCGCAATGGTCTCGGCCACATGGCGGGGATAGCTGGTGGGCGAGTCAGGATCGATCACCTTTAGGGCAGGGGCATCAAGCATGCGAGCAGCCAGCTCGGATGAGAACGACTTCAGCGAGTAGCGCGGCTTTTCGGCCAAATAAGAGCCAGCCAAGTACAGTGCCAGCGCGTGGTCGCCCAATACCATACACACGGCATCGGCGGCGGGGTCGCCACACAGCGCCTCAACCGAGGTGTCCAGCACATTCGCGCGCCCCGCCAGCAGCAGCCGCAGGGCCGCCGAGCGAGGAAGGCTGGGAAGCGGCATCCGCACAAGCTGGTTCGGCTTCCAGTTGGAAAAGCGCGAGGTGAGCAGGATCCGCGCACCGCCGCCCGCAGGCCGCCACGAGCGCAGCAGGGCAGGGTCTTCGCAGTTATCAAAGATCAGCAGCCGAGGCTCTGGCCCTTCAAACACACGCCTAGCAGCCGCCACCTGCTCCTCAAGCGACATCATGGCGTAGCCGATAATGCCGAAGCGCACCCCCAGCGCCGCCACCACCGATGGCACCGACGAGGGATCGCCCATGCTCACCCACTGCACGCCCCCAGGCCAGGCCGCCGGATTGGCGGCGCACAGGTGGGCAAACTCGGTGGCTAGCTGGGTCTTGCCCTGGCCACCCTCGGCAGTGATGCCGACCACCGCGTTGGGAAGGGCGAGGTGCTCATTCAGCCAGGCCAGCTCCTTCTCCCGCCCGACAAAATCTTTGTTCCGCTGATAGGGGATAAAGGTAACTCGCGAAGGTGCGGCAGAGAAGGTGGGCATGTTGACGGTGAGATTGCCTGCATTGAAGACATGGTTGGGATGCCAGCTAGGCTGATCAAAGGAGAACTTCTCACTCATGGCCCGCTTCACCTTTATGGTCTACGACACACTATCGTGGTAGTGCAAGCATATCATGAGAGCGGGCGCGTAAACAAGAGATGCTTAATAAATGTTCACAAAAAAGCGGGTATTTTAGACTTCAAGTAGCATCTATGTCTCCGGCCTCGAAAACAAGGGTACAATCACCCCTGGCCGCCCAGGGCCACACCCCGATCGACTGGCAGATCCCGGAGCTTTAGAAACATACGGCGCAAAAAAGCGCGGGTGCGAAGCCAGGCTTCACACCCGCGCTTTTTTGCGCCCCCTGGGCTACCGCCGGAAGCTGGCCTGCGGCGCGGCGACGCTGGCCAGCTGCTCCTCGGATGCCAGCAGCGCCGACTCGCGCGCGGCCCGCTCGGTTGCGTCGGCGGCCATGCGCCCGTAGGCCTCGGCCAGCCGATTCATCACCACCGCCGAGGCCACGAACACCAGCAGGCCCACCAGCATGGCCACAATCGCCTTGATCGCGCTGTCCACCACAAACAGCGGCCCAATGTTCAGCGGTGCCCAGCGGTACAGCACCGGCGAGGCCAGCAGCCCGCCGCTCAGCGCCAGCAGGCACACCGCCACCGCGAACGAGAAGACGCCCAGCGGCAGCCGCAGCAGCAGGTGGCCCAGGCTGGCCCGCGTGTGGGGGTGCTGGGCGTAGCTGCCCACCCAGCGCCACAGGCTGCGCTGGGGCCTGGGCAGCGCGGGCGGGCGGGGCAGATCGACCCCGAGCAGCGCTGCGGTGATCTGGCGGTCGAAGGCCATCAGGCCCCAGGTGAGGGCCAGCATACCCAGCAGAAGCGGGATGCCCACGCCGATCAGCGAGAGCGCCAGCCCCAGCGACAGCCCGACCACCAGCACGATAAAGTAGGCAAGCCCAAGCGGAAAGCTGATCAGCAGGTAGAGCATATTGCGATACGACTGGCCTTCCAAAAGTGGCTGGAAGAAAGCAGGCAGCATCGGGTCGCGCCGCTCGTTGTTCATAGAAATCCTCAGGCTAAGATTGCAGACGCTCCATTCGACGAGGCCATCCACCAAATGTTGCACCTCGCCCCACGCTTAGCGCCCCAGCAGCCGCCGCCACCAGGGCCGCTGGTCCAGCGCGGCCAGGCCGCGCCGCACGGTGCGCAGGTGCGGGTGGTCGGGCGGCAGGAAGCGCTCGAACATGGCGACAGCGCGGGTGTAGTAGCCGCGCGCCGCATCCACGTCGCCCAGGGCGCGGGCGGCCAGCCCCAGGTTGGCCAGGTCCACCGCCACCTGAGGGTGCTCGGGGCCGTGGGCGGCCTCGTCGATCTTCAGCGCCCGGGCAAACAAAGCCCGCGCCGCCGCCGACTCACCCAGGGCGTGGCGGGCCAGCCCCAGGCTGGTGAGCCGGGGCGCGAGCGCGGGGTGGTCGGGGCCATAGTGGGCCTCGTCGAGCTGCAGCGCCCGCTCGTAGTAGCCCCGCGCGATGCCCATGTCGCCTGCGGCCTCGGCGGCCTCGCCCAGATCGTCCATGTCGTCGGCTAGCTTGGGGTGGCCGGGGCCGTAGTGGGCCGTATCGATCTCCAGCACCTCGTCGAACAGCGCGGCGGCCCGCCGGTGGTCGCCCGTGCGTAGCAGCACCCGCCCCAGCATGCCCAGCCGCTCGGCGAGGAGAGGGTGGTTGGGGCCATAGGCGGCCCGGGCAATCTCCGCCGCCCGCGCGAACAGGGCCAGCGCGGCGCTCATATCGCCGCGCTGGATGGCCAGGCCGCCCAGGTTGTGCAGGTCCACCGCCACCTCGGGGTGGTCGGGGCCATAGTGGGCCTCGTCGATCTGCAGCGCCCGCTCGCCGTAGCGCCGCGCTGCCGCGAGGTCGCCGCGCAGCTCGGCCAGACGAGCTAGGTTGTTCAGCGCCACCGAGATGTCGGCGTGGGCCGGGCTGGGCGCGGCCTCGGCGATCTGCACCGCCTGCGCGAAGCGGGCCTGCGCCGCCGCCAAGTCCCCGCGCCACATCAGCACGCGCCCCACGCCCAGCAGCGAGGTGATGACCTGGGGGTGGGCTGGGCCGTGCGCGGCCTCGTCGATGGCCAGCGCGCGGGTGTGGTGCTCCAGCGCGGCAGCTAGGTCGCCCTGGGCCTCGGCGGCCATGCCCAGCGCCCGCAGCAGCCCGCTGGCGCGCGCGTCGCCGCGCTGGGCCATGCGCTCGGCCAGGGCGGCGGCGTGGGGCAGCAGCGCGGCCAGATCGCCCTGCTCCTCGCGCGGCAGCGCCTCGCTGATGCAGCGACCCAGCGCCTCGGCCAGCGCGCCCTCGGCCTGCGCGCGCTCCTCGTCGCCCGGCGCGGCCAGCGCCTGCGGGGCCAGCGCCACCGCGCCGCCCTCGGCGGGGGAGGCCTGGCCCAGGGCGTAGAGCCGCCCTAGCGCGGCTTCCAGCGCCTCGGGCGCGGCAGCCAGCGCCGCCAGCAGCAGGCTTGCGGGCACCGGCGCGCCGGGCAGCAGATACTCGGCCAGCGCCAGCACGCGCAGCGCGAGCGCATCCTCCGGCGTGCCGGGGTCCAGCGGGGCGGGCGGGGGCGGTGGGTTCATGGGGCGTCCTCTTCTCCAGGCCATAGGCTGCAGGCCGCGCCAGAGCATAGCACAGCCCTGGCGCAGGGCGCAACTGATCGAGCCGGGGCCGCCACCAAGGGGCGAAGGGAACCAAAGTGCCGTTTTACCGCCAGGGGAATAGGGATGAGGGGTCGGGGGCAATCGGTGCGGCGTGGCGCATTGATGCCCCGCATCGCACGCCATCACGCCCATCGCCACCGCTGATTTCGATGATCGCGATGCGTGCGGGCATACAACCCGTCCCTACGTCGTTGTTTCGCCTTGAATTTCGGCGATAGCCGGGCAATGTGCCCAAATCACAAGCTACGCCTGCGCAAAACGCCCACCCACACCGCCAATCGGCTAGTCGTCGCGCATGTCGGGCGGGTAGAGGAAGTAGTTGGCCGCCGAGGCCGCCTGGCCGCCCTCGTGCACGGCGGTGGTGATCTGATGCGAGTGCAGGCGGGTCACATCGCCCGCCGCGTACACGCCGGGCACGCTGGTCTTCTGCTCGGTGTCCACCAGAATATAGCCCTGCTCGCTGAGCGCCACGCCCAGCTGGCGGGCAAGGTCGGTCTGCGGCGTGGCCCCCTGGAAGCTGAACAGCCGCTCGGCCTCAATGCGCCTGCCGCGCTTGGTGAGCAGCGCCTCAAGCATGCCATCCTGGCCCACCACATCGGCGATCTTGTCCACCACCACCGGGATCTCGGCGCGATCTAGGCGGGTGTGGAACTTGGGCGAAAAGCACGGCTCGTAGCTGTCGGTCAGCAGCACCACCGACGAGGCGAAGCGCCGCATCTGGAGTGCCACCGCCGCCGCCTCGTCGTCGGCACCAGCCACCACCACCTGGGCGTCGCGGCAGGCATAGCCGTCGCAGGTGATGCACCAGAACATGCTGCGCCCCACGTAGTCCTGCCAGCCCGCAAAGTGCGGGTAGTGGTCGAGCACCCCGGTGGCCAGGATGACGGCCTGGGCGCGCCATAGCCCGGCCTGGCCCTGGGCGAAGAACCACGGGCCGTCGCGCCACAGCGTGTCGATGGTGTGGTCCATCAGGGCCACGTGCGGGTACTCGGACAGCTGGGCGCGGCCCAGCTCGCGCAGCTGTCGGGCGGGCAGGCCGCCGGGGAAGCCCAGGTAGTTGTGGTTCACCTGGTGCCATGTCGAGCGGCCCCGGCCCGTGTCGAACAGCGCGGTGTGGCGGCGGTAGCGCGCCAGGTAGAGCGCCGCCGACAGCCCGGCGGGGCCGCCGCCCACCACGAGCACATCGAAGGTCTGCACGTCGGTCATGGTGTATCCTTGGCTATAAAAGAGGGCGCGAGGCCATCGCCCCGCGCCACACTGCGTTCAGCTATTGCATATTCACCAAGAAACGTGCTAGGAATCGCCGGCGTATCGGCTCACGCACGATAGGATCTGGTCGAGGTCGAAGGGCTTCGGGATGACCGCCGTCGCCCCCAGCGGCAGGAAGTCTCTCAGGCGCGACCCAGCGCTCATCAGGATGATCGGCAGGTGGTCGTAGCCACGGCGGCGCAGCTCGATCAGCACCTCGTCGCCCGTCAGCACCGGCATGGCGATGTCGAGCAGCACCAGCCGGGGCGGGTGCTCGAGGATCGCCAGCAGGGCGCTCGCACCATCGTGAAAGACGCCGACACGATAGCCCTCTTCGATCAGAAGATCGGCGATCACCTGGGCGATAGGGGCCTCGTCGTCGACAACCACCACATCGTAGGCCTGCTGCGCGACACGCCCTTGTTGATAGAAGTTTGGTACTTTCCACGACGCCGTCGTGCTGTTCTGCGGTTGGGAATTATCGATCATCGCTACCTGCCCTAACGTCTCATCTCGTCACTCCGCTGCACCAGCGCAGCATACGATCACGCTTCCCCAGGCCACGGCAAGAGCTTGGGACTCTTTCATAAACGCAAGAACTATGCCGAGGGGTGGCATAGGATTAAACGAGCGTGCGGCACGCTTTATGCGGAAAAAGCGGCGGGAAATCGGGAGCAGCGCAGCAGCGGGGAGGCGCGCTTGGTGGCGGCGGGCCAATCGTACTGCCACGCCCAAGGCGGTTTCTCTTCGCTGGTGGTGGCTGCCCTGCACGGGCGGCGCACAGGGGGCAGCCCCGCACACGGTGTCACGTTTGGGGGTGGTTCCACGTCCGGTCGACCGTCGGCAATGCTTGGAGCGTTGCCCGGTCGACCGAACCGGGTGCGGCCTCGATCAGGATTTTCCTCTTGACTGTTTGGTATGTGCCCTGCGCGGGCAACGCCTAGGGGCCAGCCCCTAGGAACCCCGCCAGGGAGCATTGCCCCCTTGGAACCCCCAATTTGAGGCGTTCCTATGCCGCTCGCTGGCCGCTGGTATTCGTGCATATGGCCAGTGTGCACGAGCGGCAGCTTCGCCGCATGGGCCAGGTGGGTGGGGTTGGCACTACGATCTTTCGTAGACCAGCTCTTTCCTTAATGTCTTGGAGCCTTGGTGGTGAAAAGGCTTCGCGCCTTCGCGTCTTCGTGGTAAAGCCCCCCACAGATTGAGCGCGCCGAGGCCCTGGCCCATGGCACGGCCATAACTGGCCCTTAATATCCCCTTATCCTCCCCCTTACAAACTGCTTGCCATCGTTTAACACACATCCGGTCTAATAGACCTCGCACAAGAACCAGATCTCACGTTACGCCTTCGGGGTAAGGCAAGGGAACATCATGGCAAGCGCGCCACGACTGCGTGTCTCGAAAACGCTCGCCCGCGAGTGGCTACTCTTCTGGCTGCTGATCGGCCCCAACCTGCTGCTGTTCGGCATCTTCACCTACTGGCCGCTAGTGTACAACGCCTACCTGAGCTTTGTGAGCTGGGACTTCGTGCGCCCGAGCAAGCGCTGGGTGGGGCTGGCTAACTACGCCAGCGTGCTGGGCGACGATCAGTTCCAGACGATCCTGGCCAACACCATCGTGTTCACGGCGGCCAGCGTGATGATGACCATGCTGCTGGGGCTGGGCCTAGCGCTGCTGCTCAACCAGCCGCTGCGCTACCGCAACACCGCCCGCGCGGTGCTGTTCGCGCCCACCATCCTCTCGGGCGCGGCGGTGGCAATCGTGTGGACCTATATCTTTGACCCGCGCTACGGCCTGCTGAACGAGTTCTTCCGGCTGGTGGGGGCGCACTCGCCCAGCTGGCTGAGCGACCCGCACTGGGCCATGCCCGCGCTGATCATCGTGTATGTGTGGAAGAACCTGGGCTACGCCGTGGTGATCTACCTGGCCGGGCTGCAGTCTATCGACCGCTCGCTATACGAGGCCGCCACGGTGGATGGCGCGGGCGCGGGCGACCGCTTCTGGCACATCACGCTGCCGGGGCTCTCGCCGGTGTCGTTCTTCCTGAGCGTCACCAGCATCCTCAGCTGCTTCCAGGCCTTCGACCTCATCCGCGTGATGACCGGCGGCGGGCCGATCAACGCCACCAACACGCTGGTCTTCCACCTCTACGAGCTGGGCTTTGTCAGCTTCAACGCGGGCGAGGCCGGGGTGGTGTCGCTGGTGCTCTTCCTGATCATGCTCGTGCTCACGATCTTCCAGGTGAGGATGGTCGAGCAGCGGGTGCACTACTCCTAGCGCGCGGGGCATAACGCAATGATAGAGATGGAACAGAACTTCCCGATCACCCACACATCCACGGCGGAGAACCGCCACCACCGGCTGCGCGCGCAGCGGGCCGCTGGCTACCTGGCCTGCCTGCTGGCCGTGCTGGTCATCGGCCTGCCGGTGTACTGGACAGTGATCGGGGCCTTCAAGACCACGCGCGAGATCTACTCGCCGGTGCCCACCTGGTTCCCCCTGAATCCCACATTCGAGAACTTCAGCGAGGCCTGGCAGTCGGCGCCGTTCGCGCGCTACTACCTCAACAGCATCATCACCACGCTGATCGGCAGCGGGCTGGAGATCTGGTTCGCGCTGGCCTCGGCCTACGCGCTGGTGTTCCTGCGCTTCCCGCGCAAGGATCTAGTGTTCCTGGTGCTGCTGGCCGCCCTGATGGTGCCCGAGGAGATCACGATCATCCCCAACTACCTGACGGTGGCCAATCTGCAGTGGATCAACACCTACCCCGGCATCATCGTGCCGGGCGCGTCGATCGCCTTCGGCACCTTCCTGCTGCGCCAGTACTTCCTCACCCTGCCGCAGGAGGTGATGGACGCCGCGAAGGTGGATGGCGCGGGCCACATGCGCACGCTGTTCGGCATTGTGGCGCCGCTGGCGCTGCCCGCCGTGGCCACCATGGCGCTGCTCTCGGTGGTGGCCAAGTGGAACGAGTTCCTCTGGCCGCTGATCGTGACCAGCACCCAGGAGATGCGCACGCTGCCGATCGGCGTGGCCTGGCTGCTCGACCAGGAGGGCGTGACCAACTGGGGCGTGGTGATGGCGGGCACGCTGTTCGTGCTGGTGCCCATGCTGCTGATCTTCCTGTGGGCGCAGCGATTCGTGGTGGATGGCATCGCCGCAGGCGCGGTGAAGGGCTAGATTTCAACCGACCCTCTTTCTCAACGGGATCTCGCCGCCGTGTGCGCGGGCCAGGGCCGGGGCCACACCCCGGGCTAGCCTGCGCGCGCCCTGCGGCTGACCATACAGATGCAATAGTACAGCGAGGAGACTCTTGTGGCGAAGCAGATGAACCGCCGTGTATTTCTCCGTGGCATGCTGGGCGGCGCTGGCGCGATGGCGCTGGCCGCCTGCGGCACCGCCGCCTCCACCAGTTCGAACACCGCCGCCGGCGCGACCGCAGCCCCCGACGCCGCCCAGCCCGCAGCCGGGTCTGCCGCCGCCACCACAGCCCCCGCCGCAGTGAGCCAGACCGGCTCGACGGTGGAGATCACCTACTGGGGCTCGTTCAGCGGCAACCTGGGCGAGGCCGAGCAGGCCATGGTCAAGGCGTTCAACGACTCGCAGAAGGACGTGAAGGTCAACTACCAGTTCCAGGGCTCCTACGAGGAGACCGCCCAGAAGCTGACCGCCGCCCTGCAGGCCAAGGCCACGCCCGACCTCACGCTGCTCTCCGACGTGTGGTGGTTCAAGTTCTACCTGGCCCAGGCCATCGCCCCGCTGGACGACCTAGCCAAGGGAGCGGGCATCGACTTCAGCGACTACCAGCCGGTGCTGCTGGACGAGGGCCTGCGCGAGGGCGCGCACTACTGGGTGCCCTTCGCCCGCTCCACCCCGCTGTTCTACTACAACAAAGACATCTGGGCCGAGGCTGGCCTGCCCGACCGCGGCCCGGCCACCTGGGCCGAGCTGATCGAGTGGGCGCCCAAGATCGTGAAGAAGGACGGCAGCACGATCACTCGCGCCGCCTTCAACCACCCCGGCTCGGCCAGCTACGTGGCCTGGATCTTCCAGGGCGTGATCTGGCAGCACGGCGGGGCCTACTCCAAGCCCGACTTCACCATCACCCTGGAGGAGCCGAACGGCATCCGCGCCGCCCAGCTCTACCGCGACTCGGTGAACGGCCCGAACGCCTGGGCGATCACCTCCAAGGATCAGGATAAGGACTTCCTAGGCGGTGTGTCGGCGGCCACCATCGGCTCCACCGGCGGCCTAGCGGGCTACGAGAAGAACGCCAGCTTCAAGGTCGGCACGGCATTCCTGCCCCAGGAGTCGGCCTTCGGCTGTCCCACCGGCGGCTCGGGCTTCGCGGTGCTTGCCTCCTCGCCCAGCGAGAAGCAGCAGGCGGCCATGAAGTACGTGGCCTTCGCCACCGGCACCGAGGGCACCACCACCTGGTCGCAGAGCACGGGCTACATGCCGGTGCGCAAGAGCGCCGTGGAGAGCCAGTCGATGCAGGATTTCTTCGCCAAGCGCCCCAACTTCAAGGTGGCGGTCGACCAGCTGCCCAAGACCCACGCCCAGGATGCCGCGCGCGTGTTCATCCCCGGCGGCGACCAGATCATCGGCAAGGGCCTGGAGCGCATCACCACCGGCAACGAGGATCCCGCCACTGTCTGGAAGGACGTGACCGCCGACCTGCAGAAGGGCGCGGAGCCGGTGCTGGCCGACCTGGCGGCGCTGAAGAAGTAGCGCGAAGGACGCTTTCTTAGCACCATACCAGATCCCTGCCAACATAGACGGCTGAAAGCCCGCTCAACGGCACAGCTCACATATTATCCCTAAACAGTGCGCCTCTTGAGCATAGCTCAGGAGGCGCACTGTTAAAAAGAATGTTCCTTGCTGCCGCAGGCATACAGCCCACGGCAGGGCAGGGGCTATACATCTTAGCAGGTATCACTTTTGGCGGCGTTTCCGCGTCAGGCCGACCCTAGGCAATGCGTGCAGCATTATCTGGTCGGCCTGACGCTTGTTTCTCAAAGGTTTCTCAACAGCGATACACCGGGGTCTTGGTTGGTGGGTGAATGCCCTATGCGGGCGGCGCCAAGGGCTACGCGCCCTTGGAACCCCGCCAGGGGAGTGGCCCTGGAGGCCAATCTTGGGTATTCCTATGCTGTCTCCTGGCGGCTGGTGTTCGCGCATATGGCCATCAAAACACCAGCGGCACCTTCGCCGCATGGGCCAGGTGGGGAGGGTGGTGCAGCAACCCCATGAGAGGACGTTATCCTCTTCGTGCCTTCGCGTCTTCGAGGTATTCGCCCCCTTTTGGACCTTGGTGTCTTGGAGTCTTGGTGGTAAAGAATCCCGAGCGGCCTAGCCCGCCTTCAGAGTCTCGGCCCAGAACAGGTCGACCTTCTTCTTCAGCAGCGCGTGCTCCTCACGCTCCAGCTTGGGGTCGAGGGCCAGCAGCCGCTGGGCCTCGCGGTTGGCCGCCACCAGCAGGCGCGTGTCGCCCAGGCGGGCCACCTTCAGGTCGGGCGTGCCGCTCTGGCGCGTGCCGAAGAACTCGCCGGGGCCGCGCAGCTGCAGGTCGATCTCGGCCAGCTTGAAGCCGTCGGTGGTCTGCTCCATGGCCTCTAGGCGCTGCTTGGTCTGCTCGTTCTCGCGGTCGCTCACCAGGATGCAGAAGCTCTGGTGCACGCCGCGCCCCACCCGCCCGCGAAACTGGTGCAGCTGGGCCAGCCCGAAGCGGTCGGCCCCCTCGATCAGCATGGTGGTGGCGTTCGGCACATCGATGCCCACCTCGATCACGGCGGTGGCCACCATGATGTCGTACTCGTGGTTGCGGAAGGCAATCATCACCTGATCCTTCTCCCTGGGCAGCATCTTGCCGTGGATGAGGCAGACACGCAGGTCGGGGAAGATCTCGCTGGCCAGCTTCTCGTACATCTCCTCGGCGGATGGCAGGTCGACCTTCTCGCTCTCCTCCACCAGCGGGCAGACCACATAGGCCTGGCGACCCGCCGCGATCTCCTTGCGCATGTGGCGGTAGGCCTTGTCGCGCTCCACGCTCGTCACCCAGCGCGTGCGGATCTCCTGGCGGCCCGGCGGCAGCTCATCCAGCACCGCCGTGTCGAGGTCGCCGAAGATGGTGAGCGTCAGCGTGCGCGGGATGGGCGTGGCCGTCATCACCAGCAGGTGCGGGTTGAAGCCCTTGTCCTTCAGGCGCTGGCGCTGCTCCACGCCGAAGCGGTGCTGCTCATCCACGATCGCCAGGCCCAGCGCGTGGTAGCGCACGCTCTCGGTGATCAGCGCGTGCGTGCCGATGATCAGGTCCACATCGCCGTGCTCGATCGCCGCCAGCACCTTGCGCCGATCCTTCGCACCTAGGCTGCCCGTCAGCAGCGCCACCCGCACGCCCTCGCCGCCCATATCGTCCTCGGGCATGATGCCCAGGATGCGCTTCATCTCATCCAGCGACAGCTCGCCCTCGACGGCGGCTGGGGTGGCGGCTTCGGCCAGCGCCTCTTTCTGGCGCGGGATGCGCACCCCGGCCAGCATCTTGCGCAGGCCCTTGTAGTGCTGCTCGGCCAGGATCTCGGTCGGGGCCATGATCGCGGCCTGGAAGCCGCCCGCCACCGCCTGCAGCGCCGCCGCCGCCGCCACCACCGTCTTGCCCGAGCCGACATCGCCCTGCAGCAGCCGCGACATCGGCACAGGCCGGGCCATGTCGGCGAAGATCGCCTCCAGCGCCCGCACCTGCGCGCCCGTCATGGCGAAGGGCAGCTTGGCCAGCAGATCCTCGTGGACATCCTGGTTGAACGGCATGGCGTAGCCGCGCTCGCCCTGCCACAGCACCTTGCGCTGCAGCACGCCCAGCTGGATGTAGAGGAACTCGTCGAAGCCCAGCCGGGTGCGCGCCTGCTCCAGCTGCTCCTTGCTGTCGGGGAAGTGCATCTGCTGCAGGGCCTGCTGGATGGGCACCAGCCCGGCGCTGGCGCACACGCTGGCGGGCAGGTGCTCCTGCACCTGGGGCACGGCGGCATCCACCACCTGCTTGATGATCCGGCGGGCGTTGCGCTCGATCAGGCCCTTGGTCAGCGGGTGCACCGGCACCAGCCGCCCGGTGTGAACGCGCTCGTCCTCGCTGTACGGCTCCCACTTGGGCGCGTTCATCTGGCGCATGCCCATGTAGCTGTCCACCTTGCCGCTCAGCACCAGCCAGTCGCCCTCGTGGATCTGCTTGGTCAGCCAGGGCTGGCCGAAGAAGGTCACCTTCAGGTCGCCCGAATCGTCGCCCACCCGCAGCTCCACCCCGCCGCGCCCGGTGCGCGTGCCGAAGCTGCGCACCTCGCTCACCTCGGCCACGATCGTCTCGGTCGCGCCGATCTCTAGGTCGGCGATCTGCTTCTGCGAGGAGAAGTCGTCGTAGCGGTTGGGGAAGTGGTAGAGCAGATCCTCGATGGTGCGCACGCCCAGCTTGCGGAAGGCGGCGGCGTTCTGCTTGCCCACGCCCGGCACCTCCTCCAGCAGCGAGGTGAGCGTGAGCGGGGCCTTGCGCGCGGGCGCGGCCTTGACGGCGGCCACCGGGCGGCGGGGGGCGGCGGGCGCGGCGGGGGCCGGGCGGAACATGCCCAGCAGCGTGTCGATCGCCACATCCACCCTGGCCCGCCGTGTGGCCACGTCGAAGTCGGCGTAGCCGCCCAGCAGCTCCAGCACATGCTGCACCGGCTCGTTGGCCAGCGCGGCCTCGGCACCCGCGCCCCACTGCGCCAGGTAGCGATCGAGGCCGTCTCCTAGCGCGGTGTCGGCGTAGCCGCCCAGCTGCTCCTGCCGCAGCGCCTTGCCCAGCGCGATGATCTCGTCTTTCCCGTCCATGTGTCCTACCCACAGAATCCGAACATATGCGCGTCTCGCTCTATCATACCAAATCTTGGCCGCCTCGAAGAGCACTTTTTACCACGAAGACACGAAGGCACGAAGATTCTTTACCACCAAGGCTCCAAGTATTGGAAAATGGGGCAATTCCATTATTGTGGCTGGCTCGCTCCGGTGGGAATTATGGCCAGCAGCTCCCGTTTACGCCTTCGTTAGAAAATTATAGTCTGGGGAAACGCAGTCATTTATCGTAGAAACGCGCCAACAACAAGCGCGAGAGCACCCGCCCTCGCGCCTTCTCTTCTCTGTTCCCCTTCGTGCCTTCGCGCCGTCGTGGTTAATCGGTTCCCCTACTCCACCAGCAGGCCGCCGATGCCCAGCGTGCCGGGGCCGACGTGGGTGCCCAGCGCCGGGCCAGCCTGGATGAGGCCGATCTGCTCGCGGGGCAGCATCCCGGCGGCGGCGCAGGCATCGGCCAGGGCGGCGGCGGCGGCGTGGTCGGTGGTGTAGACCACGCTTAGCGCGGCGTAGCTGCCGCGCGCGCGGGCCAGCTCGATCAGGCGCGGCGGCATGCGCTTGGATGTGCGCACCTGCTCCACCGGCAGCACCTCGCCCTCGCGCACCTCCAGAATGGGCTTCACGCTGAGCATGGTGCCCAGGAAGGCCCGCAGCGGCCCGATGCGCCCACCTTTCTCCAGGTAGCGCAGTGTGTCCAGCCCGATCAGCAGCACCGAGCGGGCGCGGCGCTGGTGCACCAGCGCCACCAGATCATCCATAGTGGCCCCCTGGCTGGCCGCGCGGGCCGCCAGCAGCGCCAGCTCGGCCAGCGGCGCGATCACCGTGCCGCTGTCCACGCATACGATCTGCGCGCCATCCACCAGCTGGGCGGCCTGGCGCGCCGCGCTGTAGGTGGAGGAGAGCCGCCCCGAGAGGCTGATCGATAGCACCGCGTCGCCGTTGGCCGTCAGGCTGCGGAAGGCGTCGGCGAACAGCCCGATCGGCGGCGACGATGTCTGCGGGATGGCCGACGAGGACACCAGCCGCTCGTAGAACTGGTGGCGCGGCAGGTCGGTGTCGCGCACCGTCTCGCCGCCCACGCTCACCAGCAGCGGAATGACCGTGATGCCAGCCTCGGCGGCGACATCGGCGGGCAGATCTGCCCCGCTATCAACAACGATGTGGATCACCCTTCCCCCCTCGTGCCGCTCGCGGCGCTAGAACTCGCGCTTGACCATCATCCCCTCGATGCCCTCGAACACCGCCACGCCCATCGCGCCCGGCCCAAGGTGCGCCCCGATGCTGGGGCTGAACTGCATGGTCTGCACGCGGTCGCGCGGGAAGATCGGGTCGACCTTCTCCATGAACTTCTCCACGTCCTCGGGCGTGGTGGCGTACATCGCGATCACCTCCTCCACCCTAGGGAAATCCTCGACGAAGGTGTAGAGGCCCTCAATCGCCTTGGCGCGGGTGCGGGTGCGCTCGTAGGGCACGATCTCGCCCTCATCCAGCAGCATCAGCGGCTTGATGCGCTGCATCGAGCCGAGCACCGACTGGGCCATGGCCAGCCGACCGCCGTGCTCCAGGTGCTCGATCGTATCTACGAAGAACACCATATGGCAGTGCTGGATCAGCTGGTTGATCAGCTGGGCGCAGGCCGCAGGCTCGATGCCGTCGCGCACGGCGCGGGCCGCGTGGATGGCCACCAGGCCCAGCGCCATGGATGCCAGCTTGCTATCCAGCACCTCCAGGCGCGTGGCCGAGGCGGGCAGCCGCGACTTGGCCTGCTGGGCCGCGTGCAGCGTGCCGCTCAGGCGGGCCGAGGTGTGGATGGAGAACACGTAGTCGTAGTCGCCGGCCAGGCGGCGGTAGATCTGCTCGAACACCACCGGCGGCGGGGCGGATGTGGAGACGCGCTGCTTGCTGTCCTGGAACAGCTGGTAGAACGGCTCGTTGGTGATATCCAGGCCCGAGCGGTAGGTCTGATCGCCCACGTGGATATAGATCGGCACGATCTCGATCCCGAGCTCGTGCGCGAGGCCAAGCGGTATATCCGAGGCGCTGTCGGTGACAATTTTAATCTTTGCCATGGTAGGCTCCTTCTATTCGCGCGGTCGCCGCGCCAGGTGCTGGCAGCGGCCAGCTGGATCGCGGGGCGGCTGGCCACTGCCAGCGGCGGTGCGATCTGCGCGGCGACACCGAGCTATGTTTCGCCAGGGTTGCCCGATCTACTCGGCGGCGATAATGTAGTTATACAGCGACTGCCCGCCCTCCTGCACCTCCACCGAGGCCAGATCGGGGAACTGTTCCTGAAGCGATTGTGACAGCGCCTCCGCCGCATCGCGCGGCGTCTCTTTGCCATAGTATATCGTCACCAGCTCGCGGTTGCCGAGGTCGAGCGCGCGGGCCAGCTCGGCCATGGCCTGCTCGGCGGTGTCGCTGGCCACCACCAGGTCGCCATCCACCAGCCCGATGGTCTGGCCGGTGCGCACGGCGATATCCTCCACCGTGGCGTCGCGCACGGCCACCGTCACCTCGGCGGTGATCACAGCGGTACTGGCCGAGGTCATGGCCTCGGCGTTCTCGCCCAGGTCGGCCTGGAAGTTGTAGCCGAACATGGCGGCGATGCCCTGCGGGATGGTGCGAGTGGGCACCACATGCACCTGCTTGGCGCTCAGCTCGGCGGCCTGGCGGGCGGTCATGATCACGTTGCTGTTGTTGGGCAGGATGACCACCTGCTGCTGGGGCAGCTGGTCGATCGCGGCCAGCAGATCCTCGGCGCTGGGGTTCATCAGCTGCAGCTCCGAGATCACGCGGCCCACGTGCAGGCTGCGGAAGATCTTGGCGAAGCCATCGCCCTGCACCACGGCCACCACGCCCACCTGGCCCAGCGCCTCATCCTCGGGCGAGGCATTGCCCTGCGGCGTGCTGTCGGCGGCAGGGGCGGTGTGGGCGGCGGCGTGCAGCTGCTCGCGCTGCATGTCCATGTTGGTGATCTCGATGCCGGTGAGCGCCCCGAAGCCGATGGCGTAGTTCAGGGCCTCGCCGGGGCGCAGCATGTGGATGTGGACCTTCACCAGCTCCTCGTCGCCCACGATCACCGCCGACTCGCCCATGGCGGCCAGGGTGGCGCGGAACTCGTCGAAGGGGATGCCCTGGCCGCGCACGATAAAGTTGGTGCAGTAGCCAAAGTCATCGGGGCCGTGGATGTCCTCGAACGACATAGCCGAGGCGGCCACGGCGGTGTGCCCCGCGTCCAGCGCCTCGCCGTAGGCATAGCGGCGCATGCCCTCGAACAGGATGGCCAGCCCCTTGCCGCCCGAGTCGACCACGCCCGCGTCGCGCAGGGTCTTCAGCAGCGTGGGCGTGCGCTCCACCGACTCCTCGGCACCGCGCACGGTGGCGGCCAGCACCTCGGCCACCGTCGCGCCTGCTGCTGCGGCGGCGGCGCGCGCGGCCTCGCTGGCCTCGCGGATGACGGTGAGCATGGTGCCCTCGATCGGCTTCATCACCGCCTTGTAGGCCGTGGCGCTGGCCTGGGCCAGGGCGTCGGCCAGGGCCTGGCCGTCCATCGTCTCGTGGCCGGCCAGGCCCAGCGCCATGCCGCGCAGCACCTGCGAGAGGATGATCCCCGAGTTGCCGCGCCCGCGCATGATCGCCCAGTAGCGCACCCTATCGGCCACCGCCGCGCACGACGCATCCGCCGCGACATCCTGCACCGCGCCATTCATGGTCAGGGCCATGTTGGTGCCGGTATCGCCATCTGGCACCGGAAACACATTCAGCGCGTTGATCATATCGGCGTGCTGTTCGAGCCAGCGCGCCCCGGCGCGAAACGCCGCCAGCAGCTGCTCGCCAGTCCACGCCGCGGCGTGGTCGGCAGCCAGGCCCCGCCCCCCGACTAAATTGCTCATGTAGCGTCATCCTGCATCTGAAGGCCCTGGATCCGAACATTCACCTCGGCCACGGGCATACCTAGGGCGTGCTCGACCGCGTAGTGCACGGTGTCGCGCACGTTGCGCGCCACCTCGGCGATACGGGTGCCATAGGCGACAATAATATACAGATCAATGATAATGGCGTCGCCGCGCACGTGGACATCGACGCCCTTGTGCGCATCCTGCCTGCGCAGCACGTGGGCCACACCCTCGGCCAGGTTGCGCGGGGCCATGCCCACCACACCATAGGCGGCACCCACTGTCTCGGCAGCGATAGTCGCGATAGCACGCGGGGCTACCTCGATCTTCCCTGCGGGCAGCTGCCGCTGATTAGCGACATTCACATGCTCCATAGCTGCTCCATGTGTTTGCCAATCAGGGAACCATGTGGTATATTGCCACACTAGTGCTGAAAGCAAAACTCATTGAATTGCTCGGCCTACGCCGAGGAGGTTATTCTACAATGGCTACCTGTGAGATCTGCGGCAAGAAGCCGGTTTTTGGTCGAAGCATCCAGCACCAGGGTGGTGGTGGTTGGTTCCGCCGCGCCCCCAAAACCAATCGCCTCTTCAAGCCGAATGTCCAGAAGGCGACCCTTACCCTCTCCGATGGCGCTCAGGTGCGAGTCAAGCTCTGCACCAAGTGCCTTAAGACGATGACCAAGGCTCGCTAGTACGGCTGACAAAAAAAGCACAGGCCAGGTCCTTCGGGATCTGGCCTGTTTGTTTATCGCAGGATCAGGCCGCAAAGCGGTAGTCATTATAGCGGATGGTATGATCGGGTGCAATAGGCAATTTCACCGCCCGCCGCCCGTATCTACCAGCACCACTCGATCCAGCCCAGCAAGGTCGCGGTAGACCTCGACCGCCGCGCCTGGGAAGGCGGCCCGCGCCAGCGCGGCCACCGCCGCGCCCTGGGTGTCGCCGATCTCTAGGATGACCACGCCGCCGGGGGCCAGCCGGGCGGGCGCGTCGGCCAGCAGCCTGCGGTAGAGGTCGAGGCCGTCGGGGCCGCCATCCAGCGCCAGGTGCGGCTCGTGCCGCCGCACGTTCTCGTCGATATCGGCCAGGATGGTGTAGGGCGGGTTGCTCAGCAGCAGATCCACGGGCTGGCCCAGCGGCCCCAGCAGATCGCCCTGGGCCAGCCGCACCTGGGCGCCCAGCCGGTGGCGGGCCACATTGCGCGCCGCCACCGCCAGCGCCGCCGCCGAGAGATCCACCGCCAGCACCCGCGCCGCCGTGCAGTTGGCGGCCACCGCCACGCTGATGCAGCCCGTGCCCGTACCGATATCGGCCACATCCACCTGGCGAGCGCCGTCGCGCACCATGCGCCGCGCCGCCGCCAGGGCCAGCTCCACCAGCAGCTCGGTCTCGGGGCGCGGCACCAGGGTGTCGGGCGTCACCTCGAAATCTAGCCCGTAGAACTCGCGCCGCCCGATGATATAGGCCACCGGCTCCAGCTGCGCGCGCCGCTGCACCATGCGCTCGAATGCGGCCTGCTGCTGGGGGGTGGGGGTGTGCTGGGCCTCGGCCAGCACGCGGGCGCGGCTCCAGCCGCCCAGGGCCTCGGCCATCAGCAGCTCGGCATCGAGCCGGGGGGTGGGGCTGGCCGAGCCAAGCTCGGCGGCGGCCCAGGCCAGCAGCTGGGCCAGCGGCTGGGGGTTCGCTCTCTTCACCATGGTCTGCGCATCTCTCGGGTATGGCGGCACGCCAACGCGCCGCGCTCATCGGCCTAGTATAGCGCAACACACAGCGCGGGCGGGCAGGGCACCCTGCCCTGCCCGCCCGCGCCAGACAACACAACAAGAGCTACGCCTCGGTTAGCGCCTCCACTAGGCTGTCGGTGATCCGCGCCAGCGTGGCGTAGGTGGCCGGGTACACCAGCGACTCGCGCTCGGGCATGCCAGGCGACCAGCGGTAGCGCGCCAGCGTGGCGCTGGGCTGCGCGCCAGCCTGCAGCTCGATCTCCCAGTAGCTTATGTCATCTCCCTCGCGCAGCGGCGGCGAGGAGCGCAGCTGGGCCAATTGTGCCCCGCCATCCAGCTCCCACACCGCCAGCGGCTCTTCTAGGTAGCTCAGGGCGCGGGCGATCGAGGCCGCCTTGGCGCTCAGGAAGGCGCGGGCGTCCTCGCCGGTGTCGGGGCCGCAGGCCACCGTCAGGGCGCGCATGGTGGCGCTGTAGCGGTCGAAGTCGGTCAGGCGGATAGTGGCCTGGCCGCGCTCGTTCTCCACTGTGATGACGTTGCCATACTGCATATCAGCATCAAAGCGCTGCTTCAGCTCATCGCGCAGCAGTTTTCCCAGAGTCATGCCATACCTCCATGGAGTGTGGCCAGCAGCCAGCTGGGCCTAGTCGAGCTTGCGCTCGGTGTAGTCGCGCCCGTCGAACGATATCAGGCGGCGCTTGTCCTCGATCAGCGACTCAAGGTGCACGGGGCGGGTCCAGATCTTGTGGATGTTGCGCATGGTCTCGCGGGCATAGTCCATCTTCAGATCCACCCCCTCGTGGCGGTGGCGCAGGTAGATCTCGCCGCGGTTGTTGTAGTTGCCATCCTCAACATAGATAAACGGCTGGCCGAAGTTTGTTAGGCGAAAGAGCAGCTTCTCCTTCACCTCTTTAAACTCGCGCGACGCGATCTCGTACACATCCGTGTCGCGGTTATAGCGGAAGCTGAACAGCTTGTGCTCAAGGCAGAACTCGGGGGTCAGGAACTCGTCAATGAAGGTCACGTCGTTGTAGAAGCGCCGGATATCGAACAGCTTCTGCCGCCCGATCCCCAGGTTCTTATCCCACTGCTTCTTGGCAGCGATATCCTCACACTCCTCATACTCCTTGCCGAAGCGACCCTTGTTCCAGCGCTCCTCCACATCGCGCAGCAGCTCTAGCCCCAGCTTGTAGGGGTTAAGCCGCTGCTGGCTAGTGGCAACCACGCCCGAGTGCAGGTCGGCGAAGCTGATCACCTCGTCGTCGCGCAGGGCCTTCTTGGTCATGATCTCCGAGTGCCAGAAGCTGTTGTGGTTGATCAGGCCCTGCGCCGCGTAGGCGTGCGTCTGCGTCACCGAGATGTCGTACACATCGGCGCGGCCCCGGCTGATCTCCACCACCTCATCGGTCCAGTCCTCGGCATCCGCCGCGCCGCTCAGCAGCAGGGCCTGCCGCCCCGCATCGCTGCAGCCGATCTGCTGGGCAAAAAGCCGCGCCGACGCACCCGCAAGCTCGCAGCGCCACCGCTGGCCCTCGCCCTGCGTGCGGGTGGAAAGGATGCCGAAGTTCAGCAGCAGCAGCTGGGCGTGCATGCTGGCCGTTTCGCCCAGGCCCTCCAGCGCCAGCAGGCCCGCGCCCACGCGCCCCAGCCCATCGGCCAGGCCGCGCAGGAAGGCCGCCGCCACCGCCCTTGGCGAGCGCAGGATGGCCTCGGGGATGTGGCCGCGCCCGGCGGTGTACGCCGTAAGGCCCAGGTGGGCCAGCAGCGGCAGCAGGCCGCGCCCGGCCAGGGCGGCCAGCCACAGGTCGCCGCGCTGGGCCAGCTCGGCATCCAGCCCCAGCGCGGCGCTGGCCAGGGCCGCGAAGCGCCGCGCCTGCACCAGCGTATCAAACGAGGCCGTCACCACACCGCTGGCCGCATCGATCTGCCCGGCAGCGGCCAGCGTTCCCAGCAGCGCGGCAAATGGCGCATCCACATGCGCTGGAGCGCGCACCCCGCGCGTCGCAGGCGCGGACACCGCCACACCGCCGCGCGGCCCGGCCTGCCACAGCGCACCAGGCGCAGGCTCCACCGGCTGGATCTGGTCCGCCCAGCGCCCGCCGCGCTCGGCTGGCGCATCGGGCCACAGGTCGGGGCCAGCGCTCACACGCAGCCGCGCGCCCTCGGCCAGCGCATCCAGCCGCCGCCACGCGCCATCGGCCAGCAGCACACGGTGCGTCGCCGAGCCATCCAGCACAAAGCCGCGCCGCGTGCGGATGCGCACTGTCTCGCGGTCGGGCAGGTGCGCCCAGTCGTACACGCGCTGGCGCGCCGCGCCGTCGTGCACCGTGGCGTCCATGCGCTGCTCCACCACCTCGCGCATGGGCAGCAGGCCGCGCTGGGTGTAGATCCGCGCGTTGGCGGTGAGGCAGGCCCAGCCCTCGTTCAGGATCTTGGTCATGCCCTGGGGCGCGAAGTAGTAGGCCTCGTCGCGGATGATCTCCAGGATGGTGTGCTGCCAGCGCTCCAGCGGCGCGTAGGTCATCAGGAACAGCAGGATGTCCTTCTGCGGGCTCTCGGGGAAGCGCCGCGACTTCGCCTCCTCCTCATCCATGCGCCGCTGCTGGGCCGCTAGGAACTCGGGCGGGTTGATGTAGCCCTTCATGTAGTCGCGATCCACCCGCAGCCCGCGCGCCACCTGGGGGTCGTCGTCATCCATGATCGGCTGCTCGGACTGCGACTCGTGGCGCTTGATGTAGGGCGCGTGGTAGTCGATCAGGTTTTCCAGCGAGAGGCAAGTGTCGATGAAATCCTCGACCACATCGTAGCCGTAGCGGTCGATGATGCGCTGGACGCGCGAGGCGTGGTTGGCCATCTCATCCAGCATCTTGCGGTTGGTGTGGGCAAACCACATGTTGTTCTTAAAAAAATCAACGTGGCCAGTGACGTGCGCCATCACCATCTTCTGCGTCACATGCTCGTTGCCCTCCAGCAGGTAGGCGTAGGAAGGGCTGGTGTTGATCACCATCTCGTAGATCGTCGACCCCAGCCACACGTGGCCCTTGATCAGCTGGTCGAAGTCCATGCCAAACCGCCAGTGGGGGTAGCGCGTGGGGAAGCCACCGAGCGCTGCTGTCTCGTAGAGCGTCCGGTAGTCGAGCACCTCGAAGATGATCGGGTAGAAGTCAAGGCCGTAGTGCTTGGCGTATCCTTCTATCTCTTCCCATGCGGCCTGGAGTTCGGGGGGGAGGCGGGTATTTTTCATATTTATGAGGGCTGAGTGTGCGGGGCGAGGGCCGCAGCATACCCGCTGCCATACCTAACCCGACACCCTCAGCATACTACTTGCCTTTTCCAAGGAACGCCTTGATCGCATCGTAGATATCATCCCGGTCGGCAATCTCCGAGACCATCAGGTTCTCCTCGCGGCCCAGGTACTCCTCTAGGTCGTGGGCGAATCGGCCCGAGCCGTAGAGCGAGCGCACCTGGCCATAGCAGAACTGGTTGGATTTGGGCAGCAGGTAGCTGCGCAGCAGGTCCACGCACTCGCGGGTATCGCCGCCGCCCCAGTTGTCGCCGTCGGAGAAGTGGAAGGGGTAGATGTTCCACTCATCCGGCGGGTAGCGCTCCTCGATCAGCTTGATGCAGAGCTTGTAGGCCGAGGAGATCTTGGTACCGCCGCCCTCGCGCAGGTGGTAGAACGTGTCCTGGTCGACCTCCTTGGCCGCCGCGTCGTGCACGATATAGCGGATGTCGATCTCCTTGTACTGCGAGCGCAGCCAGGTCTCGATCCAGAAGGCGGTGATGCGCACCAGCTCCTTCTGCTCGCTGCCCATGGAGCCAGAGACATCCATCATGTAGATGATCACGGCGTTGGACTCGGGCTGCTGGGTCACCTTCCACGAGCGGTAGCGCATATCCTCGCGGATGGGCACGATCACGGGGTCTTTGGCGTTGTACTCGCCCGAGGCGATCTGGCGACGCAGCGCCTCGCGGTAGGTACGCTTGAAGTGGCGCAGCGAGTCGGGGCCGACCTTGCGGATGCCGGAGTAGCGATCCTTCTGCGAGATAATAGTCTTGCGGCCCTTGGGCTGGATGTTGGGCAGCTGCAGCTCCTCGCCGATGATCTGGGCCAGCTCCTCGATGGTGATGTCCACCTCGACCACGTGCTGGCCAGGGTCGCTGCCGGCCTGGCCCTGGCCGGGCTGGCCGTCGCCCTGGCCGATCGGGTCGCCCACATCGCCCTCGCCCTGGCCCACGCCGCCGCCCTGCTTCGAGCCATAGCGAAACTGCGGGATGTCGATCTGCGGCATGGGGATGGAGACATAGCGCTTGCCCTGACGCCCGATCATCTCGCCCTGCGACATATACTTGCGCAGGTCTTTCTTTATTTTTCCTCGCACGATCTGGCGAAACCGGCCCAGATCGCGCTCAACACGACGCATGGACATACGTTTGCCTTCAGCCGAGGCCAGGGCCGGGGCTAGTGGCGTGCGCTCCCTTGCGCCGAGCACCAGCCCCCGCCCGCGCCCGCGACCCTAATTCTTGGTGTCGCCACGTGCGAAGATACTGGCCACATAGTTCAGCACATCGGTCGCGCTCTGGTCGTTGTAGCCGAAATCGCGGATGAGGCGCGACTTGACCACGTCGATCTTCTCCTGGGTGTCCTTATCGATCACGCGCGATACCAGCGAGGTCAGCTTGATCGAGTCCTTCTGGTCCTCGAACAGCTTCAGCTCCAGCGCCTTGTGCAGCCGCTCGTTGGTCTTGTAGTCAAAGGTCTTGCCCTCGATCGCCAGCGCGCCGATGTAGTTCATGATCTCGCGGCGGAAGTCATCCTTGCGCGACTCGGGGATGTCGATCTTCTCCTCGATCGAGCGCATCAGTCGCTCGTCCGGCTCTTCCATCTGGCCGGTGAACTTGTTGCGCACCCGCTCGCGCTGGGTGTAGGCCTTGATGTTGTCGATATAGTTGCCGCACAGCCGCTTGATCGCCTCCTCGTCGGCGGAGATCGCGCGCTGCACCTCGTTCTTGACGATCTCGGTGTACTCTTCCTTCACCACCGAGAGCAGATCTTTGTAGCGCTTGCGGGCCTCTTCGTTGCTGATCAGTGCGTGGTTCTTCAGGCCGCTCTCCAGCTCGTTCAGCACCATGAAGGGGTTGATATAGCCATCCTGCTGGAACGAGACCAGCGCGTTCGAGATCTTGTCCTGGATGTAGCGGGGCGAGATGCCCTCCATGCCCTCGCGGTTGGCCTCTTTGCGCAGCTCCTTGATGTTGTCCTCGGTGAAGCCGGGCAGGGTCTTGCCATTGTAGAGCTTCATCTTCTGCAGCAGCGTCAGGTTCGGCTTCTTTGGCTCCTCCAGGCGGGTCAGCACCGCCCACATAGCCGCCACCTCCAGGGTGTGCGGGGCGATGTGCACCTTCACGCGCTTGCGGTTGAAGTCGCGCTCATAGATCTGGATCTCATCGCGCAGGCGGGTGATGTAGGGGATGTCGATGCGCACCGTGCGGTCCTTGAGCGCCTCCATGAACTCGTTGTTCTCCAGGCGGCGGTACTCTGGCTCGTTGGTGTGCCCGATGATCACCTCATCGATATCGGTCTGGGCGAACTTCTTGGACTTGATCTTGTGCTCCTGCGATGCGCCGAGCAGGTCGTACAGGAAGGCCACATCGAGCTTGAGCATCTCGACGAACTCGATCACGCCGCGGTTAGCGATGTTGAACTCGCCATCGAAGTTGAAGGCGCGCGGGTCGGAGTCCGAGCCGTAGATCGCGATCTTGCGGTAGTTGATGTCGCCGGTCAGCTCGGTCGAGTCCTGGTTCTTCTCATCCTTGGGCTGGAACGTGCCGATGCCCATGCGGTCCTGCTCGCTGAAGATCAGGCGGCGCACCCGCACATGGCGGATGAGCTTGCTCCAGTCGCCCTTGTAGCGCAGCATCAGGTCTTTGAAGTTGTAGCGGCAGGCAGGGCAGAGATCGCCCACGATCGACACCTGCTCATCATCGGGCTTGCCCGCGTTGAAATCGGCCAAGAAGCGCTCGCGCAGGTCGCGGGGGATGAGCCGCAGCGGATCCTCGTGCATGGGGCACGGCTCCCACTCCTCCTGCGCCGCGCTGGCATAGTCCCAGCCCTTGCCGTCGGGGATCTCGCCCATGTACCAGTCGAAGGTGTAGAGCGCGCCATCCTCGCGGCGCGAGTAGTGCTCAAGCCCGCGCTTGAGGCGGCGCACGATCGTGGATTTCGACGAGCCGACCGGGCCGTGCAGCAGCAGCACGCGTTTCTCGGTGCCGTAGCCCTTGGCCGCGCCCTTGAAGAAGTTCACCAGGCGCATCAGGGGAATCTCAAGCCCAAAAATAGCGTCGTTCTGATCGAAGGATGTGTCGCTGAAAAACCGGTAGCGGATGAGGCGCTTCTTTGCATCAACAAACTCTTCGCTGCCATACGACATGATCATGTCGTAGATTCGCTGGAAGGCGTTGCGTGTCACCTTGGGGTCCTGAGACACGATGTCGAGGTAGTCTGCAAATGCGCCGCTCCAGTTGAGCTCCTGGAAGGTGCGCTGATCCTGCAGCTCGCTGATCGACTGTAACAACGCCGAGCCGGTCTGAACTGTCATCGAAAGCCTCCTGACTACTGCCACACTCACCTGCATACCGAACGAGAGGTATGCCAAGTGAATCACAAGTGACCGCCGACCCAGCGGGGCTGGGTACTGTCTGGCAGTCCTGCAAATGTGCCAATCGTCGTTCGCGACGCGTCCTGGCCCGTAGTGGCACCGTTGATCCGAGAACCAAGTTAGGGTTCGGTGGTGTCACAATTCTTACAGAGGTGGGCTCTGTGCGGGCTGGGTAGGTGCAAGTATGCGGCTCTGCGTCGGTGCGAAACAACCGCTATACAGCTTGAGACTTGGGATCAATCGAGGGAGGCCCGGTATACCGGGTGTCTGGGAATTATAGCAACCTGAAGAACGTGCGTCAAGGGTGTGGATAGCGCATTCGTACTACTTTTCACGTTCGTGTGCCATAGTACGTGGGGATGGCGGGGGCCGGATGCACAAAAAAGCGGCCAGCGGCATCGCGCCGCTGGCCGCCGTGCGGGGCGCAGATCAGGCGAAGGGCAGCGGGCCGATCTTCTCGCGCAGGCCCGACAGCTCCTGCTGCTGCTCGTAGAACGCGCCGATCCGGCGGTACTTGTCGTAGCGCTGGCCCAGCAGCACATCCAGGCCCAGCTTGTCGAGGTCGGCAAAGTGGCGGCGGATGTGCTCGCCAACCGCGGCGATAGCGGCCACGTGGTCGACATGCGCGCCGCCCTCCGGCTCGGCCACCACGGCGTCGGCCACGCCCAGCTCGTGCACGTCGCTGGCGATGATCCGCATGGCCTTGGCCGCATCGGGGGCCTTGGATGCGTCGCGCCAGAGGATCGATGCGCAGCCCTCGGGGGTGATCACCGAGTAGATGGCGTTCTCCATCATCAGCAGGCGGTCGGCCACGCCGATGGCCAGCGCGCCGCCCGAGCCACCCTCGCCGATGATCGTGGCGATGATCGGCACGCGCAGGTTGGTCATGGTCATGATGCACTCGGCGATGGCGTTGGCCTGGCCGCGCTCCTCGGACTCGCGCTCGGGGTCGGCCCCTGGGGTATCGATGAAGCAGAGCAGGGGGATGCCGAACTTCTCGGCGTGGCGGAACAGCCGTAGCGCCTTGCGGTAGCCCTCGGGCTTGGGCATGCCAAAGTGGCGCTGCACGTTCTCGCGGGTGTTGCGGCCCTTCTGGTGGCCGATCACCATCACGGTGCGGCCATCGAAGCTGGCCAGCCCGCCGACGATCGCCACATCGTCGCCGAAGCGCCGGTCGCCGTGCAGCTCGACGAAGTTCTCGCACAGACCGCGGACAAAATCTAAGGTGTGCGGGCGCTGCACATTGCGCGCAAGCTGCACACGATCCCAGGTAGAAAGCGTTTCAGTGGTCTCTAGTGAGGTCATTCAAACTATCCTTGTCGCGATCTGCAGGGCCGCATGCACCTAGGGCGTCTGGCGCTCGGCCAGGGCTGGCTCCAGCGTGGGGAGCGCGGGCACGGCGGTCTCTTTCTGGCTGTAGAGCAGCAGCAGCCGCGAGAGCACCGGGCGCAGCTCGCCGCGCGGCGTGACCATGTCGACCATGCCGTGCTCGTACATATACTCGGCGGTCTGGTGCTTGGCGGGCATCTTGCCGCCGATCGTCTGGCTCACCACGCGGCTGCCGGCAAAGCCGATGTTCGCGCCAGGCTCGGCAATGATCACGTCGGCCACCGAGGGGTAGGAGGCCAGCACGCCGCCGAAGCACGGGTCGACCAGCAGCGAGATGTGGGGCTGGCGCACCGCGTGCAGCCGTGTGAGCGCCATGCTGATCTTGGCCATCTGCATCAGCGAGATCACGCCCTCTTGCATGCGCGCCCCGCCGCTGGAGTTGATGGTGAGCAGGGGGATGCCCAGCTCGGCGGCGCGCTCGGCGGCGCGGGTCATCTTTTCGCCATAGACGCTGCCCATAGATGCGCCGATGAACGAGAAGTCGCAGATGGCGATCGCCAGCTGCAGGCCGTCGATCGTGCCCACGCCGCTCACCACCGCGTCGGCCTGGCCCAGGCGGGCCTGCACCGTCTGCAGCTTGTCGGCGTAGGTCTCTTTGGGCGACACAAAGCCCAGCGGGTCGGCGGGCCACAGATCGGCGTCGTATTCGACAAACGAGTCTGCATCAAGCAGGCCCAGCCATTCTGCTGGCACCAGACGCATATGATGGCTGCACTTGGGGCAGACCTTCAGGTTATCGAGCAGCTGCTTCTGGTAGATAAGCTCGCGGCACGATGGGCATTTCACCCATAGATTCTCAGGGATCTGCGGCTCGTCCTCGCGCTGCGAAGGCGCAAAGCTCTTTTTATTCCGCCGGAAGAATTCTTTCATCGATATGGCTCCTGGTGCAAACACGTGGCCATTATACCACGCATGCTTTCGCGTACAATGTGCTATCCGCCACAAGCGCGCCGCCGCCACTGTGAGCGGATTGTCACCTAACTTCACACGCTATGGTATTGGGGCCATGGATTTTGATACCATGGTTGTGTAATGGGTTAAAATCCTAACAGCAACCCAGCTAAGGCCCAAGCGTATCTGCACGATACAAGGCCATACTGCTACCTAATCACGATTTCAGGCTTGCACAATAATACAGGTTATCATATGATGAGGTTTGATGAGCGTGCACGCAGGATCTAAGCGCCCGTGCAGTAATGGAGTCCGCACACATGGAATATCTTCCCTTCATTATTGGGGGTCTCGGCATCGTCCTCGCCGTCCTCTTTATTATGCAGAGGCAGCGCAAGAAAACGGATGAGGTACTTCCCCCGCCAGACTTTGGCCAGCCTATAGATTACACCAACCCCGACATCAAAGAGCCAGAGACCCTGGGCACCCGCATCCGCAACGCGCCCATGGCTGCCAAGGTGCTGCTGGGCGTGGCCCTGGTGCTGCTGATCGGCACGATCATCGTGCTGGTCAACATCCTGCAGCCCACATCGCAGCCGCCGCTGACGCCCACGCCCGAGCCAGCCAGCATCACCGAGGTGAGCGCCACGCTCAGCAACCCGACGCGCATCCTGGTGCAGGCCAACACCAACATGCCCGGCGGCACCCAGGTGACAGCGCAGCTGCTTGAGGATGGCCAGCCCTTCGCTTGGTTCACCCCCGAGACCGCCACCGGGACGGTCGCTGGCGGCAAGATCCAGATCAACCTGAGCAAAAACCCGAGCGCCCCCACGCCCAGCAAAAATAAGGCCTACACCATCGCCCTCAGCGCGGCTGGGGCGGATGGCGCGCAGGTGAGCGCCGACGCGGCCACGCTGACCGTGCCACAGATCTACAGCAACGATTTCTACGCCAGCGCCACCACGCCGACGCCCAAGCCCACTGCCAAGCCCACCGCCACCGTCAAGGCCACCGCCGTGGTGAGCGCCACCGCCACCACAGCGCCCACGCCCACCGCCACATCCACGCTCACCGGCACAGTGCGCAATGGCGGCAACGTGCGCGATCAGCCGAACTTCAACGGCAAGGTGCTGGATCAGAACAACGCCTTCGAGGTGGTGACGCTGATCGAGAAGAGCAAGGACGGCGTGTGGTACAAAATGACCAACCCGCGTGGCACGACGGGCTGGTTCAGCGCCTCGCTGCTGACCGTCGCCCCCGAGGTTGCGGCCAAGGTTCCCGTGGAGGGCAGCGCGCCCGCCCCCGAGCCGACCATGGAGCCGACGCCCGCGCCCACCGCCAGCGGCAATACCCCCCCGCCCACACCCGCCAGCACGGGCAGCCAGCTGACCGGCTATGTCTGGAACGGCGGCAACCTGCGCACCGCGCCCAGCACCCAGAGCGACGTGGTTGACCAGAACAACGCCGGCGAGACTGTGGTGCTGGTGGCCAAGAGCGCCGACGGCGCGTGGTACAAGGTGACCAACCCGCGCGGTAAGACCGGCTGGTTCAGCGCCTCGCTGGTGCGGGTGGATGCCGGGGTTGCCGAGCAGGTGCCTGTCGGGCAGTAGCCAGCAGGTGGGAAGATACAGAAGGGCCGCAGCTCAACCGAGCTGCGGCCCTTCTTGTTGCGGCGCTGCCTACTCGCAGGGAACATAGACCGTGAGCGTATCGCGGAACAGCACGCGGTAGCTCGCCCGGATGGCATCCAGCATCTGCGGCGTCCATCGCCCGCTCACATCCTCGCTGCCCTCATCGACATCGGGCGGGATGAGGATGGCGGCAAAGCGCCGCTGGCGGATATCATCCACCAGGCCGCTCTGATCCCACAGGCCGCTGAAGGCCACCGGCCCAAAGCCCGAGGGGTCGTCGTAGCGCAGCGGCTTGCCCACCATATACAGCAGGCCGGGGTCATCGGCCAGCACCTCGCCAGGCACGCTGCGGATGAAGGCCACATAGCGCTCGGGGGTCTCGCGCAGCACCAGCTCGCCGCCGTACCAGGCGGGCGGCGTGGCGCACAGCCACAGCTGCAGCGCCACGGCGGCGGCGACCAGCGCGGCCAGCGGCGGGCGGCGCAGCGCGTGGCCAAACACCACGCCGCCGCCCAGCGCCAGGGCCAGCAGGCTCTCCAGCAGGTGGTTGTGGTTCGCGCCAGTCTTGCCCGCGCCCAGCAGCGTGAACGGCACCAGCAGCAGATAGCAGCCCAGCAGCGGGGCCACCGGCTCGCGCCGCGCCAGCGCGAACACGCCCAGCGCCAGCAGCAGCATCGGCCAGTAGGGTGCCAGCAGCGCGACATACTTCCCCATCAGCTGCAGCGACCACGCCGCATTGCGGTGCTGGGTCCAGATGTGGAAGGTGAACTGCCCGCCCGACCAGCCATCCAGCAGCAGCCACACGACGCCCACCATCAGAACGTAGCCGAGGCCAAATGCCAGCGTGCGGCGGCTGGCCGCGCGCCAGAGGCCAGCGCTGCGATCGCGCCCGTAGACCGCCAGATCGGCCAGCAGCATTGCGCCGCCAGCCGCCAGCGGCGCGGCCAGCGCGGTCTGCTTGGTGAAGAAGGCCAGCGCAAAGCACAGCGCGGCCAGCAGCCCCAGGCCCGCCGCGCGCCCGCCGCGCCGCAGCGCCAGCCCGGCGCACAGCAGCCCCAGCGCAGTCCACAGCAGGGCATACATGTCGGGCTTGATGCGGGTGGCCCACAGCGCGAAGGGCGGCGCGCTGATCAGGAAGATCACCGCCAGCAGGCCGCCAGCCCACGAGCGCCCGCCATACCAGGCCAGCGCGCCCGCCGCCAGCAGCACCAGCGCGCCCGCCGCCAGCGAGACCACCCGGCCCGACCAGAACACATGCGGCCCGGCAAACTGGTCGGCGAAGCCCAGGATGAGCGGGTGCCACGGCGGGTAGGGCGAGGAAACAAAGGCGTAGCGCTCGAACGGCTGGTACAGCGCCTTGCCCAACCACAGCAGGTGCGCCTGCGAGAGCAGCGTGCCCTCTAGCCCGTCGGCGGGGTAGGGGTACAGCATCATCCTGCTGATCCAGCGCAGCCAGCGGGCCACCAGGGGGTAGGCCAGCCACACCAGCCCGCCCGCCCCCAGCAGATAGGCGGCCAAGAGCGGCGGCGCGAGCCTTCGCCGCCCTGCCGAAGCAGCCGAATCGGCCATATCACAGATCTCCCCTACTCACATGCCTGCGCTGGTAGCCAGCCCGCACGATTATACCAGTGTATTGTGCCGCACCTCCCAGGGCGCAGAGAGCGCCGCGTAAGGCGCTATACGCCGGGCAAACTTATGGTATAATCAATTCGTCCGCACATCATAGCCTACAGTCCCGGTGCTCTTTCAACTGCCGCTCGTGTACCCATGCGCCAGCATCAGGCACGAACTGCGGCCTACGGCAGGGGTTTCCACTGCCAGCATATCGCCACCGTCTAGAGCGCGCTACCCTGTAGCTTTGTTCGCGCCGTGGAGAAAAGCCTAGCACACGCTAGGACCGCATATGAATGAGGCGCCGCTATCGCCGCGCCGGAATGAGCAAACGTCACGACTCGCCCAATGGTTATGTAAATCGAAAGCACAAGCGCAAGAGCGCTTGATCCGATCACGTCGGTTCGACCGTGCGTGTGGGCAGGGATCTTCTGTGTTTTACGCACAGGCAGGGTGTCTGTGCGCCTAAAAGCCGCGCCAATAGCTCGCGGCAGATGAACAAGGGGTAGCTACGTTGAGCGCAGAACGACTACAGAAAGTACTGGCAGCAGCTGGGATCGCCTCACGGCGCGATTGCGAGGAGCTGATTGCCGCAGGCCGCGTGACGGTGAATGGTAAGGTGATGCACACATTGGGCGCACGAGTCGACCCCGAGGCCGACCAGATCCTCGTTGATGGCGCACCGCTGAAAAAGCCGCAGCCGCGCACCTACATCATGCTGAACAAGCCCACCGGCGTGATCTCCACCGCCGAGGACACCCACAACCGCCCCACCGTGGTGGAGCTGGTCGAGAGCGAGTCGCGGCTCTTCCCCGTCGGTCGGCTCGACCAGGACAGCGAGGGCCTGATCCTGATGACCGACGACGGCGCGCTAACCCAGCGGCTGACCCACCCCAGCTTCCACGTGGAAAAAGAGTACCGCGCCCTGCTCGACCGCGCACCCGATGCCGATGCGCTGCGCGACTGGCGCGAGGGCGTGGAGATCGAGGGCGAGATGACCGCCCCGGCCTGGGTCGACCTGCAGGAGAAGACCGACGACGGCGCGTGGGTGCGGATCGTGCTGCACGAGGGCCGCAAGCGCCAGATCCGCGAGGTCGCCAAGCTGCTGGGCTACGAGGTGAAGCGCCTCATCCGCGTGCGCGAAGGCTCGCTGACCATCGGCGATCTGCCGCTCGGCCAGTGGCGGCTGCTGACCGACGCCGAGGTCGAGGGCCTCTGGCAGCACGTGGGCGGGCGCCCATCCGAGGATGGCGATGCCGCTGGCGCGGACGCGCCATTCCGCCGCCGCCGTAGTATCGTGGCCATGGGTGGCTCCGACCGGCCCCGCCGCGACTTTGGCGACCGCCCCCAGCGCGACTTTGGCGACCGCCCCCAGCGCAGCTTCGGCGACCGCCCCCAGCGCGATGAGCGGCCCCGCCGCGACTTTGGCGACCGCCCCCAGCGCGACTTTGGCGACCGCCCCCAGCGCAGCTTCGGCGACCGCCCCCAGCGCGACTTTGGCGACCGCCCTCAGCGCAGCTTCGGCGACCGCCCCCAGCGCGATGAGCGGCCCCAGCGCGACTTTGGCGACCGCCCCCAGCGCGACGACCGGCCCCGCCGCGACTTTGGCGACCGCCCTCAGCGCAGCTTCGGCGACCGCCCTCAGCGCGATGACCGCCCCCAGCGCAGCTTCGGCGACCGGCCCCAGCGCGACGACCGGCCTCAGCGCAATTTTGAGGATCGCCCTCAGCGCAGCTTCGGCGATCGGCCCCAGCGCGATGAGCGGCCCCGCCGCGACTTTGGCGACCGCCCCCAGCGCAGCTTCGGCGACCGCCCCCAGCGCGACGACCGGCCCCGCCGCGACTTTGGCGACCGCCCCCAGCGCAGCTTCGGCGACCGCCCTCAGCGCGATGACCGCCCCCAGCGCGACTTTGGCGACCGCCCTCAGCGCAGCTTCGGCGACCGCCCCCAGCGCGATGAGCGGCCCCGCCGCGACTTCGGCGACCGCCCTCAGCGCAGCTTCGGCGACCGCCCCCAGCGCGACGACCGGCCCCGCCGCGACTTTGGCGACCGCCCTCAGCGCAGCTTCGGCGACCGGCCCCAGCGCGATGAGCGGCCCCGCCGCGACTTCGGCGACCGCCCCCAGCGCAGCTTCGGCGACCGCCCCCAGCGCGATGAGCGGCCCCGCCGCGACTTTGGCGACCGCCCCCAGCGCAGCTTCGGCGACCGCCCCCAGCGCGACGACCGGCCCCGCCGCGACTTTGGCGACCGCCCTCAGCGCAGCTTCGGTGACCGACCCCAGCGCGATGAGCAGCCCCGCCGCGACTTTGGCGACCGCCCTCAGCGCAGCTTCGGCGACCGCCCCCAGCGCGATGAGCGGCCCCGCCGCGACTTCGGCGACCGCCCCCAGCGCGATGAGCAGCCCCGCCGCGACTTCGGCGACCGACCCCAGCGCAGCTTCGGCGGGCGGCCCAGCAGGCCACAAGGCGGGCGCTCGTTCAGCGGCGGCCCAGGCCGCAAGTTCAATGGGCCAGATCGCCGCCGCAAGTAGGCATCGCAGCTCATAAGCAAAGCAGAAGACACTCAGATACATTCTGGGTGTCTTCTGCTATTATAGGCAACAAAAGAGCGGGATAAGCGTCAAAGATACGGCGCTACTACCAGCTAACACGATCTTTCTTTTCCAACAATAGTATCGCTGATCTCACGATCCCAGCGCTATTCTGAAAGAAAAGCAGCTATGAACACCATTATGACAATAACATGGCTCACATTCCAAGAGGCGCGCCGACGGCGTGTGGCGCTGGCCGCCCTCGGGCTAGGGCTGGTGTTCATCATGCTCTACGCCATCGGCTTCAGCTATGTCCATAGCGAGGCCAGCGCGAAGATGACTGGCAGCACGCTCTTTTTGCCCCAGATGCACAATTTCCTCGTGCTGGCGGGACTCTACGTCGTCCACTTCCTCACGATCATGCTGGCGATCTTCGGCTCGGTCGACACGGTCTCTGGCGAGATCGCCACGCACACCATCCAGACAATTATCACCAAGCCGGTGCGGCGCTGGCAGGTGCTGCTGGGCAAATGGCTGGGCTACGCGCTGATGCTGTGCGGCTACCTGGCGCTGCTCAGCGGCGGCATTCTACTGTCCGCCTACGCTATCGCCCGCTACACCCCACCAAACGCGCTCCAGGGCATTGCCCTGCTGATGCTAGAGGCGCTGCTGCTGATCTCGTGCTCGCTGCTGGGCGGCACGCGGCTCTCCACGCTCACCAACGGCGTGCTGCTGTTTATGCTCTACGGCCTAGCGTTTATCGGCGCGTGGGTCGAGCAGATCGGGTCGCTGTTCGATTCGGATGCGGCGGTGAACATCGGCATCATCTCCAGCCTGCTGATGCCGGTCGAGTCGGTGTGGCGGCGGGCAGCCTACCTGATGCAGCCCGCGATTTCCAACAGCATTCCCTCGCCCTTCTCCAGCGCCTCGATACCCAGCCCGGCCATGGTGATCTACGCCGTGGCCTACGGCGTGATCATGCTGGTGCTGGCCCTGCGCCAGCTGGAGAAGCGCGACCTATAGAAAAAGCCGAGGCGATGTGCCTCGGCTTTGCGTTACGGCAGGCGGCGCTAGGGGATGCTGACCAGCGATGTGGTGAAGGGCAGCTCGGGGTTGGGCGGGGTGCCGCGCCGGTTGAACTGCGAGTTCACCACCAGCAGCCGGTCGCCCCACTTGGCGATAGTGGTGGGGTAACGGAACGACGAGCTGGTGAAGCTGCCCACCTGCTTGCCCGAGGAGAGATCGGCGGCCAGCTCTAGCTTCACGATCAGGCCCAGGCTGTTGCGTGTGACATACAAGGTGCTGCCATCCAGCAGGATGCCGTCGCCGCTGGTCACGCGGTCGCCGCCCGCCAGCGGAATCTCGGCCACCTCCTTGCTGGCAGTGGCGATGCGGAACAGCTTGCCCGTATTGCTCTGCACCACCACCAGGTATTTGCCATCGGCGGTGGACGTGATGCCGTTCAGGTTGAAGCCCTGGGTATACTCCAGCGCGGTGCCGCGGAAGTCGAGCCAGTAGGAGAACTGGTAGACGCCCTGCGCATCCGGCGCGACGCGATAGAGGATGGGCGTGTTCGAGTCGGTGGCGTAGATCGCCCCGTCGGGCGTCACGGTGATGTCGTTCACGAAGGTGCTGGCGCTCAGGCCGTTCCAGAACTCGCTGAGCAGCCGCCCGGTGATCGAGTCGTACATCCAGATCTTGCCGGTCGCGCCGCCCGCGATCCACAGGTAGCCCTTGGCATCCACCTTCATGCCGATCGCCGTGGTGCGGCCATCGGCGCCGCCCGGCAGAAACACCGACAGCCCGCGCTCGGGCCTGCGCACGTCGCCGCGATAGACCGCGCCGTTGGCGGTGCTGCCCACAAAAAGCTGGCCGTTGACGGGGTGGACCGCCACCCCCTCGGGGAAGACCACATCGGCTGCCGGGAATGCGATCGGGGTGGCGGGCGGCTCGGCCTGGGTGCGCTGCGCCACCACATCCGGCGCGATGCCCAAGAAGCCGATCAGAACCGCCAGCGATGCCAGCGGGCGGGCGAGATTCCGAATCTTCATTGGCCCCTCTTTCGCTACATACCGTCTCCTGCCAAGGATGCAACAAGATGTGTGCCACCGCTAGGCCTAGCGCACTGGCGTTCGCACGATTCAGCGGCGCAGAAAGGCCGCCGGTACGCTGCACCATACCGGCGGCTCAACGATGCGTTCGGCTACTGCTCCAGCGTGCTCAGGTCGCCCTCGGGCAGGCCGAGCGCGCGCGATTTTAGCACGCGGCGCATGATCTTGCCCGAGCGTGTCTTGGGCAGCGCGGAGACGAAGTTGATCGCCTCGGGGCGGGCGATTGGGCCAAGCTCCTTGCCCACGTGCTTGCGCAGCTCCTCGGCCAGAGCGTCGCTGGCCACCTGGCCCTGGCGCAGGATGACGTAGGTGTGGATGGCGTTACCCTTCACCTCGTGGGGCAGGCCGATGGCCGCCGCCTCGGCCACGGCAGGGTGCGAGACCAGCGCCGACTCGATCTCGGCGGTGCCCAGGCGGTAGCCCGAGACCTTGATCACATCGTCGATGCGACCGATCACCCAGAAGTAGCCGTCATCATCCCTGCGCGCGGCGTCGCCCGCCGTGTAGAGGCCGGGCAGGCGCGACCAGTACTGCTGCACGTAGCGGTTCGGGTCGCCGTAGATCGTGCGCAGCATGGCGGGCCAGGGCGTCTTGATCACCAGCAGGCCGTCGTCGTTGGCGCTGGCGGGCTGGCCCTCCTCGTTCAGCACATCCACCTCGATGCCCAGGAAGGGCTTGGTGCCCGAGCCGGGCTTGAGCGGGGTGGTGGGGTTGGGCGTGATCATGAACGCGCCGGTCTCGGTCTGCCACCAGGTGTCCATGATCGGGCAGCGCTCGTGGCCGATCACGCGGTGGTACCAGCGCCAGGCCTCGGGGTTGATCGGCTCGCCGACCGAGCCAAGCAGGCGCAGGCTGGAGAGATCGTGCTTGGCGGGCCACTCCTCGCCGAAGCGCATCAGGCCACGCACAGCGGTGGGGGCGGCGTAGAGAATGGTGACACCATACTTTTCCACGATGCTCCACCAGCGGTCGGGGTTAGGGAAGGATGGCGCGCCCTCGTAGATCACCTCGGTGGCGCCCAGGATGAGCGGGCCGTAGACGATGTAGGAGTGGCCGGTGATCCAGCCGGGGTCGGCGGCGCACCAGTAGATGTCGTTCGGCTTGATGTCGAACACCAGCGCGAGCGTGGCGGCCACGCCCACCTGGTAGCCGCCGCAGGTGTGCACCAGGCCCTTGGGCGAGCCGGTGGTGCCCGAGGTGTAGAGCATAAACAGCGGGTCTTCGGCATCCATCGGCTCGGTCGGGCACGGCTCGTCCATGCCGGGCTGGGCGGCCAGCTCGTGCCACCACACGTCGCGCCCTGGCTTCATGGGCACGTCGTGGCCGGTGCGCTGGAACACGATCACGCGCTCGACCACATCGTGGGCGCGGTCCACCGCCTCGTCGGTGATCTTCTTCAGCTCGACGATCTTGTTGTTCATCCAGCCGCCGTCGCCGGTGACCAGCACCTTGGAGCGGGCATCCATGATCCGCGAGTAGAGCGCATCGGTGGAGAAGCCACCGTAGACCACCGAGTGCATCGCGCCGATCTTGGTGACGGCCAGCATGGCGAACAGCAGCTGCGGCACGCGCGAGAGGTAGATCGTCACGCGGTCGCCCTTGGCCACACCCTGCGAGCGCAGCACGTTGGCGAAGCGGTTGACCTCGGCGGCCACCTGGGCGTAGGTGTAGGTGGTCGTCTCGCCCTGCTCGCTCTCGAAGATGATCGCCACCTTGTCGCGGTTCGGCCCGGCGGCGTGGCGCTCGACGGCGTTGTGGACAATGTTGGTCTTGCTGCCGGTGAACCATTTGTAGAAGGGCGCGGCGGAATCGTCCAGCACCTTCTCCCAGGGCGCGAACCAGTCGAGGTAGCGCGCGGCCATATCGGCCCAGAACTGCTGCGGCTCCTGGATCGTCCACTGGTACAGATCATCGACGTTCGAGAACCCCTTCTCGCGCGCGTAGGCCAGAATATTCGAGTGCTCGACCAGATCCTGGGGCGGGTAGTAGAACTTCGGATCGTCCTGAGCGCCGCCCGACGCGGCGCTAGTGGGTGTCGCATCAACAGTCATTGTTGGCACTCCTCAGCTCATTAGGGGATGTCGGCAGCGTTAGTGTACCAGAAATCGGCCTGGTTTGGTTGCAGAGCTGCGCCAGCTTTCACAAAGAAGCTGGCGGCCAGCCCGATGCGCGGCCAGCCGCCAGCCTGCGCAGGCCGCGCTAGCGCCGCGCCGGGGCCAGGTCCTCGGGGGCGATCGGCTCGGGGTAGTTCTCGCCGGTCTCCTCCCAGATCTTGGTGGCGTGGGTCTCCTTCAGCAGGATGGAGCCGATCACCACGGTGATCAGGGCCACCGCGATCGGGTAGGCCAGGCCAGCGTAGATGTTGCCGGTGGATGCGCACAGCGCCAGGCCGATCACCGGCAGCAGGCCGCCGAACACGCCGTTGCCAATGTGGTAGGGCAGCGACATGGAGGTGTAGCGGATCTTGGCCGGGAAGGCCTCGACCAAATAGGCCGCGATCGGGCCGTAGACCATGGTGACGAACAGCACCTGGATGAACACCAGCAGGATGAGCAGCGGCATGTTCGGGCTGGGCGCGACCGGCGCGGCCACCAGCTGCCCCGCCGCATCCAGCGTCATCGGCGTGAGCGTGATCGCGCCCGTCAGCGGGTTGGTCTGCGAGGTGAGGCTGACGATATTATTGCCCGCCGCCCGCTCCATGGCCATGTAGATCGGGTAGTACGAGATCAGCGCCAGCAGGCAGCCGCCCATCATCAGCCACTTGCGCCCGATCCGATCCGAGAGCGCGCCGAACACCACGAAGAACGGCATGGCCAGCAGTAGGCCCACCGCGATGATCACGTTGGCGGTGTTCGGCTCGATCTTCAGGATGGACTGCAGGTAGAACAGCGCGTAGAACTGGCCGGTGTACCACACCACGCCCTGGCCCGCCGTCGCGCCGAACAGCGAGATCAGCACGCGCTTCCAGTTGGCCCAGTTGCCGAAGCTCTCGCGTAGCGGGCTTTTGGCCGTCTGGCCCGTGGTCTTCAGGTGCTGGAAGATCGGCGACTCCTTCATGCGCAGGCGGATGTAGAGCGACATGATCACCAGCAGCGCCGAGAGCAGGAAGGGGATGCGCCAGCCCCACGCGGCGAAGGCTTCCTTGGGCATCATGGCCTGCACGATCAGGATGACGGCCAGCGAGATGAACAGGCCCAGCGTGGCCGTGATCTGGATGAAGCTGGTGTAGAAGCCGCGCTTGCCGTCGGGCACGTGCTCGGCCACATAGGTGGCCGCGCCGCCGTACTCGCCGCCCAGCGCCAGGCCCTGAAGCACGCGTATCAGCAGCAGGATGATCGGGGCGGCGATGCCGATAGACCCGTAGGTCGGCAGCAGGCCGATCAGCGTGGTCGCGCCGCCCATGATCAGCAGCGTAACCAGGAAGGCGTACTTGCGCCCCACCATGTCGCCGATGCGCCCGAAGAACAGCGCCCCGAACGGACGCACGATGAAGCCCACCGCGAAGGTAGAGAGATAGGCGATCAGGGCCAGGATGTCGTTGCCCTTGGGGTAGAACAGCGGGGAGATGATCGCGGCCAGCGACCCGAAGACGTAGAAGTCGTACCACTCGATAACCGTGCCAGCGGCGGATGCGCCAATCACCGACCAGATCTTGCTCTTCTCAACCTGGCCGGTCTGAAGCGCCGGTGCGTGTGCAGCCATCGCAGAGCCTCCTCTTCTTCTCCCTGGCCGCACGCCATCGCGCGGCCAGCGCCCACATGCCTGTGCCCACGCGGGCGCAGGGGATGTCGTTCTATGCCAATACGGCGGGGTGTGCGCACGGCAGCGCGCAGCCGCGTAGGGATGCCACAGTCCAAGGCATATGCGTTCGGAGGGCCAAAGGGGTGCGACGCCATGCTGAGCAAGGCCAACCAACGACAGCGATGTCATCTTAAAAAGGAGCGCTGGATCTGCCCGTATGATAAACGAGGTTGCGCGCAAGATCAAGATTCACCGCAAAGGGGAGGAGAGCGCCGATTCACCACGAAGACGCGAAGGGGGCGAGAGGACCGATTTACCACCAAGACTTCAAGACTCCAAGAAAAGGAAAAAACGACCCACAAAGGCGCGAAAATTCAAAAAAATGGAAGCCTTCGCGCCTTCGTGTCTTCGTGGTAAGAATGCTCCGGTGGATCAAACCTAGCCACGGGCTACTGGCCGCTGTCCTCGTCGCCCACGATCTCCAGAAACAGCTGCTCCAGCGAGGTGCGCCGTGGATTCAGGGCATAGAGAGGGGTGCCGCTCTGCACCACGGCCTGGGCGATCTGCGGCAGGCGCTGCTCGCCATCCACCACTAGCTCCAGCGTGGTGGCCCCCTGCGGCGCGCTGGCCGCCGTGGCGGCGGCGGGGTCGAACCGGGCCAGGCCCTCGATCTGGGCCAGCTGGGCCAGCAGCTCGGGCGGCAGGCCGCCGGTGGTGAGCGTCACCTGGAGGTGGTCGGGGTGGAAATCGCGCAGCGTGAGGGTGCGCAGCACGCGCCCCTGGCGGATGAACGCCACCCGGTCGCAGGTGGCCTCGACCTCGCCCAGCAGGTGCGAGTTGAGGAACACCGTCGCGCCCCTGGCCTTCAGCTGCTGGATGACGCCGCGCACCAGCAGCCGCCCGAACGGGTCGAGCGCCGAGGTCGGCTCATCCAAGAACACCAGGTCCGGCTCGTTCAGCAGGGCCTGGGCCAGGCCGATGCGCTGCAGCATGCCCTTCGAGAAGCCCGCCAGCGGGCGCTTGGCCTGCTCGGCCAGGCCCACCTCATCCAGCAGCTGCGGGATGCGGCGGGCGCGCTCGGCGGGGGCGATGCCATACAGCCGCCCGTGCAGGTCTAGGAACTCCGCCGCGTGCAGCCACTCGTGGAAGCGGAAGTGCTCGGGCAGGAAGCCCACCCTGGCCATCACGCGGGCGTCGCCCGGGCCGCCGCCCAGCACCTGGGCCGCGCCGCCGCTGGGCCGCACCAGGCCCAGCAGCATCTTCACCGAGGTGCTCTTCCCCGCGCCGTTCGGCCCGAGGAACCCAAAGACCTCACCCCGTGGTACATCCAGGGTGAGGTCGGCCACCGCCAGCTTCTCGCCGTAGCGCTTCTGCAGCTGGCGCGTCTCTATCGCGTATGTTGTCATGCCACGCCTATGCTGGGCGGCGAGGCCACGCGGCCACGCCGCCCGCTGATCTTCCCCTAGCGCACCGAGGAGGCCACCGCCATCAGCTCGTTGTCGTTCAGGCCGGTGGCGGCCAGCACGTAGAAGGTGCTGCCGTGCTGCCAGTAGACCGCGCCGTGCTGCTGGCCCGTCTCGCTATCATACGCGGCAAACAGCAGGCCCTTGCTCTCGCCGATGCTCACCTGCTGGATCTGGCTCACGCCTGCGGGGAATGGTACCAGCAGCGTGCTGCTCCAGTCAATCGACTGCGCCATGGCCGTGGCCTTGTCCGCCGGGGTGCCCAGCACCTGCAGCGCCGCGCTGCCCAGGTCGGCCAGGTTCACGCCCTCGGGCAGGGCCACCTCGGGGCTGCGGCCCTGGGTGAGCGTGACGGTGTAGGCGCTAGTGCTGAAGGTAGACTCGACCAGCGGGTCGACCTTCACGGTGATCGGCTGCTGGCCCAGCGCGTCGGGCAGGCTCACGCTGGTGATATTCAGCGCGCCCAGCACGCTGCGGGCTGTCTCGACATTCACCTGGAAGCTGGCGCTCTGCTGGCCCCAGACCTTGTAGCTGGTCTGCGCGGCGGGCGCGGGCAGGGCGGCGGGCTGGGCGGGCGTGAAGCCCACCGCGCCAGCGGCGGCGGGCAGGTCGCCCACCGTCTGCGGCGTGCTGCTGCCGGTGGTGGTGGGCTTGGACACGAACAGGTTCTCGGGGTCGATGTTCAGGCTCTTCAGCTGCTCGGCCCGCTCGTCGGTGATCGGCACGAACACCACCTGCTTCACACGGAAGATCTGCAGCAGGTTGGCGGCGGCGGCCCGCACCGGCGGCAGGGCCAGCAGCAGCGCGAAGGCGACCACGACGGCGGCGATAGCGGGCCACGTGCGGCCCGACTGCTTGCGTGAGAACATGGGTCTAGCTCCTTGGCTTGTGCGCGCCGCCTCGGCGGGGCGCATATGGGCGGCGCGAAACCGCACGAGCGCGGCATCGGCATCGGGTAGGGCGGCGGGGGTCAGGTAGGCCTCGGCGGCGCGGGCCGCGCTGGCCAGCTGGCCCAGGGCACGGCTGCAGCGCTCGCACTCGGCGATGTGCGCCGCCAGCGCCGCGCGCTCAAGGCTGGGCTGGGGCGAGTCGAGGTAGGCGCGCAGCTGGCCTTCATCGGGACAGGGCATGGCAACTTCCTTTCGGCTGGCTAGGCGACGCCAGCAGGCTCGGGCTCAAACGCGGCGACGAAGGCCCGCTCGGCGCGGGCCAGCAGCGTGCCGACCGAGCCGGGGGACACATGCAGGATCTCGGCAATCTCGGCGTAGGCCAGCCCGGCGTAGCGCAGCAGCAGCAGGTGCGACTGCCGCTCGGGCAGCGCGGCCAGCGCCGCGCGCACCTGGCCCTGCCGCTCGGCGCGCAGGAACTCGCCCTCGGGGCCGTCGGCGACACCCGCATCCAGCCGACCCACGAGCTCCAGCCGCTCGCGGCTGCGCCGGGCGCTGCGCAGGGCGTTGTAGCCCCGGTTCAGGGCCACCCGGCACAGCCAGGCCGCCAGCGAGGAGCCAGGCCGCAGCTGCGGCGGGTCGCTGTAGAGCGCTAGGAAAGTCTCCTGCACCAGATCCTCGGCCTCCTCGCGGCTGGCCACCAGGCCGTAGGCCACACGGTAGACCGGCCCGTAGTAGGCGAGGAACAGCTGCTCGAAGGCTTCCTGCTCGCCCCGCCGCGCCCGCTCGATCAGTTGTAGGTCGCCTTCGCTCACGCGCTCGTTGCCTCGCTCTGCTGCTTCTGCTACAACAACACCGCCCGCCCTGATTTTGTGACAGGGCGGGCGGGCATGTGCGGGCATGCGGCATGCAGCCTAGCTGCCAGCGTTCTCTAGGCGCACCAGGGCCTGCTCGCCAGCGCGCAGCAGATCTTCGATCGTCTGGTAGCGCATGACGCTCTCCCAGACCAGGCCACCCTGATCCAAAATGCGGATGTGCGTGCGGGTCTCCATATCGAGGCCCAGCTCGACCCAGCCGCGCGACGAAACCCAGTCGGACAGGCGTGGGTAGGCGGTGGCATCTATCTGGCTGGTTTTTACCGGCATGGCAGCCTGCGTGGGCTGCTCGCCAAGCGCGAGCTTTCTCTCGTCACGCTCGGCCTCCTCTCGCGAGATCTTGCGAACTTTTGGCATGGCTCTTGTCCCAGTTATTTAAGGGGGTTGGTATACGGCGCGATCATAACAGCTTCGTGATGTCTTGGCAAGGCGGGGGCTGGCGCGTCGGGGCGGTGGTTTTTTTGGGGGGGCGCGGTTGAAATCCCCCTAACGACAGTAGTATAATGCAGCATGTGCCTGCCTGCAGGGTGGTGCAAAGCCTCTGGCTCCGCTGATCCGGCCTGATCTGATGGCGCGCAGCGGGCTATTCTTCCCTTTGCGGTATTCGTTCTTTTACCCCTTGGTATCTTGGTGGTGAATCGGTTCGTATCCTCACTTCGAGCCTTCGTGGGATTTGTCTTTTGTGTTCCTTGGTGCCTTGGTGCCTTGGTGGTGAATCGGCTTCTCTTCGTGGGATTCGTCTTTTGTGCTCCTTCGCGTCTTTGCGTCTTCGTAGTATGCATTTTCTGATCGTCAGTCGTCTCTTGTCTTCCTTCGTGGCGGGCCGTTTGTTTGGTGGTGCATGCCCTGTGCGGGCGGCACCAAGGGCTCCGCGCCCTTGGATCCCCGCGAGGGGCGTTGCCCCTTCGAACCCCAATTTTGGGCCTTCCTATACTGACCGCAGGCAGCTCATGTTCGTGCATATGGCCAGCTGGCACCAGCAGCACCTTCGCCGCATGGGCCAAGTGAGTAGGGAGCGCTTTGGGGAAAGCCCTGTGCAAGTCGGGGAAGGCCTTGTGCAAGTCGGGGAAGGCCCTGTGTAGGTTGCCCTCTTTCAAGCAGGCCAGCTGAACGAAGAAGATAGCGCAATCCAGCAACCCACAATAGAGACAACACGCGAAATCAAAGCGAACCTTCCCACCTAGCCCATGCGGCGAAGGTGCTGCTGGTGCCAGCTGGCCATATGCACGAACGTTAGCCGCCAGGAAACGGCATTGGAACACCTCAAATTGGGGGTTCAAAGGGGGCGATGCCCCCTTGCGGGGTTCCTAGGGGCTGGCCCCTAGGCGCTGCCCGCGCAGGGCATCCACCCACTTCATCACCACCACCGCCATCAACGAAGAAGTACACCAACGTCGGACTGTAGACAACAAAATATTGCCTACAGTCAACTGGGGGAGCCTCTGTGTAAGTTGGGGGAACCTCTGTGTAAGTTGGGGGAACCTCTGTGTAAGTTGGGGGAACCTCTGTGTAAGTTGGGGGAACCTCTGTGTAAGTTGGGGGAACCTCTGTGTAAGTTGGGGGAACCTCTGTGTAGGTTGGGGGAACCTCTGTGTAAGTTGGGGGAACCTCTGTGTAGGTTGGGGGAACCTCTGTGTAGGTTGGGGGAACCTCTGTGTAGGTTGGGGGAACCTCTGTGTAGGTTGGGGGAACCTCTGTGTAGGTTGGGGGAACCTCTGTGTAGGCAAAATATAAGGAGAAGCTATGCCTAAGAACGCAACGAAGAACAAGCTGGAGTCCGCGCGGGTGACACTGGGCAACATCGACGAAGATGAGGAGCTGAGGACCATACTCGCAGCAGCGGGCTACGCCGCGCCCGAGCTTGCCCACGGGCACACGCTCTACGACACCGTCCAGCAGCTGATCATCGCGAGCAACGCCGCCCAGGGGGCCAAGCTAAGCGCGACCAAAGAGGTGGTAGCGCTGCGCGACCTCGTGGAGGATCAGGCCAAGATGCTGGCCCAGATGGCGCGCACGATCTTCGCGAGCGATGCGGAGGCGCTTGAGACGCTGGGGCTGCGCAAGAAGGCCGCCGACCGCAGCCAGGCAGCCTTCCTGGCCCACGCCCGCCTGCTCTACGATGGCGCGCTGGGCAGCCCCAAGATCCTAGATGCGCTGGCCAAAGTGGGATACCCCAAGGAGCGGGTCGAGGCCTGCCGGGCCAAGCTGGCCGAGCTAGAGCAGGCCGACATCGCCCAGGAGAAGCGCAAATCCGAGGCCGAGCAGCACAGCGCCGCGCAGAACGCCGCGCTCGACGAGCTGGAGGGCTGGCTGCAGCGGCTGCGCGGGGTGGGCCGGTCGGCGCTGGCCGGGCGCAAGGATCTGCTCAAGAAGATCAACCCCTAGCGCACGGCAGGGGCGGTGGCAATGCCACCGCCCCTGCTTGCGTTCACCATCGTGTGTCTGCTACTCCCACATATCATCCTCGATATTGGAGCCTGCCAGCCTGATCGATAGAGAAGGCTGCTCCCTAGACAACGCTGTCCGCCACTCCTGCGCTCTATCTTCCTCGCCGCCTATCATACCAGAAAAACGCGCTAGGGCCGCAGCGTGCTGATCCACTGCCCCACCATCTCCAGCAGCGAAGGCTCGGCGTAGCGGGCTGCCGCCTTGGGCCGGGGGGCCGGGGCCTCGGGGGCGTGGCTGCGCTGGCAGCTGGGGCAGCGGTAGATCTGCTCGCTGACCACGCTGGTGAACAGGCCGCCGCAGTCGGCGCAGGCGTGGCGGTGGAGGCTGTCGGGCAGGTGGTAGGTCTGGTGGGCGTCGCACCACATGGCGATAGAGGCGCACTTGGCGCACAGGTGGATGGGATCCTCGTCGGTGCCGCCCTCCATCCGGCGCAGGTAGCGGTCGCCGATCGGGCCGAACTCGTTGCAGACATTGCAGACCACCACCCAGCCGTATGATTTATGTTGGTAGCTCATCTTCTCACCCCTGTCCCTTTGCACAGCGTCGTGCGGGAGCATCCACCATGATTCTCGACCGCCCAGCTTCGCTCGATGTATCTGGCTCTATTGTAGTGTGCACTATTGTTAATTTCAAGGTTCTTTTGTGCACAATTTCTAAACTATCGCGCTAAAAGTTGTACATGTTGTACAAAGATAGGGCATGCAAAAACAGTGCCAGCGCGGCGGCGGCGGATGCCGCAACGGCGGTAGAACGCGGCGATGCCCCAGCCATGGGCTGGGGCATCGCTGATGTTCGAGCTGCGGGGGATGGAGCTAGCCGAGCGACTCGACCACGTGGTGCGGGCGGATGATCAGGATCACGCGGCTATCGTTGCCGGGGCCGTAGGAGTCGGCGCCGGTGTACTTCTTGGCCAGCGCGTCGATGTGCGCGCCCGCGCCCTCGGTGCGCAGTTCGGCCACGCGCCCGCGCACCGAGACCCAGCGCATGGGGTTGTGCGCATCCACCACGCTCACCGCCACCTCGGGGTTGCGCTCGACATTGGCCAGCTTCTGGCGGCCAGTGGTGGCGGTGTTCACCAGCACGGCGCTGCCGTCGTCGGCCACATCCACCCACACCGGGGTGCTCTGCGGCGAGCCATCCTGCATCAGGGTGACGAAGTGGGCGATCTGCGGCTCTTTGAGGAGCTGCACGGCGGCGGCGGAGAGATGGTCGGCCTTGGGCATAGGGTTCCTCTTCCTGGGTAGGTGCGCCTAGGGCTGCTTAAGCTTGGCGATCACGTTTTTGCTAAACTCGGTGATAAACTCTTCCTGATTACGCCCGACATTGTGGATGTGGATCTCGGTGAAGCCCAGATCGACGAACTGCTGGATGTACTCGCGGTGCTCATCCCAGTCGGGGGTGATCAGCATGCGGTTCTTGAAGTGCTCGGGGCGCACCAGCTTGGCGATCTCGGCGAAATCCTCGGGGTTGCGGATGTCCTGCTTGGGGAAGGGCATGCCGCCGTTCGGCCACTCGGCCATGGCGTACGTGGTGGCCTCCTCCTGGGTGCTGGCCCACGACATGTGCAGCTGCAGCAGCTTGGGCATGGTGGCCGGGTCTTTGCCAGCGGCGCGCGCGCCCTCGGCGAACTTGGCCAGCAGCATCTTCAGCTTGTCGGGGCTTGCGCCGGGGGTGATGATGCCATCGCAGTGCTGGCCGGTCCACTTGGCCGTCACCGGCCCGGCGGTGGCCACATAGATCGGCACGGGCTGCTCGGGCAGGGTCCAGAGCTTCACGCGATCCATGGTGAAGAACTCGCCCTTGTCGTGGCGAGCCACCTCGCCGCTGAACAGCTTCTTGATGATGTCGATGGCCTCCTGCATCATCTTCAGGCGGGTGTGGGCCTCGGGCCAGACCCCGCCGACCACGTGCTCGTTCAGTGCCTCGCCGCTGCCCAGGCCCAGCCAGAAGCGGCCAGGGAACATGGCGCCCAGCGTGGCGGCGGCCTGGGCCACCACCGCCGGGTGGTAGCGGAACGAGGGGCATGTGACGCCCGGGCCAAACGAGACATTGCTGGTCTTCGCGCCCAGCGCCGCCATCCAGGCCCACACGAAGGCGGCCTGGCCCTGGGCGGGCACCCAGGGCTGGAAGTGGTCGGCGGCCATCACGCCCTGGAAGCCGTGCTGCTCGGCCAGGATGGAGTAGCGCAGCAGGTCGTTGGGGGCAAACTGCTCAAGCGCAGCCGCGTAGCCAATAATCGTCATGGGTGTGCCTCTCTAGCTAGATGGTTCTCGTGCGACAAGAATCGAGCGGATCTGCGCGGCGGCGGCACCAGCGTGGTGCGGCGCCGCGAGGCGGAGCGCGTCCTCCGGGCGGTCGACATCGAAGGCAAGGCCGGGCAGGTGCAGCGTAGCCACGCCCAGGCCATGGGTGCGGGCGGCCCGCTGGTGGCGGGCCAGGCTGCGCGCCCCGAAGAACAGCGGGAAGCCCAGGGGCAGCGGGGCGACCAGCGCGTTGGTGCCGCCGTCGTCGGCGGCGGCCAGGGCCACCGCCGCTGGACCGTCCAGTAGTGTGGCCAGCTCGGCGGGCTGGGCCAGCGGCAGGTCGGCGAAGAGCACCAGCACACGGCCAAAGCCCTCGGCGGCCAGATCTGCCGCCGCCGCCGCCAGCGACCCGTTGAGGCCGTGGCCGTAGTCGGGGCGCACGGCGGCGCCGCAGCTGCGGGCCGCGTCGGCGGCGCGCGGGTCGGATGTGAGCACGCTCACGGCGGCGACGCCGGGGGTGGCGTGCAGGGCGGCCAGCACATCGGCCAGCATGGCCAGCACCAGCTGCTGGCGCTCGTGGGGGGCCAGCAGCGGTGCCAGCCGCCCCTTGGCCAGCGCCAGCGACTTGACGGGGACGAGCGCGTGCAGCATGGGCCGCCTAGGCCGCCACCGCGCCAAGCGCGGCCAGGGCCAGCTGGCGCTTGGCCGCAGCGTCGCGCATGATCGTGTCGGCCACCACCACATCCATGCCCAGGGCGCGGATGGGATCAGCCAGCGCGGCATCCACCTGGTCGATCACCATGGTGCCCACCAGGCCACGGTAGCACTGGGCCACGCCCAGCGCCGAGACCTCGTAGCCCTGCGCGCGCATGAGCGGCGCGGCAGGCCCCTTGATCGCCGCCCCGCCCACGATCGGGCTGACAGCCACCACGCGGTCGCGGGCCTGCTCGATAGCGGCGCGCACGCCGGGCACGGCCAGGATGGTGCCCACGCTCACCAGCGGGTTGCTGGGCGCGATCAGCACCGCCTCGGCCTGGGCGATGGCGTCGAGCAGGCCAGGGGCGGGCTTGGCCTCATCCACGCCCTCGAACACCACGCCCAGCACCGCATCCTGGGCGCGGCGCTCGACCAGATACTGCTCGAAGTGCATCTGGCCCGCCTCGGTGAGAATGTGGGTCTCCACGTGCTCATCGCTCATGGGCAGGATGCGCACCGGGCAGCCCAGCGCCACGCGGAACTGCTCGGCGATCTGCGTGGGGGTGAGGCCCGCCCGCAGCAGCTCGGTGCGGCGGATGTGCAGCGCCAGATCGCGGTCGCCCAGCTTGAACCAGCTGGGGCCGCCCAGCCGCGTGAGCATGCCCATGCACTCGTCGGTGTCGCCCGCGATGCCCCAGCCCATGGCCGGGTCGATCAGGCCCGCCAGGGTGCATGTCACAATATCCACATCGGGCGAGATCGCCAGGCCATAGAGCGTAAAGTCATCGCCGGTGTTCACCACCGCCGTCACCTGCTCGGGCGGCACCACCTGCACCACGCCCTCGATAAAGCGCGCCCCGCCGACCCCACCGGCTAGCACTACCACCATAGAAAACCTCCGCTCTAGAACATATCGGGAAGCCAGGGCTGCGGGCCGCTGAAGGCCAGGGCCAGCGCGGCCAGATCCTCGGGCGGGCCTTGCAGCGCGCCAGCGCGGGCCTGGTCGAAGGGGCTGATGAAGCCGGTGTAGAGCGCGGCCAGATCGCGGATGCCCATGCGCACGCGCCCGCTGCCGCCGCGCTCGGCCACGCCGCGCCCATCGGCCACGCGCAGCACCAGCGGGCCGCTGTTCTCGGGGAACAGGTCGTCATCCACATGCAGGTGCAGCTCGGCGCTCACACCCTGGGCGTAGCCGCGCGCCGCCAGCGCGGCGGGCACATCCAGGATGCGCAGCATCAGGTCGATGCGGAAGAACACGCTCTGGTTCTGCTCGGGCAGCAGCAGCAGCAGCGGGTCGTTTGGCGCTGCGGGGAAGCGCGCCTTCTCCAGCACCGAGCGGTGGTCGGCCAGCACGCTGAGGATGCGGCGGCCAGCGGCGGGCGTGAGCGCCACGGCGTCCTGCACCACCACCGGCTCGCCGCGCTGGGCGTGGGCGAAGATCACGTAGCCCTCGGGCACGCCGTCGCGCTGCACCAGCAGGGCGTAGGATGGCTTGCCCGCGCCGCGCAGCATGCGCTGCCAGTAGAAGTCGGGCCGGTCGATCCAGCCGGTGCTGCGGCTGGCCACCTGGGCGTAGATCTGCTTGAGCGTATCGATCTGATCTGCGCCCACCGGCACCGTATCGAGGGCGTGGTCGCGCACGCCGATCGCGGCCAGGTCGATCTCGTAGATCGTGCGCACGGCGGCCCGCTCGAAGCCGGTGCGGCGGTAGAAGGCGGTGGTGGCCGGGTAGAGCGTGGCGATCGGCACGCCCAGGGCGCGCTGCTCGGCCAGCATCTGGCGCAGCATCCACAGGCCCACGCCGCCGCCGCGCTCGCCGGGGGCCACGCCCACCGCCGTGATGCCCGCCGTGGGCACCACCCGCCCGCCCACCCAGTGGCCGAAGGGGATAGCGCCCATCGCGGCGGCGATCTGGCCGCCGCGCCGCACCACGCGCATATGATCGGTGCCCAGCGCCTCGGCCCACGCCGCAATGCCGCCGGGCGCGAAGGCCAGCGCCTGCTCCAGCATGGCATAGATCGGCGCAAGCTCATCCTGGCTCGGTCGCGTGAAGGAAAGGTTGGCTGTGTCTGCCATAGTCTCGTCGCTCCTTTGCTTGTCGGAAGAAGGCCAGCGGCGGTCGGGCTAGTCGAATCGCACCACCAGCTGATCGAGCGGCAGGCGCTCGCGGCGCACCGGCTCGGCGGCGGCGTAGCCCAGCGTGATCAGGGCGTGCGGGATCAGGTCGGGGTCCAGGCCCAGCGCGGCCACGGCCACCGCTGGGCAGAACAGCGGCGCGCACATCCAGCCGCTGTCCAGGCCCAGGCTCTGGGCCATCAGCAGCATGTTCTGCACGGCGCAGCCCAGGCTCTGGGTGGCCATCAGCGCCTCGGCGGCGCTGCGCGTCACATCGGGGTATTTATCCAGGTCGGCCAGGTAGAGGCAGGGCATCACCAGGGCGGGCGCGCTGGCCACGCGCTGGTGCGAGTTCTGCGCCCGCCGCTCGATCATCGCGGCGTCCTGGCCGTCGTAGGCCAGCTGGCGGCGCCACTCGGCCCCCATGGCCTCGGCCAGGGCCAGCTTCGGCTCGGGGCGGGTGAGCACCACAAAGCGCCAGGGCATACGCCCATGGGGCGAGGGCGCCCAGCGCGCCGCCTCCAGCACCTGCCAGATCAGGCCCGGCTCCACCGCGCGATCTTGAAAGCGCCGCACGGTGCGGCGGGCGCGGATGGTCTGCGCGAGATCGCTCATGCGCGCACCTCCTCGGTTCTAGCGAAACAGGTCGCGCTCGGGCGCGCGCACCAGCGGCTGCGCGCCCACATCGGATACGGCGTAGGCGTAGCCACGGATGACCGCGACGGGCACCGCGTCGATCTTGCCCATCACCAGCTCGGCGGCGGAGGCCAGCTCATCGGCCACGGCCAGGTTGCTGGCGCGCAGCAGGTAGCCGCTGCGGTCGTGCTGCCCGGCGTAGTTGGAGAGCGGCTCGATCCCCGCCGCGCCGATCGCGATGTTGGTCTGGCCCTCGCGCCAGGGCCGCCCGAACGAGTCCGAGATGATCACAGCCACATCCAGATCGAGGGCGGCGCGCAGGCTATCGCGGATGCCGCGCGCCGAGGCGTCGGGGTCCACCGGCAGCAGGGTCACGTGGGTGCCGCCATCCACATTCGACTCATCCACGCCCGAGTTGGCGCAGATAAAGCCGTGGTGGGTCTCCGTCACCAGCACGCCGCGGTCCATCTTCACGATCCGGCGGGCCTCGCGCAGCACCACCTCGTAGTAGCTGGCGTCCTTGTGGCCCTGCGCCGCCGCCATGCGGGCCATATGCGAAGGCTCCACGCCCTCAGGCGAGACCACACGGCCCTCGGCCTTCGAGACGATCTTCTGCGTCACCACCACCACATCGCCAGCCTCAAGCGCCAGGCCCTGGGCCTGCAGCGCCGCCAGGATCACCGCATCCACCTGATCGCCAGGCTGGATCTCGCCAATGCCGCGAAGCGGAATAATACGAATCTCGGACTGCATACGGCACCTACCGATGTATCTCAGAAGAAAAGGAAAGACGGAAGTCGCCAAGCGAGCGCATGCTGCGCCGAGAAGCTTCCGTCTCTGGCCGAATATGTCGATTTGTGCGTTCGCAGCCATTGTACCACGCTGGCGCGGCGTGGCATTCGGGCGAAATGCCGATCGGCAGCGCGCGATCCGCTTTGCGGCCCGTTGTTTTCTTGACACCGGCGCACTTTCCCCATAGACTTCTGCCAGCCACACACCGGATGGGAGGAACCCCTATGCGCGCGCACCAGCTATGGGTCGGGACATCTATCGCCGTGGTCGCATGCTTGGCCGTCGGCTGCAGCGACCCAGCCCAGGTCGGGGCACCCGCCACGCAGGTGCCCACCCAGCCCGTGCCCACCGCCGCCATCCAGCGGGGCAGCCCGCCCGCCGACACGCTGCGCTGGTCGATCGAGGGCACCACCGACATCGCCTCGCTCGACCCCAAGGATGCGGGCGACAACGCCAGCGTGACCGTGGTGAACTTCATCTTCGGCGGCCTGGTGCGGCTGGACGCCAACCTTGAGGTAGCGCCAAACGATGCCGACACCTGGGATGCCAGCGCGGATGGCAAAACCTACACCTTCCACCTGCGCGATGGCCTGACCGACGCCAGCGGCGCGCGGGTGACGGCCAGCGACTATGTGCGCTCGCTCAACCGCGTGATCCAGCCGGGCAGCGGGGGCTACAACGCCGCCGAGCAGCTGGGCCGCATTGTGGGGGTGGCCGAGGTGGCGGCGGGCCACGCCACGGTCGCGTCGGGCATCCAGGCCCTGGATGCGCAGACGCTGCAGATCGCGCTCACCACGCCGTCGGCGGTGTTCCTGCAGCAGATGGCCTTCCCCGCCGCGGTGATGGTGCCCCAGCGGCTAGCCGCCACCGAGAAAGCCTGGCAGCACGCCTATGGCACCGGCCCCTACCGCGTCAGCGAGTGGAAGCGCGGCGAGTCGATCACGCTCGACGCCAACGAGCGCTACTGGCAGGGCAGGCCGGGCATCAGCCACATCGTCATCCGGTTCAGCGCCGACAGCATGGCAGCCTACCAGCGCTACCTCGGCGGCCAGCTAGACGTTATGGGCAGCATCCAGAACCCGCTGCCCACCGCCATGATCATTGCCACCAGCAGCGCCCCCGACTTCCGCACATCCAATGCGCTCAGCACGCACTATGTGGGCTTCAACAACCGCCAGCCGCCGTTCGACAGCGACCATTTGCGTCGCGCCTTCGCCCTAGCGCTCGACAAGCCAGCGCTGGTACGCGACGTGCTGCACGGCGAGGCCGCCGTGGCCAGCCGCATCCTGCCGCCCAAGATGCTGGGCACCAACATCGCGGTCAGCCCGCTGCAGTTCGACCCCGCCGCCGCCCGCGCCGAGCTGGCCGAGGCCGGGTTCGCCGAGGGCAAGGGGCTGCCCCCGCTGACGCTCACCTACGCGCCCGAGGGCGGCGAGAACACCGTGGTGGTGCAGTGGATGCAGCAGCAGTGGCGGCAGCACCTGGGGGTGGAGGTGCGGCTGGAGGCGCTGGATAGCTCGGCGCTGGGCAAGCGCATGGATGAGACATGGAAGACACCGGAGAAGGGCATGCAGATGTACTACAGCATCTGGATGGCCGACTACCCCGACCCGCAGAACTTCCTCTCGCTCCAGCTGGCATCCACCTCGCCCAACAACAACGGCCACTTCAGCGACCCCAGCTTCGACCGGCTGGTGGCCGAGGCCGACGCGCTGGCGTCGCGCGGCCAGATCAACCGCAGGCTGCTGCTCTACAACCAGGCCGAGCAGATCGCCATCGATCGGGTCGGCTGGCTGCCCATCATCCACACGCAGGCACATATCCTGCTGAATCCCCGGGTGCAGGGCGTGACTCTGACCCCCAATGGGCTGGTGGTGGCCGATTGGACCAAGCTGAGGCTCGCAGCTGTACCCTAAGAAATCACTCTTGACAAAACAGAAAATCGTATTACTCTTTATGAAAGCATTTCCATGAAAGTTCGTGGCGTGTTTTCCAACATCGTCTGGTAGGATTCAAGGATGAAAGTTGTGCGGAGCAGCACAATTTACGATGTGGCCGAGCAGGCGCAGGTGAGCATCGCCACCGTCTCGCGCGTGCTCAACGCCCCCGAGCGCGTGAACGTGCAGACCCGCGAGCGCGTGCAGGCCGCCATCGCCTCGCTGGGGTTTGTGCCACGGGCCGACGCATCGGCCAGGGCGCGCAAGAGCACCTGCCGCATCGGCGTGCTTGCCCCCTTCTTCTCCTACTCCTCGTTTGTCCAGCGGCTCCAGGGCGTGGCCGAGGCGCTCTCCGGCTCGCAGTATGATCTCACTATCTACAACATCGACACCGCCGCCCGGCGCGATCTCTACCTCTCACACCTACCCATGACCCGGCGGCTGGATGGCCTTGTGATCATGGCGCTGCCCTTCGACGAGCAGTATGTCGAGCAGATCCAGGCCCACAACCTTGAGGCGGTGCTGGTGGAGGTGAGCCACCCCAAGTTCTCAAGCGTCGAGATCGACGATTTCTCGGGCGGGCGCATGGTGGCCGACTACTTTGTCGAGCGCGGCCATCGGCGCTGCGGCTTTATCGGCGACAGCCACGTGCCAGCCTACGCCATATTCACCAGCTCGAAGCGGCTGGATGGCTACCGCGCCGGGCTGGAGCAGCGCGGGCTGCAGCTGCCCGACGATCTGGTGGGCTTGGCCCCCTACGGGCTGGAGACCGCGCGCCAGACCGCGACCGAGATCCTGCAGCGGCCCGACCGGCCCACCGCCTTCTTTGTCTCCAGCGATACCCAGGCCATCGGGGTGCTGCGCGCCGCGCGCGACCTGGGCCTGCGCGTGCCCGACGATCTGGCGATCATCGGGTTCGACGATATCGAAGTGGCCGACTACATCGGCCTGACCACCGTACGCCAGCCGCTCAACGAGTCGGGGCGGGTAGCCGCCGACCTGCTGCTGGCGCGGATGAACGACCGCGAACGCCCAGTGCAGCGCGTGCAATTGCCGCTGCAGATCATCCATCGAGCAACCGCCTAGCCAACACATACCAGCACACATCCCACCAACCTTGTTTACTTTCGCGGCCCCTAGGGCGGCTGAATATAGGAAGCCACGGCGCTCCCGGCCAGCACACGGCCATCCAGGCTGCGCCTTGAGGGAAAGGAGCATAGCCACTGCGAAAGTCTACCGTTTACAGTTTGCGCGGGAAGGTTCCGATCAACGTTGATGAGCCAGCAAGGAGTAAACAGATTATGCGACGAAAAGGGTTTTCGATCACCCTACTGACCGTGGTTGCCAGCACGGTGCTGGCCGCCTGTAGCGGCGGCGGTAGCACCGCAGCACCCACCACCGTGCCCGCGGCCGCCACCGCAGCGCCTGCTGCCACCGAGGCGCCCGCCGCCACCGAGGCGCCCGCCGCCACCGAGGCACCGGCTGCCACCGAGGCACCGGCTGCCACCACCGAGGCACCGGCTGCCACCGCCGAGGCGAGCGCCACGGCCACCGCTGGCGGCTCGTCGATCGAGGCGCTGGTCGCCAAGGCCCCCTCGATCAGCCAAGAGCTGGCCGACGCCTTCGCCGGCAAGTACAAGGGCACCAAGGTCTCGATCTCCGGCCCCCAGACAGGTGAAGATGCCAACAAGTTTGTCGCCTCGTTCACCGAGTTCGAGGCCCTGACCGGCATCGATGTCGAGTACGAGGGCACCAAAGAGTTCGAGGCCACCATCGGCACCCGCATCGACGGCGGCAACCCGCCGGACATCGCCGACTTCCCCCAGCCGGGCCTGCTGGCCGGCTTCGTGAAGAGCGGCAAGGTGATCGATGTCTCGACCTTCATCAAGAGCGACTGGCTGAAGCAGAACTACAACCAGAGCTACATCGACATCGGCACGATGGACGGCCCCAGCGGCAAGGTCGTGGCGGGCGTGTGGCACCGCGCCTTCCCCAAGAGCCTCGTGTGGTACCCCAAGGCCGCCTTCGACGAGGCTGGCTACAAAGTCCCCGAGACCTGGGAAGACCTGACCAAGCTGATGGACCAGATCGCCACCGACGGTGATACCCCCTGGTGCATCGGCATCGAGTCGGGCGCAGCCACGGGCTGGCCGGCCACCGACTGGACCGAGGAGATGATGCTGCGCACCACCTCGCTGGAGAACTACGACAAGTGGACCAAAGGCGAGCTGCCCTTCACCGACCCGGTCGTGAAGAGCGCCATCACCAAGTGGTCGGACATCTGGTTCAACGACAAGTACGTGTACGGCGGGCGCGCCTCGATTGTGAGCACCAACTTCGGTGACTCGCCCAAGCCCATGTTCGAGAAGCCCGATCCCAAGTGCTGGCTGCACAAGCAGGGCAGCTTCATCACCAGCTTCTTCCCCAAGGATGCCAAGCCGGGCGTAGACTACGGCGTGTTCTACCTGCCGCCGGTCGACCCCCAGTACGGCAAGCCGGTGCTGTTCTCGGGCGACATCATGGCCATGCTGGTCGACCGCCCCGAGGTCCGCGCGGTTGAGTCCTTCCTCAGCTCGGGCGCGTCGGTCGAGGCCTGGGTCAAGTCCGGCGGCGCGACCTCGCCCCACAAGGACTCGGATCTGTCGTGGTACACCAACGACATCGATCGCGACGTGGCCAACATCCTTCAGAACGCCGAGACCCTGCGCTTCGACGGCTCGGACCTGATGCCGGGCGTGGTGGGCGCGGGCACCTTCTGGAAGGGCCTGACCGACTACGTGGCGGGCACGGTCGATCTCGACAAGGCCGCCGAGGAGATCCAGGCTGGCTGGCCGAAGTAGGCAACCTTCGTAGGGGTGTGGCGCTCGCGCCACGCCCCTGTGGCACGCTGCCGCCGCCCTTGAAGCGGCGGCGGGGTACCACGCTTGAGCCGAGTGTGCAGAAACCAACGTCACCCAGCGCAAGGTGCCAAGGGAAAGCTAATGCAACCACGAACAGAGACAAAGCCGCAGCAGCGCGCGGCCACCGAACAGGGCAAAACCGGCCAGATCCTCCTAGCCATCCTCGCGCTCGTCGCCACGTTTGCGGTGCTCTGGCTAGGGTTTGGCTTTCTGCGCGACTACCAGAAAACCCTGCCCAAGATCGTCACCACCATCATCGCGATCATCTGGGGCGTCGGCAGCGTGGCGGCGCTCTTCGCTTCCGCCAACTTTTTAGTCGAGCAGTTTAACGACCAAATCAAAAACGCCGTGCGCCCGTTTATCTTCATTGGGCCTGCGGTCTTCTTACTTGGGTGGTTTCTCTTCCTACCTGTGTTGCGAACCCTCTGGATGAGCCTCTTCAACAGCGACTCGACGCAGTTTGTGGGCCTCACCAACTATGTCTACGCCTTCACCGAGCGCACCATGCTCGAAGCCTTCCGCAACAACCTGCTGTGGATGTTCTTCGGCACGGCGGGCTGCGTGTTCTTCGGCCTGATCGTGGCGGTGCTGGCCGACCGCAGTAACTTTGAGACCCTGGCTAAATCGCTGATCTTCATGCCCATGGCGATCTCGTTCGTGGGCGCAGGCGTGATCTGGCGCTTTATGTACTACTACGCGCCGGCCAACGCTACCCAGATCGGCCTGTTCAACGCCGTGGCCACCAGCCTGGGCGGCCAGCCGCAAGCCTGGACGAGCCAGCTTCAGCCTTGGAACAACCTGTTCCTCATCCTGATCATGATCTGGCTGCAGACCGGCTTCGCCATGGTGGTGTTCTCCTCGGCCATCAAGGGTATCTCCACCGACATCCTAGAGGCCTCGCGCGTGGATGGCGCGAACGAGTGGCAGGTGTTTTTCCAGATCATGATCCCCGCGATCCAGAGCACGATCATCACCGTCACCACCACCATCCTGATCTTCTCGCTCAAAATCTTCGATATCGTGATCGTGATGACCGGCGGCCAGTACGGCACCGAGGTGGTGGCCACCAAGTTCTACCGCGAGTTTGGCGTGAATCGTAACTTTGGGCAGGGCGCGGCGATCGCGATCGTGCTGCTCATCGCTGTGTCGCCGGTGATCTACTACAACCTGCGGCAGCTCGGCAAGCAGGAGGGCTTCAAATGAGTTCCATGGTTTCTCGACCCCGCGCCCGCAGCGCACGCCGCAGCAAGCTGCTGGGCAGCCTGTTTGTCAATGTCGCCCTCGCCCTGATCTGCCTGCTGTGGACTATCCCGACCATCGGCCTGCTGGTCTCGTCGTTCCGCGCACGCGATGATATCAATAGCAGCGGCTGGTGGACGGTGCTGCCCCACCCCGAGATGGTGACGAGCCAGACGATCAAGCTGGATCGCGAGAATACCCCGCTCGACCAGCCGATTGTGCTGACCGAGCTGGGCGGCGCGACCGTGAGCGACGCGCAGCTGCAGGCCGGCACCACCCTGCCCAGCGGCCAGTTTGTGAAGTGGGAGAGCCGCCGCCAGCGCACGGTGGCGGTGCAGAGCAGCCAGATCACCGCCAACGCCCGCTTCACGCTGGAGAATTACCAGAGCGTGCTCACCGGCCAGACGGCGGACAGCAGCGGCAATCTGCGGCCCGAGGCGGGCACCAACTTCGGCAACGCCCTGCTGAACTCGGTGGCGGTGACGGTGCCCTCCACGGTCATCCCCATCCTGATCGCGGCCTTCGCAGCCTATGGCTTCGCCTGGATGCGCTTCCCTGGCCGCAAGATTTTGTTCGCCATCGTGGTGGCGCTGCTGGTGGTGCCGCTGCAGATCGCGCTAGTGCCCATCCTGCGCGACTACGTGAGCCTGAACATCACCGGCACCTACCTGGCGGTCTGGCTGGCCCACAGCGGCTTCGGACTGCCGCTGGCCACCTACCTGCTCTACAACTATATCAGCGAGCTGCCGCGCGAGGTGCTGGAGTCGGCGTTCATCGACGGCGCATCGCCCTTCACCACCTTTATGCGGCTGGTGCTGCCGCTCTCGGTGCCTGCCCTGGCGTCGTTCGCGATCTTCCAGTTCCTCTGGGTCTGGAACGACTACCTGGTGTCGCTGATCTTCATCGGCGCGCAGCCGGATGTGCAGGTGCTCACCATGCTGCTGGCGGGCCTGATCGGCTCGCGCGGGCAGGACTGGCACCTGCTGACGGCGGGCGCGTTCGTGTCCATGCTGCTGCCGCTGATCCTGTTCTTCAGCCTGCAGCGCTACTTTGTGCGCGGCCTGATGGCTGGCTCGGTCAAGGGCTAGGCCACACGCCACTAGGGCATAGCAAAGCGGCCAGGGCGTGGTGCCCTGGCCGCTTTGCTATGCCGCTTGCTAGTGTGCCTCGGCGGTGGCGGTAGGCTCGCCCTCCGAGGTCGTCGGCTCGCCCTCGCTGTGCTTCTCGCCGCCCTCGGCGGCCTCGCCGTGCGACTCTGGCCCCCGCAGCGATGGGCTGACATACCCCGCCGGGGCGGTGGGCTGGGTGCGGTCGTTCTCGGTCCCATCACAGGCGGCTAGGCCCGCCGCCGCCAGCGCCACCAGACCTGCATACGCCAGGTTTTTCCAACGCATCAGAACTGCTCCTCGTGCTGTGCAAGATCATTTGTTTTATGCTGCGAAAGATTGTGCTTTTTTGCACAGTGCCTAAACATAGCATATGTTGGCACGAGATGCAAAGGTCTCTTTCGCGGTCGCTTGCTTACCACCAAGGCTTCAAGGCTCCAAGGGGTTTAAAGGGGCACAAAAGGGGCGACGTGGCGATCCGCTGGCACGCGAGCGCGCCATGCATTGGCTTTTATGTCTGGTTGTCTGGCTCGCTACACCCGTCGTCTGGCTCGCTACACCCGTCGTCTGGCTCGCTACACCCGTCGTCTGGCTCGCTACACCTGTCGTCTGGCTCGCTACACCCGTCGTCTGGCTCGCTACACCCGTCGTCTGGCTCGCTACACCCGTCGTCTGCCCCGCTACACCCGTCGTCTGGCATTTCACCACATAAAAAGCCGCCCCTCGGCACCTAGATGCCAGAGAGGCGGCTTTTCCAAAAAAAGCTAGTCGTCGCTGCCGATCAGGGCGTAGCGATAGTGGTCGGACCACTGGCCATTGATGCGCAGGTAGCGCGGCGCGAGGCCCTCCTGGGTGAAGCCCGACTTCTCGGCCACGCGGATCGAGCGGATGTTGTGCGGCATGATGTTGGCCTCGATGCGGTGCAGGCCCATCTCCTCTAGGCCATACTTGCACACTGCCCGCACGCCCTCGGTCATCAGGCCGCCGCCGCCCACGTGCTCGTCGATCATGTAGCCCAGGTGGCAGCCGTGGAACGCGCCCCGGATGATGTTCGAGAGCGCGATGCTGCCGACCACGCGGGCCAGCGCGGCATCCTCGCGCAGGAACATCCAGAAGCGCACCGAGCGGCCCGCCTGCAGCTCGGCTAGATCGGACTCAAGGCGCTTGGCCTGCCACGCTGCCGTGAAGTAGGCATCTTCCAGTACCGGGCTCCACGGTGCCAGAAAGCTGCGGTTGCGGGCCAGGAAATCGGCCACTGGCTCGGCGTAGCTAGGGTCGAGCGCGGCCAGGGTCAGTCGCTCGGTCTGGATGGTAGGAAGGATGGACATGGCTACAGCTCGTAGATCTCGCCATACTTGCCGCGCAGGTAGCGGATGTATGGGTCGATGCTCAGCGGTCCGCCGGTGACGCGCTGCACCAGCTCGGCGGCGGTATACTTCGCGCCGTGCTGGTAGATGTTGTCCTTCAGCCAGCCGTGCAGCGCCTGATACGATCCGGCCTCCATCTGCGTGTCGATCTCGGGGTGGGCGGCGCGCGCGGCCTCGTAGAACTGCGCGCTGAGGATGTTGCCCAGCGTGTAGCCCTGGAACACGCCGCCGATGTAGCCGCCATACCAGTGGACATCCTGCAGCACGCCCATGCGGTCATCCGGCACAGGGATGCCGATGTCGGCCTTGAAGCGCTCGCGCCAGGCTTCGGGCAGATCCCTCACCGACAGCTTGCCCTCCAGCAGCTGCAGCTCGAAGTCGAAGCGCATCATCACGTGCAGGTTGTAGGTCACCTCGTCGGCGTCGGTGCGGATGAGCGAGCGCTCGACCTTGTTCACCGCGCGGTAGAAGGTCTCCAGCGACACGCCGCCCAGCTGCTCGGGGAACACCGCCTGCAGGCGCGGGTACCAGTAGACCCAGAAGGCGCGGCTGCGGCCCACCAGGTTCTCCCACAGCCGCGACTGGCTCTCGTGCACGCCCGAGGACGCGCCGCCCGCCAGCGGGCTGGCCTCGTAGGCCGGGTTGATGCCCTGCTCGTACATGGCGTGGCCAGCCTCGTGCAGGGTCGAGAACAGCGCGTCGCGCAGGTCGCGCTCCTGCACGCGGGTGGTGATGCGGATATCGCCGATCGAGAAGCTGGTCATAAACGGGTGGTGGGTCTTGTCCTGCCGCCCGCGCTCGAAGTCGTAGCCGTAGGCGCGGATGACCTGCTCGCCGAAGGCCAGCTGCTGGGCCTCGGGGAAGAACTGCAGCGTGCACGACTCGTCGGCGGGCGGCTGGGCCGTGATGGCCTGCACGATCGGCACCAGCTGGGCGCGCAGGTCGGCGAAGGTAGCGCGCACGCTGGAGGCCTTCATACCATAGTCGGACAGGTCGATCAGCGGGTCGGCGATATGCTCGTAGCCGGGGAAGAAGCTGGCGTAGCGGCGGCTCAGCTCCAGCGTCTTCTCTAGCCCGGCCCGCACCATCGAGAAGTCGTTGGCCGGGCGGGCGCGGGTCCAGGTGTCGTACAGCGCCGCCGAGTGGCTAGAGAACTCGGCCACGAACGACGAGGGCACCTGCACCGCACGGTCAAAGTTGCGCTTGGCCACCTCGATCAGGCGGCGGTCGTCGGCATCGCCGGGCAGGCTGGCCGCGTAGGGGGCCAGCTCTTCCAGCAGGGTGCCCAGCTGCTCGTCGGTCAGGCGCTCGTGGGCCAGCTGGGCCAGCAGCGAGATCTGGCGGCCACGGGCCTCGGCACCGCCGGGCGGCATATAGGTGGCCTGGTCCCAGTTCAGCACGGCGGCGGCGTTCTGCAGATCGGCCACCTCGCCAAGACGCCGTCGAAGCTCCTGAAGTTTCGGCTCCATACACACTCCTTTGGCACACCGAGCGCTGGTCGTGCCAGCGCTCGGTGCAAAAATAGAACTATGGGAAGAGGGACGAGCTAGAGCTTGGTAGCGATGCTCTTGCCCTGGAGGAACTGCAGCAGATAGTCGGGGCCGCCCGCCTTCGAGTCGGTGCCCGACATGTTGAAGCCGCCGAAGGGGTGCGCGCCCACCATCGCGCCGGTGATCTTGCGGTTGAAGTACAGGTTCCCCACGTTGAAATCCTCGCGGGCCTGCTGGATGCGGGCTGGGTCGGCGCTGAACAGGCCGCCGGTGAGCGCAAACTCGGTGTTGTTGGCGATCTCCAGCGCCTCGGCGAAATCCTTGGCGCGGATGAAGGCCGTCACCGGGCCGAAGATCTCCTCCTGCGACAGGCGGGCATCGGGCGCGATATCGGCGAAGATCGTGGGCTGCACGAAGAAGCCCTGGGCGTCATCCACCTCGCCGCCCAGCACCAGCCGCCCCTCGCCCCTGCCGATGGCCAGGTAGTGCTGGATCTTCTCGACCGAGCGCTCGTCGATCACCGCGCTGATGTTGGTGGCCTGCTCGGCGGGGTCGCCGATGGTCAGGGCGCTGGCCTTGGCCACGCTTTTCTCCAGCAGCGCGTCGTAGATCGCATCCACCGCCACCACGCGCGAGCAGGCCGAGCACTTCTGGCCCTGGAAGCCGAAGGCCGAGGCCACCACCGCCTGAGCCGCCGCATCTAGGTCGGCGGTCTCATCCACGATCAGCGTATCTTTGCCGCCCATCTCCAGCACGGTGCGCTTCAGCCAGTTCTGGCCGGGCTGCCGCTTGGAGGCGCGCTCGAAGATGCGCAGGCCGGTCTCCTTTGAGCCAGTGAACGAGATAAAGCGGGTCTTGGCGCTATCCACCAGGTAGTCGCCCAGCTCGGCGTCCGCGCCGGTCAGCAGGTTCACCACCCCGGCGGGCAGGCCCACCTCCTCCAGCAGCTCTACGAACTTGTAGGCGATCACCGGCGTGCGCGGCGAGGGCTTGAGCACCACGGTGTTGCCCGCCACCACCGGGGCCACCGTGGTACCCACCGCGATCGCCAGCGGGAAGTTCCACGGCGGGATGACCACGCCCACGCCCAGCGGGATGTAGACGAACTCGTCCTGCTCGCCGGGCAGCGAGTGCACCGGCTGCGGGCCGGAGAAGCGCGCGATCTCCTGGGCGTAGTAGATCAGGAAGTCGATCGCCTCGGCCACATCGGCGTCGGCCTCCACCCAGGTCTTGCTGGATTCGTACACCAGCCAGGCGCAGAAGTCGAACTTGCGCTCGCGCATCAGCTCGGCGGCGCGCAGCAGGTAGCTGGCGCGCTCGGCGGCGGGCACCTTGCGCCAGGTGGCGAAGGCGGCCCCGGCGGCATCCAGCGCGGCCTCGGCATGCTGGCGCTGGCCGCTGGCGGCGTAGCCCACCACCTGCACCTTGCGGGCGGGGTTGTATGACGGCAGGTGCGACTCGGTGGCGACATGCGCGCCGCCGATCACCAGCGGGTAGGTCTTCCCTAGCTGGGCGGCCACGCGGCCCAGCGCCTGGCGCATGGCCTCGGCGTTGGCTGGCTCGCTAAAATTGGTAAACGGCTCGTTGGTAAATGGAGTTGTCATCACGCCCGCTCCTTGCATCGTTTTGCCCGTTGTAGGCGCTAGCCATTATAGCACGCGGCAATCCGGCATCCTGGTTGGGCTGCCCATATCCACCTCTGGATTTGCGGCATAGATGTTGCCCATAGCGCAGCTAGAGATTGTACAGCGGGGAGGTACGATCATGCGGATCAAGATCCACAGCGGGACTATTGGCTTGCTGCTCTTTGGAATTGTGCTACTCTTCCTAGGAGTACTCTTAAGCGTGCGCGGTTGGTTGCCGCTGGCGATCTTCTCCCTCATCCTCGGCCTGTTTTTCTGCGCCGCAGGCATAGGCACCCACGACCACCCACAGCTCTAGCAAGATTGTAGATGTATGTCACTCACCATCCGCCCCGCCCAGATCGACGACGCAGGCGGGCTGGCCGCGCTGCTGCGTAGCATCGAGGGCTTCACCCGCCTGGCCGAGGCCCCCGAGGAAAGCGTACTGACCCAGGTGGCCGAGCAGCTGCAGCACGCGGTGGGCAGCGACCGCCACACCATGCTGGTGGCCCAGCACGGCAGCCAGATCGTCGGGTATGTCGCTATTACATGGATGCCCTGCCTGTTCCTCAAGGGCGGCGAGGGCTTTGTGTCCGAGCTGTTTATCCACGCCAGCGAGCGCGGCCAGGGGCTAGGCGCGCAGCTGCTGGATGCGGCCAAGGCCGAGGCGGCGGCGCGCGGCTGCACCCGCATGGGGCTGCTGAACATGCGCGATCGCGAGTCGTACCAGCGCGGCTTCTACGCCAAGCACGGCTGGGTCGAGCGCGAGAGCGCGGCCAACTTCCTCTATTTCGTCGAGAACGCCTAACATCATGGAAACAACACCCGCCGACCCCACCCCCGCGCCGGATGTGCTGCTCACCCGCCTGGATGACAGCCAGGTGGCGCTGGGCAGCCTCTGGCGCGAGGGGCCGCTGCTGCTCTACTTCATGCGCCACCTGGGATGCGCGCTCTGCCGCGCCCACCTGCGCGAGCTGGTGGATGCCTACCCGCAGTTCCAGCAGCGCGGCCTGCAGGTGGCCGCCATCACCTTCGCCGACCCGGTGAGCACCAGCTTTGTGCGCCAGACCCAGCTGGTGCCCTTCCCGATGTACTACGACATGCCGCGCGCGGTCTACCAGGCGTTTGGTATGTACGAGGGCACGTTTGGCGATGTCCTCAATCTGAACGTGCTGGCCAAGCAGCTGCAGCTCATCCCCAAGGGCTTCATCCCATCCATCGGCCTGCGGGCCAACATCCGCCAGCTGGGCGGCAGCGTGGTGATCGACCGCGCGGGCCTGATCCGCATGCACCACCTGGCCCACCCGATCGACCGCTACCCCACCACCGAGCAGTACCTGGCCGCCCTGGGCTAGGCGGCATATCCACAGCCTGCGGGGTTGCCCCGCAGGCTTTTTTGCGTCCGCAGAATCACAAACAGCTCTATCGAAATTGCCTCTTGACATGTTTTCGATATATCGTTATACTAGCGACATCACTTACCGATATATCGAAATAGACGAAAGGCAGCACACTATGTTTCGACGATTCGCCTATGGCTTCGCTGGCCATGAAGAGGACTGGCCGCGCCTGCGCGAGCACCTGCGCGAGGCCCACCACCACATGCACCATATGCACCACCACATGCGCGGCAACCGCCCGCCGCGCGGCCCGTTCGGCGGCGGCGGCCCCTTTGGCGGCGGCCCGTTCGGCGGCGAGGGCGAAGGCCCAGGGCGGCGCTTCTTCGGGCGCGGCGATCTCAAGTTCGCCCTGCTGGAGCTGCTGAAAGAGCGGCCCATGCACGGCTACGAGATGATGAAGGCGCTGGAGGAGCGCACCGGCGGCCTCTACTCGCCCAGCGCCGGGTCGGTCTACCCCACGCTGCAGATGCTGGAGGACCGCGGCTTCGTCACCATCACCGAGAGCGACGCCAAAAAGGTCTACCAGATCACCGAGCAGGGCCTCAGCTTTTTAGAGGAGAACAAGCCCGAGTTCCCCGGCGGCTTCGGCCCCTTCGGCGGGCGGCCCCCGGTGGAGCACCTGCGCGAGGCCTACGCCGCCGCCCACGCCGAGCACCGCGCGCTCTGGCACGAGCTGCGCAGCCTGCGCCACCTGTTCGGCGCGGCCCTACGCGACGCCAAGCACGATCAGGAGAAGATCCGCAAGCTGCGCGAGGTGATCACCAAGGCCAAGGCCGACCTAGCTGCCGTGCTTGGCGAGGATGTCGGCCCGATCAGCGACCTCTAGACCCAGCCCACGCCCCACACGCATATGCCAGCCCTGCCACACGCAAGGCTGGCATATGCGCGTCCTGCAGCCAGACAACCGTCAGGCAGCCTGCCCAGCACGAATGTTAATGTTGCTCTAGTACATTTCCCCCGCAGACGTGATAGCATATACCCAAGCCGCCAAGGGAATCTGTTGGCTCATCTGAACCTACCCAAATGGCGCGTCACAGTAAAGAAGCCACATGGTATACTATCCCTGCGTCGCGCTACTGGCGGCAGAGCTACCCTGAGGGAGGGTGTTGAACGCATGAGACTCGATCGATTCACAGAGAAAGCGCAAGAGGCATTTCAGGAAGCTCAGGCGATCATGCACGAGCAGCACCACACCCAGCTGGATGTGGAGCACATCTTCCTCGCGATGCTTCGCCAGACCGATGGACTGGCCCGCCGCGCGCTGGAAAAGCTGAACGTCGACCCCGACATGGTCACGCAGCGCGTCGAGCGCGAGCTTGAGAAATCTCCGAAAGTCTATGGCCAGTATGGCTATGGCAACCAAGTATATATCACCCCGCGCACCCAGCGCCTCGTCAAGCGCGCCGAGGAAGAGGCCACCCGCCTCTCGGACCAGTACGTGGGCACCGAGCACCTGCTGATCGCGATCGTGGGCGAGCGCGAGGGCGGCTCGTCGCGCATCCTGAACAACTTCGGCATCGACCAGGAGCGCATCTACCAAGCCCTGATGGACATCCGCGGTAGCCAGCGATCCGACGACCCCACCGCCGAAAACCGCTACGAGGTGCTGGAAAAATACTCCACCGACCTCACCGATCTGGCCAAGAGCGGCGAGCTCGACCCAGTGATCGGGCGCGACGTCGAGATCATGCGCGTGATGCGCATCCTCTCGCGGCGCAGCAAAAACAACCCGGTGCTGGTGGGCGAGACTGGCGTGGGCAAGACGGCGATCGCCGAGGGCCTGGCCCAGAAGATCGTGGCGGGCGACGTGCCCGAGATGCTGCGTGGCAAAAAGGTGCTGTCGCTCGATCTGGCGGGCATGGTCGCCGGATCCAAGTTCCGCGGCGAGTTCGAGGAGCGGCTCAAGGCCGTAATGGACGAGGTGCGCGCCGCCAAAAAGCAGATCATCCTGTTCATCGACGAGCTGCACACCGTGGTGGGCGCTGGCGCGGCATCCGGCGCGATCGATGCATCCAACATGCTCAAGCCCGCCCTGGCGCGCGGCGAGGTGCAGGTGGTAGGCGCGACCACGCTCGAGGAATACCGCAAGCACATCGAGAAGGACGCCGCGCTTGAGCGCCGCTTCAGCCCGGTGTTTGTGGATGAGCCAGATGTCGAGACCACCGTCGAGATGCTGCGCGGCCTGCGCAAGCGCTACGAGGAGCACCACCAGCTCACGATCAGCGACCAGGCCATCGAGGCGGCGGCGCGGCTCTCCAGCCGCTACATCACCGATCGCTTCCTGCCCGACAAGGCCATCGATCTGGTGGACGAGGCCGCCGCCAAGCTGCGCATCGACATCTACTCCATGCCGCCCGAGCTGCGCCAGAAGCAGCTGGAGCTCGACCGCCTGCGCAAGGAAGAGGAGGAATCTGGCCTGCGCCGCGAGTACGAGAAGGCCGCCATCCTGCGCACCCACTACCTCTCGCTGGAGACGGATTTCAACCAGGCCCGCGAGGAGTGGCTGAAGACATCCAACTTGGATGACGTGGTGGATGAGGACGACGTGGCCAGCATCGTGGCCAACTGGACCGGCATCCCCGTGAGCCGCATGCTGGAGACCGAGCGCGAAAAGCTGATCGAGATGGAGGATCGCCTGCACGAGCGGGTGATCGGCCAGCACGACGCGATCGTGGCCCTGGCCGACGCGGTGCGCCGCGCCCGCAGTGGCCTGCGCGACCCGCGCCGCCCGATCGGCTCGTTCATCTTCGTCGGCCCCACCGGCGTGGGCAAGACCGAGCTGGCCAAGGCCCTGGCCGAGTTCATGTTCGACAGCGAGGAGGCCATGACCCGCGTCGACATGTCCGAGTTCCAGGAGCGCCACACAGTCTCGCGGCTGATCGGCGCCCCCCCCGGCTATGTCGGCTACGACGACGCCGGGCACCTGACCGAGAGCATCCGGCGGCGGCCCTACCAGGTGGTACTGTTCGACGAGATCGAGAAGGCCCACCCGGATGTGTTCAACACGCTGCTGCAGCTGCTGGACGACGGGCGGCTGACCGACGGCCAGGGCCACACGGTCGACTTCCGCAACACCATCGTGATCATGACCTCGAACGTGGGTACCGAGCACGTGCGCCAGCAGCGCATCGGCCTGGTGCGCACCCACGATCAGAGCGCCGAGTCGCAGGCCCGCGAGCACGTGAACGAGGCGCTGCGCGAGGCCTTCCGCCCCGAGTTCCTGAACCGCATCGACGATGTGATCGTGTTCAACCCGCTCACCGAGCCGGAGCTGACGCAGATCATCGACCTGCAGGTGAAGGATGTGGCCCAGCGCATGCACGAGCAGGGCATGGGGCTGGAACTGACCACCAGCGCCAAGGCGCTGCTGGTGCGCGAGGGCTACCACCCGGCCTACGGTGCGCGCCCGCTGCGCCGCACCGTGCAGCGACTGGTCGAGACACCGCTCTCGCGCTCGCTGCTGAAGGGCGAGTTCCAAGCCGGCGATACCGTGGTGGTCGATGTGGAGAACGGGCGGCTGATCTTCACCAAGCGCGAGACGCTGGAGCTGAATCAGAAGAGCCCGGCGGAGCCGATTGCCTAGCGATACAAAAAGTCCCAGCGCCTTTTTCCAAGGCGCTGGGACTTTTTATATGCCTGCTTGCAGAAAGCGCGGCAAAAACAAACAGCCAGCGCTTTCGCGCTGGCTGTAGCTGGCGGAGCCGACGGGACTTGAACCCGCCACCTGAACCTTGACAGGGTTCCATGCAAACCACTACACCACGGCTCCACTGTGGTGACCCCAGCGGGATTCGAACCCGCGGTCTTCACCTTGAGAGGGTGACGTCCTAGGCCGCTAGACGATGGGGCCACGAAATCTCATCTGTTTGTTATTTCGTGTGTCGCTTAACGACGTGGAGGATTATAGCAGGGTCTCATCGATCTGTCAAATCGGGTCTCTGCGTTCTCATTCGGCAGAACGTTTTACCACCAAGGCTCCAAGACACCAAGGAACAAAGGGAACAAATAACCACGAAGACACGAAGGCGCGAAGTTTTCCCGCCTTCGTGTCTTCGTGTCTTCGTGGTAGAAAAGCGCCTAGCGGCGCTCGTAGTTGGGGGCCTCCTTCGTGATGGTCACATCGTGCGGGTGGCTCTCGATCAGGCCTGCGCCGGTGATGCGCACGAAGCGCGCGTCGCTGCGCAGCCGCTCGATGCTGGGCGCGCCCACATAGCCCATGCCCGAGCGCAGGCCGCCCGTGAGCTGGAACACGGTGTCGGAGATCGGGCCTTTGTAGGCCACCATGCCCTCGATGCCCTCGGCCACCAGCTTGCGGTTGTCGCTGGTGGCCTGGAAGTAGCGGTCGCGGCTGCCGCGCTGCATAGCCCCGATCGAGCCCATGCCGCGGTAGGTCTTGTAGGCGCGGCCCTCGTAGAGGATCTTCTCGCCGGGGCTCTCGTCGGTGCCCGCGAAGAGCGAGCCGATCATCACGGTGTGCGCGCCAGCCGCCAGGGCCTTGACAATGTCGCCCGAGTACTTGATGCCGCCGTCGGCGATCACTGGGATGCCTAGGTGCTCGACCGCGCGGGCGCACTCGGTGATCGCGGTGATCTGGGGCATGCCAGCGCCACTCACCACGCGGGTGGTGCAGATGCTGCCCGGCCCCTGGCCGATCTTGATCGCGTCCACGCCGCGCTCGGCCAGGGCCAGCGCGCCCGCGCCGGTGGAGACATTGCCCGCCACCAGCTGCACGTCGGGGAAGCGCTCGCGCACGCGGGCCACCGAATCCAGAGTGCCCTGGTTGTGGCCGTGGGCGGTGTCGATCACCAGCGCATCCACGCCCACGCGGATCAGCGCCTCGGCCCGCGCCAAGAAGTCGCCGCCTGCGCCGATAGCAGCGCCCACCAGCAGCCGACCCTTGGCGTCCTTGGCCGCGTTGGGATGCTCGATCTGCTTCATGATATCCTTGACGGTGATCATGCCCGAGAGCTTGCCGCGCTTGTCGACCACCAGCACCTTCTCGATGCGGTGCTTGTGCAGCGACTCCTTGGCCTGATCCAGCGTGGTGCCCTCGGGCACCGTCACAAGCTCGTCTGCAGTCATCAGCTCGCTGACCCTGCGCGACATATCGGTCTCGAAGCGCAGATCGCGGTTGGTGATGATGCCGACCAGCTCGCCCTCGTCGGTAGTGACAGGGATGCCCGAGATGCGGTACTCGGACATCATCGCGTGGGCGTCGCCCACCGTCTTATCGGGGCTGATGGTGATCGGGTCGACGATCATGCCGCTCTCCGAGCGCTTGACCTTGCGCACCATCTCGGCCTGCTCTTCGATCGACATGTTCTTGTGGATGAAGCCCAGGCCACCCTCGCGGGCTAGCGCGATGGCCAGGCGGTGCTCGGTGACAGTGTCCATGGCCGAGCTGACAATCGGGATATTCAGCCGGAGCCTGCGGGTAAACTGCGTTCCGAGATCTGCCTCATGCGGCAGCACCTGCGAATGGGCCGGGATCAGAAGCACATCATCGAATGTCAGACCCTCACGCGCGTACTTGTCATCCCAATCAATAGACATTACCACTACCTCCTCGCATGATACGGGCCAAATGTATGAAAAGGCCCCCCACGCGCAGGCGCAGAGGGCAGGCCATGATGACCGCCAGGTGGGAGATCGCTGTGTTGTGCCTGGTGTTTCTCAGCATCTCCATACGAATACGGCTGCTGTCGCCCGCGCAGCAGGCCAACAACAGCCGTGGTTTTGCTATTCCTGACACTGTACCGCGAAGTGCGGAGGCTGTCAACTCACGGCCACCAGCCCGGCTGGGTCGGGGCTGGCCTGCTTGGCGCGCTCCTCATCTAGCAGCACGCGCTTGAGCACCTTGCCCACCATGGTCTTGGGCAGCGTGGCGCGGAACTCGACGGCGCGCGGCACCTTGTAAGGGGCGAGGTGCTGGCGGCAGAAGCTGCGGATCTCGTCTTCGGTGGGCTGCTCGCCCTGGCGGGGCACGATGTAGGCCTTCACGGTGTCGTCGCCGCGCACGGGGTTGGGCACGCCCAGCACCACCGCCTCTTCGACCTTGGGGTGCATGTACAGCACCTCCTCGACCTCGCGCGGCAGAATCTTGAAGCCCGAGGCAATAATCATATCTTTCTTGCGGTCGACGATGAAGAAGTAGCCGTCTTCATCCACCGTGCAGACATCGCCGGTGTGCAGCCAGCCATCCTCATCAATCATCACCTTGGTCTCGTCGGGCTGGCCCCAGTAGCCCTGCATCACCTGGGGGCCGCGCACCGCCAGCTCGCCCTGGCCCTGGCCGGGCGCAAGCTCGCTGCCGTCCTCCAGGCTCACCAGCTTGGCCTCTACGCCGGGCAGCGGCACGCCGATCGAGCCGCGCTTGCGCTGGCCAAACACCGGATTGCAGTGCGTCACCGGCGAGGCCTCGGTGAGGCCATAGCCCTCGACCAGCCGCCCGCCAGTGAGCGCCCCGAAGCGCTCCTGCACCTCCATGGGCAGCGGGGCCGAGCCGCTGATACAGGCCCGCACCGAGCTGAGATCGTAGCTGCCGATCTCGCTGTGGTTGACAATATTGATATACATGGCGGGTACGCCGGGGAAGATCGTGGCGCGGGTCTTCTGGATGACCGTCATCACATTATCGATCGGCCGTGGGTTGGGCACGATCACCAGCGCCGCGCCGATCGAGAGGCCGAACAGCATGGCCACCGTCATACCGTACACGTGGAAGAACGGGATGGCCGACATCATCTTCTCCTCGCCGGGGCGGGCGGATGGCAGCCATGCGTGGATCTGGTAGGTGTTGGCCACCAGGTTGCGGTGGCTGAGCATGGCTGCCTTGGGGATGCCGGTGGTGCCGCCGGTGTACTGGAACAGCGCGGTATCGTCGGGCGTGATCTCGGGCGCGGGCGCGGCGGGGTGGGGCGCATCCAGCAGCGCCTGGAAGAGGTGCAGATCGGGGCCGGGCCGCACATCTACCCAGTCGTCGCCACGGTGCAGCTTGGCCCACACCAGCAGCCGCGTGGGCGGCGCGAGCGTATCGTAGATGTTGGAGACCACCACGCGCTTCAGCGGCGTGTGCTGCTGGATCTCCTGCAGGCGCGGGTAGAAGATATTCAGCAGGATGATCGTCTCCGCGCCGGAGTCACACAGCTGGTGCTGAAGCTCGCGCGGGGTGTAGGTGGGGTTGTGGTTCACCACTATCGCGCCCAGCCGCATGGTGGCGAAGAAGGCGATCACGAACTGCGGCGAGTTGGGCAGCATCAGCGCCACGCGGTCGCCCTTGCGCACGCCCAGGGCGTAGAGCGCGGCGGCGAAGCGCTCGACCAGCTGGTGCAGGCGGCCATAGGTGAGCGACCCGCCCACGGCGACGCGCTGCCCAAGGATATAGCTGAGCACAAAGTCGGTGGCCACGTGGTAGGGGTACTTGCGGGCGCTCTCGGCAAGCAGGTCGCTGAGGGTGGACTCGGGGTAGCTGAAGGTGTCCGTAATCGACGGCTCGTAGTGTGAAAGCCAGATCTTCTCCACTGTGCTGCTCCTCTTCATTGAGATAGCGGGCAGCGCCGAGGCGCTGCCCTGCGCCAGTAGGACGGGGCCGAAGCCTAGACGTCTTCGCGCAGCCAGCCGCGCTCGCGCGCGATGAACTTAATGGTCGCGTCATCCGGCGGGTAGAGACCGGCGGCCTGGTACGCATAGGCCAGCAGGGCGGCCCCGCCGACCACGCCAAGGCCCACGCCGATGATGAACAACAAAGCATTAAGCGCTGTACGCATGATGTTCTCCTCTATAAGCCATACGATAAACGGCTTTGCGACAGGTATCATACCGCACGGGTATCAGTAGCGTCAACCTCTGGTTTGTTTTGCCAGCCCGTGGGGTGCGGCGCGCAGCCCGATCGGGCTAGGCAGGCGCGGCCCAGCGGCCAGCGGGGCCGCGAGGATGGGCTGGCCGCTGGGCGCGGCGCTGGCCCCCGCAGGCTCCAGCGTCACCATCAGCTGGGTGTAGGTCTCGGCGATCGGCGCGGGGGCGGCGCACAGCACCATGGCCGCGCCGCTGGCATCCACGGTGAAGCTGGCCGACGCCACAGGGGTATCGCCCTGGGCAAACCAGATCTGGTAGACCTGGCCCGCGGCCAGCGGCGGCATGCCCGCCACCTGCAGCAGCGCCTGGCGCTGGCCCGGCTGGGTGTAGAGCGTGGCCTGCATGCCGCCCTGGGCGGGCAGCGTATGGCGCAGCGTGCGCAGATCACCCATAAATGTGGCAGCCTGCTGCTGGGCGTGGGCGTGGGCCAGGTAGCGCTGCCCGGCGGGTACGCCCAGCGCCACCACCAGCGCCACCGCCAGCAGGGCTAGGCCCCCACGGCGGCGCAGCAGGCTGGCGCGCACACGGCGCATCAGCCTGCGCTTAAGCGCGTGCGGCGGCCCAGCCAGGGGCGCGCCTGCGTGGCCTGCCACGCTGCGCAGAAATGACTCGGCCTCGTGGCGGCACTGGGGGCATAGGGCCAGATGCCGCGCAACCACCTGCCGCTCACGATCATCAAGCACGCCGAGCACATATCCTGGAATAAACTCGGTTGGATGTGTGTTCATGGGGCCATTTCCGATAGAGAAACGTGTGCTGGGCATAAAGCCTAAGTATCGTAAGCTGCTATCAAACTGCGATTCTTGCTAGATTTCATAGCGCTATGAGATGGTCAGAATATCTCGGCAGTATTGATCCTTTCATAGCAGTGATTAGCGATATAGACACATCGCTTCAAATATTTCCCAAGAAAAATACGCCTTGTCGTGCAGATGATCTCCCATTCCTGTGCCCTTGATACGTTTTCTTTCGTCTTGTGGATGTTCCCGATACCAAAAAAGCGAAGGATCTTCCCAAAATATCACCCTAACCGCTATACACCCATTGTGCTGTGGGTACGATCCGCTGCTGAGATCGATAGCCAGAGTTGTGCTCTCTGCGATGTAATCTATACTTGACATTCAAGCCGGGACACGGTAGAGTATATGTAATCTAAACTTTACACAAGGATCTTATGGCCGTACAAAATCGCGTCCGCGAGATGCGCACGCATCGGGGGATGACGCAGCAGGCGCTGGCAGAAGCCACCCGCGTCACACGCCAGACCATCATCGCCGTTGAGCAGGGTAAATTCGTGCCCTCGGTGAAGCTGGCGCTTGAGCTGGCGGCAGCACTGCACACGCCAATCGGCGAGCTCTTCTGGCTCGCCAACCATACAGGAGAAGATCATGACTAGCTATTACATCAGCCGGGTGTCTATTGCGGTTGGGATGGGGGCTATCGCCTGGATGGCAGGCTCGCCCTGGTGGGCGGGGCTGGCGATCGCCGTCGCTGTAGGCGGGCTGTTTTTGTGGGCACCGCACAGCGGCAGGTACACCGTGCAGCCCGCAAAAGGCGCGGCACCGCTTCGGTGCGACGAGCGGGGGCGGCAGATCATGCTCGTGGCAGCAAGAAATGCGCTGCTGGCAAGCAGCCTGGCCCTGGCAGGTGGCATGATCTACGCCGCCCTTGCCGAGATCACGACCATGCCGGTGAGCCTGCTGGGGCTGCCGCTCGGCATCGCCACAGCCAGCTATATCGCATCGGATCTATGGCTGCGCCATAGTTAAATGAGCGGCGGCTGAGACATAAAAAAGCGAGGTGGGAAATCCCACCTCGCTTTTACTATCGCGATGGGGCTAGCTATTCTCCTGATCGTGCGGCTCGACGATCAGGAGGCAGTCGAATAGCTCCTGGGCGGTGAAGGGCTTGCGCAGCACAGGCAGATCGTAGCTCTGCACCAGCGCATCGATCCGATCGTTGCGGATCTCGCCAGTCATCAGCACCACGATCGGCGGGTGCTTGGGGCAGATCTGCTGGATCTGCTGGTAGAAGTCCCACTCGTCGATATCCTGCAGCTTCAGATCGCACAGCACCGCGTGGTAGGGCTGCTCGCGCAGCATATCGAAGGCCTGCCCTGCCCGCTGGGCCACCGCCACATCCCAGCCTTTGCGGGCCAGCAGCCTGCTCACAAAATCGAGCACAAACGGCTCGCTGTCCATCACCAGCACGCTGCCGCTGGCACCGCCATCGTTGCTGGCGGGGACGGGGATGCCCTCGCGCACCACCGGCAGCGCGATCCGGAAGGTGCTGCCCTCGCCCGGGTGGCTGCTGTAGACCAGGCTGCCGCCGTGCTGCGACACGATGCCGTAGGAGATCGCCAGGCTCAGCCCCGCGCCCTGGCCCACCGGCCTGGTGGTGAAGAAGGGCTGGAACAGCCGCACCTGCAGCTCGGAGGGGATGCCCACGCCGGTATCCATCACATCGATCATCACCAGGCTGCCAGTGTCCGACTGCCATGCGCCTAGGCTCTCACCTAGCAGGGGCGGCGCGAGCACCGGCGGATCTTGGCGGAAGACCCGCAGCGCGATGCGCGGCATCGGGCGGCCCTGCACCGCGTGCTCGGCGTTCTGGATCAGGTTGAGCAGCACGTGCTGGATCTGCGAGCCATCCACCCACAGCATGGGCAGATTTAGCCCGTAGCTCACCTCAACCTGGATGCCATGATTCTGCAGATCGGCGCGCTTGAGGTCGAGCACCCGCTCGACCAGATCGCGCGGCTTGTACCAGTCCTCCTCGATCTTGCCCTGGCGCGCAAACGAGATCAGGCTCTGCACGATCCGCCGGGCGCGCTGGGCGCCCTCGATGATCTGGGTGACCGCGCGGCGGTCGTCGGAGTGGTCGAGGGTAGGAAGCAGCTCGGCGTTGCCGAGGATGATGCCCAGCGGGTTGTTCAGCTCGTGGGCCACGCCGGCCACCAGCTCGCCCAGCGATGCCAGGCGCGAGGCCTGCACCAGCTGGGCCTGGGTGGTTGCAAGCCGATCATAGGCGGTGCGCAGCTCGGTGATTACCTGCAGGCGGGCCAGCTCGGCGCGGCGGATGCGCAGCAGCGCCCGCACGCGCGCCATCAGCTCGTCGGAGTGAAAGGGCTTGGTGAGGAAATCGTCGGCACCGGCATCCAGGCCAGCAACACGATCGGCCAGGGCGTTGCGCGCGGTCAGCATCAGGATGGGCAGAAAGCTCTCCTCGCGGCGGGATTTTATCTCGTGGCAGAGCTGATCGCCGGGGGTATCGGGAAGCATCCAGTCGAGGATCACTAGATCGACCGCCTGCGACTCCAGCACGTGGCGCGCCTGGGCGGCAGAGCCAGCGGTCGCGGTCTGGTATCCCCCATCTTGGAGCAAGAAGACAATAAGTTCGGAGATGTGCAGATCGTCCTCAACCACAAGGACCATGCTATTCGGAGTCATAGTTGCTCCAGATCTGCGAAAATGGTAGGCGGCTCTATCGGCGCATCTCTCGCATGATGTGCAGCTAGGGTATGATCGAACGCGAGGTGGGCAAAGCAGCAGGCAGCCCCATATTGGCACGCTACAGCATCTATTGTACCACAGTCGATCTGGAAAATAATAGCTGTTATGTTTATGCTACGCTCATCCTAGCAGTCGTCACTTTCCGCTCGCCCATGCTACAATAGCGCCATGGCACAACTTCAGCTTATTGATACCCACGCCCACCTACACACCGAGCAATTCGGCCCCGACCGCGACATGGTATTCGCCCGCGCCGCCGAGGCCGGGGTGCAGCGCCTGATCGAGATCGGCTACGACCTCGACTCGTCGCGGGCGGCGGTGGCGCTGGCCGAGCAGCACCCGCACATGTACGCCGTGGTTGGCATCCAGCCCCACTATGCGATTGAGGCCGACGCCGCCTGGCTGGCCGAGGTGCGCCGCCTGGCCGCGCACCCCAAGGTGGTGGCCATCGGCGAGATCGGGCTGGACTACCACTGGGACCGCGCGCCCCACGCCGACCAGGAGCGGCTGTTCCGCGAGCAGCTGGCGCTGGCCCGCGAGCTGGGGCTGCCGGTGGTCATCCACAGCCGCGACGCCAAGGAAGATACCATCCGCATCCTGGGCGACGCCGCGCGCGGCCAGCCCGGCGTGATGCACTCGTTCTCGGGCGACTGGGACTACGCCGCCGCCTGCCTGGATGTGGGCTTCTACCTCTCGCTCAGCGGCCCGGTGACTTTCCCCAAGGCCACTGAGCTACACGAGGTGGCCCGCCGCGCGCCGCTCGACCGCATCCTGACCGAGACCGACAGCCCCTACCTCTCGCCCCACCCACGCCGAGGCAAGCGCAACGAGCCTGCCAACGTGCGGCTGGTGGCCGAGCGCATCGCCGCCCTGCGCGAGCTGCCGCTGGAGGCGCTGGCCGAGGCGGTGTGGCGCAACGCCGAGGCGCTCTTTCGCTTCCGCGACTAACCCTCTCGCACATCGGCGGTCTGGCAGCGCAGGCGGGGCCGCCACAGACACGGAGCACGCACCATGATCGCCACCCGACCGCCGGCCCAGCCCTATGTCCCATGGTACCAGCGGGTAGCGCTGCCCGAGCTGCTGCCCAGCGCGCTAATGGCTGCGCTCATGCTGTGGAGCGTGATCCAGAGCATCGCCCAGGCCAACTGGGCCGACGGCCTAGGCGTGCTGGTGCTGGTGGCGCTGCCCGCCCTGCTGGTGGGGCTGGTATTCGCGCGGCTGGCCTGGCTGCCCGGCTGGCTGGCCCACTGGCTGAGCGCCACCCTAGGCGTGGCCTGGGCGGTGCAGTGCGTGGGGCCGCTGCTGCAGGCCGAGGTCGCCACCGCCTACGGCCAGACCATGGGCGAGCGCCTGGGCAGCTGGAGCGACCGCGGCAGCGAGATCGTGCTGCGCACTATGAGCCTGGTGCGGATCGTGCAGGCGGGCGGGCGCGGCGAGGACATCGTGCTGTTCATCGTGGCGCTCTCGCTGCTGTCGTGGGCGCTGGGCTACGCCACCAGCTGGATGCTGTTCCGCGCCCGCTGGACATGGCCCGCCGTGCTGATCAACGCCGTGGTCATCTTGGTCAACTACACCTACACCGCACCCAAGCCCACCACGCTGTTCTTCATCTTTCTCAGCGCCGCGCTGCTGCTGATCGTGCACCAGCAGATCGTGGCCCAGCAGCGCCTGTGGAGCGCGGCCCTGATCGACTTCCCCGAGTGGATGCCGCTGCGCTTTGTGATGGCCGCCTCGCTGGTGGTGGGCGGCACCGCGCTGATCACTAGTATCCTGCCGGGCGAGGTCAGCATCGCCCAGGCGGCGCGCACCTGGCAGGTGATGAGCGCCCCCTTCACCACGCTGCGCGAGAGCTGGGAGACCGCGTTCAGCACTATCAACGCGCCGCCGGGCACCACCGGCAGCGGCTTCTTCACACGCTCGATGCGGGTGGGCGGCGCGCGATCGCTGGGCGACGAGGTGGTGATGCAGGTGCAGTCCGACGAGTTCGACTACTGGCGGGCGATCACCCGCGACCGCTACACCGGGCGCACCTGGGAGAACACCGTGGGCGAGGCCGCCCGCGCCCAGGTGGGCGCGACCACCGCCGAGGGCGCGCGCACCCCGCTCGACCCCGGCGCGCTGGCCAGCCTGCCGCAGGAGCTGCTGGGGCGCACCCTGATCACGCAGACGGTGACGCTGAGCAGCGACCGCGCCGACAGCATGCTGGTGATGGGCGGGCAGTTCCGCTCGGCGGGTATCCCCACGCTGGTCGAGCACACCTTCGACGCCACTAGCACGCCGCCGCTGCCCAACTTCGAGGAGACCTCGGGCGTGTTCTCGCAGACGCCGCTGCAGGCCACCCAGGTCTACACGGTGGCCTCGTACCTCTCCACCGTCGATCAGGCTAGCCTGCGCGCCGCTGGCGAGGCCTACCCCGACTGGGTGCGCACGCGCTACCTGCAGCTGCCCGAGACGATGAGCCAGCGCGTGGCCGAGCAGGCCCACCAGATCGTGCGGCAAGCCAGCGCCACTAGCCCCTACGATAAGGCCGTGGCCATCCAGGCCTTCCTGCGCACCTACGTCTACGACGAGAAGCGCCAGGCCCCGCCGACCGACACCGACTGGGCCGACTACTTCATCTTCGAGAGCAAGCGCGGCTACTGCGACGACTTCGCCACGGCCATGATCGTGATGCTGCGGGCCGAGGGCGTGCCCGCGCGGCTGGCCCAGGGCTACGCGGGCGGCAGCTTCGACCAGGATCTGGGGGCCTATGTGGTGCGCGAGAGCGTGGCCCACAGCTGGCCCGAGGTCTACTTCCCCGGCTTCGGCTGGCAGCGCTTCGAGCCGACCCCCGCATCCTACGCCGATCTGCCGGTGCGCCCAGCGGTGAGCCTCACCGCCACGCCGCTGGCCAGCACCACACCGCTCACATCCACCAGCACCCTGGGCGACCGCGAGCGCGAGGATCTGGAGCTGCAGCAGCGCATCCCCGCCCCTGGCGGCCCCATCCCGCAGGCCGACGCAGCCCAGCAGCGGGCGCTGGCCACCGCGCTGGCCATCCTGGCCGCGCTCGGCGCGCTGGTGGCGCTGTTCTTCATCCTGCTCAATATTGGCCTGCGCGGCCTCTCGCCCACGGCGGCGATCTACACCCGCCTGGCGCGGCTGGCTGGGTGGGCTGGCATCCGCCACGAGCCGCACCTGACCCCCGCCGAGTACGGCCAGCGCATCGGCGAGGCCTTGCCCGAGCAGCGCGAGGCGGTCAACCAGATTGTAGGCAGCTATGTGCGCGAGCGCTACAAGGGCAGCACGGCCAGCTCGCCGGTGGAGCGGGCATGGCAGGCGCTGCGCCCCGCCCTGATCGGGCATATGCTCGCGCGCCCCTTCCAGGCGCTGCGCCCGCCGAAGGGCCGAGGCTAGCCACAGCAGGCAGCTGGATGCGCGGGGGTCGACCAGGGCATTGCTTGAGGCGTTGCCAGTTGGCCCCCGCGTTTGTGCGCACCGCCTATGCCGCAGGGGCGGGCGCGATACATGCTTGATCTACACGCTCTAGGTTAGGTGTCTTTCCATCCCCAGCCCTCGTCCACTCAGCCCTAGACCATCGTCCACTGCCCCCGGCCAGGGGTGTGGCCCCTGGCCGCCAAGTTTGGGCGTTCCTCTGCTGGCCGCTGGCGGCTGGTGTTCGTGCATAGGGCCAGTGTGCGCCAGCAGCACCTTCGCCGGATGGGCCAGGTGGGTGGGGTTGGCTTCTCACCCAGATAGATGGCCTTGTGTTCCCTTGGTGTCTTGGGTCTTGGTGGTAGATGGTTCTTCGCGCCTTCGTGGTGAATGTTCTTATGCTCTCTTGTTGGGCCTACAAGGCTTTGTTATACTTCTGACACAAGCGGCAGCAACACTATCACGGAAGGGCGCAGGGCATGGCACGAATCACGGTCACGATAGAGGGCGAGGAGCGGACCTTCCCCCTGAGCGAGCACGGGCTGCGGGTGGGGCGCTCGCCCGAGAACGCGATCGTGCTGAACCACGTCTTCGTCTCGCGCCGCCACGCCAGCTTCGAGCTGCGCGGCCACGAGGCCTGGCTCGTCGACCACGAGAGCCGCAACGGCGTGCTGCTCAACCGCCTGCGCGTGCGCGAGGCCCAGCTGGCCGACGGCGACATCGTGCGCATTGGGCCGTTCGACCTGCGCTTCGAGGAGCGCGCCGTGCAGCAGGTGGTGCTGGATGACAGCCGCTACCTGCCGCTGGCCGCCGAGAGCCGCGAGATCAAGAGCGGCGAGCTGCCCGAGCTGGGGCTGGATCTGCGCGAGTTCATCCGCATCAGCAAGCGGCTGAACAGCATCATCAGCATGGGCGAGCTGCTGGACACCGTGATGGAGGAGGCGCTGCAGCTGGTGCCAGCCCAGCGCGGCGTGCTGATGCTCTACAAGGGCAGCGAGCTGGTGCCCATGGTGGTCTACCCGCCCTCGCAGGGCGATGTGGCGCTCAGCTCCACCATCGCGCGGCGGGCGCTGGACGCCAACGAGGCCGTGCTCACCCGCGACGCGCGGCTGGATTTCGGCGGGTCGGAGAGCATCATCAGCGCCAACATCCGCTCGGCGATCTGCGTGCCGCTGATCAGCGAGGGCAAGGCCACTGGCCTGATCTACCTCGATTCGCCGGGGCGCGACCAGTTCAGCGAGGCCCAGCGCGACATGCTCTCGGCCCTGGTCAGCCAGGCATCCACCCACATCGAGCGCGCCCGCCTGAGCGACGAGCTGCGCCACCAGGCCGAGCTGCGCCAGAACCTTGAGCGCTTTATGTCGCCCAACGTGGCGCGGCTGGTGGCCAGCTACTACGCCCGCCACGGCCAGCTGTGGGAGCCGCAGGAGCTAGAGGTGAGCGTGCTGTTCGCCGACGTGAAGGGCTTCACGCCGCTCTCCGAGGCGCTCTCGCCCCGCGAGGTGCAGGAGCTGCTGAACGAGTATCTGCACGAGATGACCGAGGTGATCTTCGCCCACAACGGCACGCTCGACAAGTACATCGGCGACGGTATCATGGCGGTGTTCGGCGCGCCGCGCCTGAACGACGACGGCCAGGCCGGGCGCTACGCCGTGGCCGCCGTCAACGCCGCGCTGGACATGCTGGAGGCCCACCGGCGGCTCAACGAGCGCCACGAGCCGAACAAGCGCTTCTCGTTCCGGATCGGGATCAACACCGGCCTAGCCTACGCCGGATTTTTTGGCACGCGGCAGCGTTTAGAGTATACTGTACTGGGCGACACCGTCAACACCGCATCACGCCTTGAATCTGCAGCCGAGCCAAACAGCATCCTCGTGGGCGAGGCCACCTGCCACGCTGTCGGCAGCGCCTTCGCCATGCAGAAGATGGGCGAGCTGCAGCTGAAGGGCAAGGCCCGCAAGGTGCTCGCCTACAAAGTCCTTAGCCGCACCTAGGTGCTCTGAACCCGCGAACCGCAAGGCCGCTGGCGACAGGCTTGGTGCCCGCGCCGCGGCCTTCTGATTCGCGCCTGATGGATAGATGGAGCTTCCCCATGCCAACTGTTGTTGGAATCCGCTTTAAGGACTCCGGCAAGATATACTATTTCGACCCCCAGGAGTTCGAAAACCTGGTGCAGGGCGACGCCGTGATCGTCGAGACCGTGCGCGGCCCCGAGCTGGCCAAGGTGGCGTCGGATATCAAAGAGGTGGCCGACGCCGAGATCATCGGCGAGCTGAAGCCGGTGATCCGCCGCGCCGAGCAGGCCGACTTCGACCGCCTGACCCAGCTCAACGCCCGCCACGAGGATCTGCTCTCGCGCTGTAGCGAGAAGATCGTCGAGCACGCCCTGCCCATGCGGCTGATCAAGGCCGAGTATAGCTTCGACGGATCGCGCCTGACCTTCTACTTCACCGCCGAGAAGCGCGTCGACTTCCGCATGCTGGTGCGCGACCTGGCCCGCACCTTCAAGACCCGCATCGAGCTGCGCCAGATCGGCCCGCGCGACGAGGCCAAGCTGCTGGGCGGCATCGGCCCCTGCGGGCGGCTGCTCTGCTGCGCCACCTTCCTGCCCGACTACGCCCGCGTCTCGATCAAGATGGCCAAGGACCAGGACCTGCCGCTCAACCCCAGCAAGATCAGCGGGGTGTGCGGGCGGCTGCTCTGCTGCCTCTCGTACGAGCACGAGCAGTACACCCAGATCAAGGCCGAGCTGCCCCGCAAAGGCTCGTGGGTGCAGACCCCCGACGGCCCCGGCGAGGTGATCGCGGTGAACGTGGTGCGCGAGACAGTGACAGTGCTGCTGGCCGAGAGCGCCGTGCAGGAGGAGTACAAGCCCGAGGTGCTGAAGGAGGCCACCGCCCAGGTGGCTCAGGTGGCCCGCAGCCGCAACGCCGAGGGCATCACCCCGGCGGCGCGCATGGCCAGCCCGCCGCGCGAGCCGCGCCAGCCCAGCGAGCGCCGCCTGCTGCGCGACGAGATCGAGAACCCCGAGGTGCTGGAGGCCCTGGCCCTGCTGGAGGAGGGCGACTGGGAGGAGCCGCGCGAGCAGGGCGAGCGCCGCCACCAGGGCGAGCGCCACCAGGGCGAGCGCCGCCACCAGGGCGAGCGGCCCCACCAGGGCGAGCGCCACCAGGGCGAGCGCCGCAGCGAACGGCCCCGCCAGGGCAGCAATGCCGAGCACCTGAGCATCCTCGACAGCGGCCAGCCCCACGACGCCCAGCGCCGCCAGCGCATGCAGCAGAGCGGCCAGGGTGGCCAGGGCGGCCAGCGCCACCACCCGCCGCGCCAGCCCGCACCGCTGCCGCCGCCCGCGCCCGAGCTGCCGCCGCCGCCCGAGATCGAGCCGAAGGACTTGGCCGCACCCCAGCCCCCCAAGGGCCAGGGCGGCCCGCAGCGCCCCCACCAGCGCCGCCGCAAAAAGAAATGATACCACCCGAGCGGCCCGCAGCGCCCCCACCGGCGCGCGGGTCGCTCGCTTGTTTCAGCCCAACCCATCGATAAGCGAGGACGCTATGCTTGACCCACAGCCCTATCGCGCACTCTTCCCACACACCGAGCGCTGGGCCTTCTTCAACCACGCCGGAGTCTCCATCCTCAGCACCCGCGTGGAGGAGGCCACCCGCAGCTTCAACCAGAAGCTCTCGCAGCAGCCCTTCAACGAGGTGGTGGCCGAGGCGATCGATGTGATGAGCGATCTGCGCTCGCGCCTGGCCGACCTGATCAACGCCAGCAGCGCCGACGAGATCGTGCTGATGCCCAACACCGCCATGGGCCTGAACACCGCCGCCGTCAGCCTGCCGCTGCGCCCCGGCGACAACGTGCTGGTGCTGGATGGCGACTACCCCGCCAACGTCTACCCCTGGCAGAACCTAGCCTACCGTGGCGTGCTCACCAAGATGGTGCCCGCCCGCGACGGCGGCGTAGATCTGGAGCTGCTCAAGGCCCGCATCGACAGCCGCACGCGCGCCATCGCGCTCTCCACCGTGCAGTTCGCCAGCGGCTTCCGCAACGATCTGGTGGCGGTGGGCAAGCTCTGCAAAGAGCGCGGCATCTTCTTTGTGGTGGATGGCATCCAGTCGCTGGGCGCGCTGCCGCTGGATGTGCGCGAGGCCAACATCGACATGCTGGCCTGTGGCTCACAGAAGTGGCTGATGGGCCCGATCGGCAGCGGCTTCCTGTATGTGCGCCAGGGCCTGCTCGACCAGCTGCAGCCGGGGGCCTACGTGGGCGCGGGCAGCGTGGTCGACTGGCCCAACTACCTCGACTACAACCTGACCCCGCTGCCCACCGCCGAGCGCTTCAACCTCGGCTCGCAGAACTTCGCGGGCATCTACGGCCTGCACGCCAGCCTCTCGCTGCTGCAGGAGATCGGCATCGACCACGTGAGCGAGCGCGTGCTGGCCCTGGCCGACCTGCTGATCGAGCTGCTGCGCGACCGTGGGTTTGCCAGCTCGCCCAATGCCCGCGCCTTCCACCGCTCCGGCATCGTGATCGCCGAGGTGGACAAGCCCGCCGAGGTCGAGCGCCAGCTCTACGCCCGCAACTTCGTGTGCATCCCGCGCGGCAGGGGTATCCGCATCGCCCCGCACTTCTACAACACCGAGGACGAGATCCGCAGCCTGGTAGATGCGCTGGTGTCCATCGCAGACCCGCGCCGGTAGCCCCGCTCCAGCGGTGGGCGGCAGCTATACCGCCCGCCGCTGGCCCCGCCCAGCAAGCCAAGGAGAAGCGGCAATGAAATACGCCCACGATGTCGAGCCGGGCCAGCGCGTGAAGCTGGCCAAGATTCCCACCAAGCCCCCCCAGGATCTCACCCGCGAGCAGGGCGAGGCCCTGTTCGCCCAGCTCTCCGAGGAGCTGGGCAAGCTCCAGGAGGAGCTGTACGCCGCCGCGCAGCACAGCGTGCTGATCGTGCTGCAGGGCATGGACACATCCGGCAAGGATGGGGCCATCCGCAAGGTCTTCGATGCCGTCAACCCGCAGGGCTGCCGCGTCGAGTCGTTCAAGGTGCCCAGCGAGGAGGAGCAGAGCCACGACTTCCTCTGGCGCGCCCACAAGGTCGCCCCGCGCAAGGGCATGATCGCGGTGTTCAACCGCTCGCACTACGAGGATGTGCTGGTGGTGCGCGTGCACAAGCTGGTGGGCAAAAAGGCCTGGCAGCAGCGCTACGAGCAGATCAACGCCTTCGAGCACATGCTGGCCGCCAACGACACGATCGTGATCAAGTGCTTCCTGCACATCAGCAAGGAAGAGCAGGAGCAGCGGCTGCTGGCCCGCGAGCAGGATGTGGAGAAGGCCTGGAAGCTCTCGGCGGGCGACTGGAAAGAGCGCGAGTACTGGGATGACTACACCGAGGCCTACCAGGACGCGCTCGAGCACTGCTCGACCAAGCAGGCCCCCTGGTACATCATCCCCGCCGACGACAAGTGGTACCGCAACCTGGCGATCGCCGAGATCCTGGTGCGCACGCTCAAGGGCTACCGCGCCGACTGGAAGAAGTCGCTCCAGCGCATGAGCAAGGCGCGCCTGGCCGAGCTAGAGGCCTACCGCAGCCAGCTGGCCGAGCCGCAGCCCTAGCAAGAGCCTATGCGGTCTCGGTCGGCAGAACGTTTTACCACCAAAACACCAATCAACATATGGAAAGCACTACCCACGAAGACGCGAAGATGCGAAAAAAGCGATACCGACCTTCGCGCCTTCGTGGTAAAGAATCTGCCGTGAATTAAGAACGCATAGGCCCAGAAGCCCTAGCCGCCGCCATTGCGCAGAACCCCCACCTGCGGTACAATCGCTGCTCCATCATCCGCCATTGCCGCGCCTTGCCGCGCCAGAACGCCACCGACACGATCACCCTATGTATCAACGTGAAATCATCGGCCTCGCGATCTCGCTGATCTACGCCCTGTGCCTGATCGGCATGAGCGAGCTGCTCTACCGCAAGCTGGATGTCCCCCAGTTCTACACCCGCAAGTTTGTCCATGTCTGGGCGGGCATGTGGATAATCGCGATCATGATGCTGTTCTACCGCTGGTGGGTCGGCATCATCCCCTTCGCGATCTTCACCGTGGCCAACTATCTGCTCTACTACTTCCGCCTAGTCAAATCTATCGACCAAGAGGATAGCACGCCCGGCGCGGCCTACTTCGCGCTAGCTGTCACCGTGGTATTCGCGCTGCTCTGGCGGCCCATCGGCCAGACCGACGACGGCACGCCCATCGCCGACTACGGGCCGGTGGCCGCCGCCGCGATCATGGTGCTCACCTGGGGCGACTCGCTGGCGGCGATCGCGGGGCGGCTGTTCGGGCGGCACCCCTACACCATCTGGGGCAGCACGCGCAGCGTCGAAGGCTCGGTGGTGATGGCGGTGGTCAGCTTCGCGGCGATCTACCTGACGCTGGGCCTGATCTCGGGCAATGTGGTGATGGCCCCCTTCGCGCCGGTTCTCACCACGCCCCAGCTGCTGATCGCGGCCACCGTGGGCGCGCTGCTGGCCACTGTGGCCGAGGGCGTCACCCCCGCCGGGCTGGACAACCTGACCGTGCCATTCATCACGGCGGGCGCGCTGTGGCTGCTGGTGCGCTAGCCCGATCCCTGGCGCGGCGAGCCTGCGAAGATACACGAACGCCGCGCCAGCACCATTTTTCTCAGCCTTACATCACAGACCGACACCTCAAAGTCATAGAACGACACCTCAAAGTCACAGACCGACACCTCAAAGTCACAGACCGACATATCAAAGTCACAGACCGACATATCAAAGTCATAGACCGACATATCAAAGTCACAGACCGACATATCAAAGTCGTAGGCTAGTGCATGCATTAGTCAAACAGGGCGTACTACAAAAAAAGCGAGAGGCGTATCATTTACGATACAACCTCTCGCTTTTCACATAAGAGTCGCGATCTTCTATTCCCTTGGTGTCTTGGCGTCTTGGTGGTAAAACGGTCCTTCTCATCCCCTTCGCGTCTTCGCGCCTTCGTGGTAAGAAACCTACGCCCGCCGGAAATCCTTCACGTTGAGCTGAAGCGTGCGCTGGCCCTGCCACTCGTTGGCCTCGAAGGTGTAGGCCACATCGATGTAGCGCGGCGAGGAGAAATACTCGGCCAGGTGGCCCAGCCGGAACGCGATCGCGTCGAAGGACGGGCCGCCCGCGCCGTCATCCAGGCGCAGCTTCAGGTGGGCGCTGGCGCGGCCAGGGCGGGCGGTGCTCACCGCGCGCACGCGGCTGCTCATCAGCACCGGCTGGGGGTTGCCCACGCCGAACGGCTCCAGCTTGCCCAGCTGGCTCAGCAGATCCCAGCTGAGCGCGGCCAGCGGCACCTCGGCGTCGATCTCCAGCGCGGGCTGCAGCATGTCGTCGGGCAGGTGCTCGTCGGCGTAGTCGTTGAGGCGCTGCGACAGCTCGCCCAGGCGCGCGGTGGGCAGCGTGAACCCGGCGGCGGCGCTGTGGCCGCCGTAGCGCACAAACACATCGTCGCAGCTGCGCAGCGCATCGATGATGCTGAAGCCCGGCACCGAGCGGGCCGAGCCGCGCGAGTGGTCGTCGCCGCGCTCGACCAGCAGCACCGGCCTGCCGAACTCCTCCACTAGGCGCGCGGCCACCAGCCCCACGATCCCCGCCGGGTACGCGCCATCCAGCACGATCACGCGGTCCTGCGCCATCCCACGGGTGCGGATCTGCTCGCTGGCCGCCTCCTGCACCTCGCGGGTCATCTCCTGGCGGCGGCGGTTGGCCATGTTCAGCTCCTCGGCCAGGGTGCGGGCCTCGGCCAGATCGGCGGCCAGCAGCAGGCGGTAGGCCAGCACCGCGTCATCCAGCCGGCCCGCGGCGTTGAGGCGCGGCCCCAGCATAAAGCTGATGTCGGTGGCGGTGACGCGGCCCATGGCCAGCCCGGCCACCTCGATCAGGGCGCGCAGGCCGGGGCGCTGGGTGGTGTTCAGCGACTCCAGCCCGGCCTTCACCAGCACGCGGTTCTCATCCAGCAGCGGCCCTAGGTCGGCCACGGTGCCCAGCGCCACCACATCCAGCAGGTCGCGCCCGCGCAGCGGCATGCGCACGCCCAGGCGGGCCAGGGCCTGCACCAGCTTGTAGGCGATGCCCACGCCGGTCAGCTGGCTGAAGGGGTAGCCGTCGCCGGGCTGCTTGGGGTTGACCACCGCGAAGGCGGCGGGCAGCACATCGGGCGGGGTGTGGTGGTCGGTCACGATCACATCGATGCCCAGCGCCTGGGCGTGGGCCACCTCGGCCACATTGCTGATGCCGCAGTCCACCGTGATCAGCAGCTTCACCCCCGACTCGGCCAGCTTCTCCATGGCCACGTGGTTCAGGCCATAGCCCTCGTGCTGGCGGTGGGGGATGTAGGGCGTGATCGCCGCGCCCATCGCGCCCAGGGCCTGCACCAGCAGGGCCACCGCCGTCACGCCGTCGGCGTCGAAGTCGCCGTACACCACCACCGGCTCGGCCTGGGCGATCGCCTTGGCGATCCGGCTGGCCGCCACATCTACACCCTTCATAGCGAAGGGGTCGTGGATGCCGCTGCGGTAGTCGGAGGAGAGGAAGGCCGCGATCTGCTGGGGGTCGCGCATGCCGCGCTGGTAGAGCAGCGTGGCCACCACCGGCGAGAACTCGCGGCTCGTGCGCAGAAACGGGGCCGGGGCGGCTTCCTTGAGCACCCAGCGCTTTTTACGAGCGGACATGGTCAAACCTCACAGCACGCGCGGGCGGCGCAGGCCCGCGACTCGAACAGAAGGGGGCGCGGCAGGCAGGTCGAGGGGCGGCGCACCGCCGAGGATGGAGTATAGCATGGCGGCAGGGGCGGCGCAAACCAGGGGCGAAGGGGGCCGCTTCACCCTGAAGAGAAGCATTTACCACGAAGACACGAAGGCACGAAGAAGACCGTTTACCACCAAGACACCACGGCAGCAAGGGGACAAAAAGACCGCTTCACCTCGAAGACGCGAAGGCACGAAGCGGACAAAAGGTCTCGGAAAGAGCGATGAGCCAGCCTTACTCACCCGGCCCATGCGGCGAAGGTGCCGCTGATGTTTTGCTGGCCATATGCATGGACATCAGCGGCCAACATTCGGCATGGGAACGCTCAGAATTGGGGTTCCAAGGGGGCGACGCCCCCTGGCAGGGTTCCGAGGGGCTGGCCCCGGTGCGCCGCCCGCGCAGGGCATCCACCCACCAAACGAAAAGCACCCAAAATTCAGCCAACCGTGCTCGCCTCGCCTTTCTGCCCTTCGCGTCTTCAGATCTTCGCGGTATTTGTTCCTGTGCTTCCTTGAGGCCTTGGAGCGTTGGTGGTAACCATACCGCTACAAAGCGGATGCATGCTTCCGCCTCGCCGCGAATCATGCTATGCTAATCGCGGCATAACAATTGCCAATTCCCGCGCCATACAACTTTTGACAACGAAGTCGAAAAGAAAGGAGGCCCCTATGGCGTACATCGTCTGGCCGGTGATCGGCCTGATCATTGCGATGTTCGTAGGGGTAGGGCCGCGACGACGCGCCTACCGTCCTAATGCGAATGGTGCCCTGCTCGCGGGAGCATTCGGGGCATTCATCGGCGGGATGATCGCCGACGGCATCCACCACAGCGTCGCTGGGCCGATCACGGTCAGCGGGGTGGTGGGCGCGGTCATCGGGTGCTTGGTGTTCTGCTGGGCGATCCGCGAGCGCCCGGAGGATGTCGAGCCATAGAGCAGCGAGGCCGGGCGGGTTACCGCCCGGCCTCACGCTTTGGCCTACGCTGGGGCTAGTGGTCGAGCCGGTAGGGCACGCTGGTGACCACGCGGCCACGCCGGAACAGCAGCGCCGTGCGGATGAGCAGCGCCGTCTGGTTGTGCAGCAGGTGCTGCCACCAGCGCAGCGGGATGAACTCGGGCATGATCACCGTCAGCACATCATCCTCATACATCTGGTCCAGCTCGTCGATATACTGCAGCAGCGGGCGCAGCAGCGATCGGTAGGGCGAGGTCAGCACCACCAGCGAGATGCCGCAGCCCCACTGCTCCCACTTCTGCTTGAGCTTGGCGGTGGCCTCGGGGTCCATATCCACATACACCGCCGTCACATTGTCGGGCGTGAGCGAGAGGGCGTACTGCAGCGCGGGGATGACACCGCGATGCACGCCCGAGATCAGCACCACCGCCGTGTGGCGGCGTACCGCTGTGGGCGGCGGCGCATCGGCCAGCGAGAGCTGGCGGGCCACCTCGTCGTAGTGCGAGCGGATGGCCTTGAGCGCCAGCACCATCAGCGGGATGAGCATGATCACCGCCCACGCGCCCTCGGTGAAGCGCGTGATCGCGATCATCAGCAGCACCACCCCCGTCACCAGCGCGCCCAGACCGTTGATCACCATATTGTGCTTCCAGCCCGGCTGCTTCAGCTTGTGCCAGCGCCGCACCATGCCGAACTGCGAGAGCGTAAACGACAGGAACACGCCCAGGGCGTACAGCGGCAGCAGATCCTGCTCGCGGGCGCTGAAGCCCACCACCAGCGCCGCCGCGAACAGGCCTAGCACGATCACACCGTTCGAGAACACTAGCCGGTCGCCGCGCTGGGCAAACTGGCGCGGCAGAAAGCGGTCGCTGGCCAAGAAGTACGAGAGGCGCGGGAAGTCGGCGTAGGCCGTGTTCGAGGCCAGCACCAGGATGAGCATGGTGGAGAACTGCACCAGGTAGTACAGCGGCGAGCCGCCGCCGAAGATCGCGCGGGCCAGCTGCGAGTTGGCCGTCTCGGGCTCGGGGCCGGCGTCGGGGATGATCTGGTAGGCGTGGGCCAGCACGGTGATCCCCAGGAACATGGTGCAGAGGATAGTGGCCATCACCACCAGGGTGATCGCGGCGTTCTTCGGCTCGGGCTTCTTGAAGGCGGGCACGCCATCGGCGATCGCCTCGATGCCGGTGAGCGCGGTGCAGCCGCGCGAGAAGGCGTTCAGCAGCAGGAAGAACGAGATGTTCTGCAGGTGCTCGGGGATGTGGGTGACGGCGGGCGCGGGCGCAGGATCCACGGTGCCCGTCAGCATCTTGAACAGGCCCACGAAGATCAGCAGGAACATGCTGCCAATAAAGAGGTAGGTGGGCACCGCAAAGACCTTGCCCGACTCCTTCACGCCGCGCAGGTTCATCAGTGTCACCACGCCGATCAGGCCCAGGGCCAGCTCCACGCGGTACGGCTCCAGCACGGTGATCGCGGATGTGATGGCCGCCACCGAGGCCGACATGCTCACCGCCACGGTGAGCACATAGTCGATCAGCAACGCCGAGGCCGCCACCAGCGAGGGGATCTGGCCCAGGTTCTCGCGCGAGACGATGTAGGTGCCGCCACCCTTGGGGTAGGCGTGGATGGTCTGCCGGTACGAGAACGAGACCGTGATCAGCAAGATGGCGATGCCGATGGCGATCGGGATGACGTAGGAGTAGCCCATCACGCCGGCCACCGAGAGCGCCACCAGGATGGCCTCGGTGGCGTAGGCCACCGACGAGAGGGCGTCGGATGAAAAGACCGCCAGCGCGATCCGCTTCGAGAGACGCTCGTGGGCGAGCTGCTCATTCGAGAGGGGCTGGCCAATGACAAGCCGCTTTAGTCCAAGCATAGCACTTCACTTCTCCAAGAAGCATAAGGGGGAAATTCAACGTGCAACAAAAAGGGAACCGCCACATCGCCGCAACGGTTCCGCACAGGCTCAATCTTCGCTTGTGCGCCATGCCACTGTTGATCCAAGCCAATTGATACGCCGCGCCCACCCCGGCTGGGCAGGCCAGCAGGCGCACATGGGCAGCCCGTGGGCCGCAGTGCTGCTGATATGGGCGCGTGGGCATCCAGCAGGCGTATCGACAGCTTGATCATACGATTCTACCCCACCTCGCTCAATCTGCGCCGGGTAGAAGAGCGCAGAAGGGTAATTCCTCTATCTTTTATCTCAAAGCCCCGCGTTCGACCCGACCCACCACAGCGGGGAGCGCGCAGGCACGTGCTGCCGAAGCAAAAAAGGCACAAAAAAACGCCGAGCAGTCGGCGATATGGTCGGCTGTCACAGGGCGGATGTCAGATCCGGGCGCAGCGCAGCGCCATTAGGTTCTTGCACCAGAATCCGCGAGGTGCACTGCCACAGGACAGTAGATACAGCGCGGTGATCATAGCACGCGCGCTAGGTACAGTCAAGATGTGTTTCACCACCGATAGTAGAGGGCGGCGCAACCAAGGCGGGTGCGAGCGCGCTGCAGATGCAGGCCCAACAATATGGTATGCTTACGACACACGATAGTTATCTCGTCGCCCAACCCCGATCGGTAGTAAGAGGCAGGTGGCCCAGCCTCTACGAGGGCCTTGGCGCATTGTGACGGCAGAAACAAGCGGGCGGCAGGCGGGGATGGCTGCGGCCTGAGGGTTGCAAAATTAGAACATATGTTCTATACTATAGCTCACGCCTCGGCTTCTTGCACTCTCTGGCGTCCGCCGCTATACTTGAATGCGTTCAAGAACCACGAGGACAGATGCACATGTCGGCAAATGTTCGTTCCACCACAAAACCACCTAGCCCTGGTGCTACACGCTCCACCGCCGAGATGCGGGAGCTGACCAACTACCGCCTCTCCGAGCGGATCGGCCAGGAGGAGCTTGCCACCGTCTACCGTGGCGTCCATCTCACCCTTGATCGGCCAGTCGAAGTCCACCTGCTGCGTCGCACCGACTGGATCTCATCCAGCCGATTCCAGCTGGCGGCGCGGCTCGCCGCACGGCTCAGCCACCCCAGCATCCTGCAGGTGATCGACGCCGGGCACGACGAGCACTATGGCGACTATATCGTCACGCCCCAGATCGAGAGCCAGCCGCTGAGCGGGGTGCTCGCCGCCGGGCCGATCGACCCGCTGCTGGCGCTGCGCATCACCTCGCAGGTCGGCGCGGCGCTCGACTACCTGCACGACCAAGGCATCTACCACCGCGATGTGCGGCCCGAGAACATCCTGGTGACGCCGCAGGGCGTGGCCTACCTGACCAACTTCAGCCTGGCCCACTCGCCCGACACGCCCGACCTCTCGAAGCTCGACGAGGCCGACTTCCTGACGCCCTACTCGGCCCCCGAGCAGACCTTGACCGGCAAGGTGCGCCGCGAGTCCGACCTGTACAGCCTGGGCGCAGTGCTCTACCACGCGCTCAGCGGCCAGGTGCCACCTGCCCCTGGGCAGGCCCTGCGCTCGCTGGCCGAGCGCGACGCCGCACTGGGCGGGGTCGACCGCATCCTGCGCAAGCTGATGGCCGTCGAGCCAAACCAGCGCTTCACCAGCGCCGAGCAGGTGACCACGGTGCTGCGCCAGGCGCTGCGCCGCCAGATCGACAGCTCGACCGACGACATGGAGGAGTCGCGCTGGGAGGCGATCGCCGAGTGGCTCGAAAACCCTGTGGAGTCGGTGATCGGCGAGATGCTCGACCACGAGTTTCAGTCCAAGTCGCGGGCCAGGGCCGACGCGCTGCACCGCTCGGGGGCCATCCGCCGCGTGCTCGACCGCTGGAGCAGGCAGGCGCCGCTGAAGCTGCGCAAGACCGCCTTCGGCCAGCTCATCCAGCCCGAGCAGATCGTCAGCTACAACCTCTACGCCTACGAGCTGAAGGTCTACTACGAGACCCGCACCACGCCGCAGACCCGCGAGCACGTGCACAAGGGCGGCACGCTCAACCCTTCTGCAGCCGAGCCAGAGCTGTGGACCATCGCCGTGCCCGAGACCGACACGTTCAGCGAGGCCCCCGCCGAGCCGATCGTGATCCCCGGCTCGCAGAAGGTGGTAGGCTGCACCGAGTGCAACGGCTCGACCTTCATCCCCTGCAAGAGCTGCGGCACCAAGGGCGTGATCGAGAAGACCCGCCGGGTCAAAGATGCCGACGGCACCAATAAGACCGAGACCTACTCGGAGAACTGCCCGACCTGCCGTGGCTATGGCAAGATCCCCTGCCCGCGCTGCGAGGGCACCGGCCAGATGCTGCAGGAGAAGGTCTTCACGTGGTCGCGCCACGGGCGGGTGTTCTTCAACGAGGATGATGTGGCCCCCTACCAAAAGCTGGCGGTGCAGACCCAGCTGCAGGAGGTCTTCCGGCGCGAGATCGACGCCTTCGAGGCGCGCTGGTACCAGATCGCCCCGCTGAAAGAGATGCTGGAGGCCGCGATCAACGGCGGCGGGCAAGATGCGCGCCTGATCGCCACCGAGCTGATCATCCGTGGCGTGCCGCTGACCGAGGTAGACTACAAGCTGAAGGAAAAGTCGCACAGCCTAGCCCTGATCGGCTTCAAAGACGAAGTGCGCGGCGATCTGGCGCTCTACGACCTGGAGCGGATCACGCTGTATGTGATGGTCGGGGTGATGTTCCTCACCCTGCTGATTATGTTCTTCATACACTAGCGGCAGCCCGCAGTATGCCAACGCGCCCGTGCGTCGATGACGCACGGGCGCGTTGGCGTTCTGGCATCGGGCGGCGGCCTAGCCGTTCCGGCTAATCTCGGCCTCCAGATCGGCGATGTAGGCGTGCAGCCAGGCAGGCGCGCCGCCGCCCGCCGCATCGCGCCGGGCGCGCAGGCGGGCCAGCTCGGCGCGGCGCTGGCGGATGGCCCCGCGCGACTCGACGGGGGCGACCACCGGCTCGGGCTCAGGCTCGGGCAGGGTATCGAGGAACTCGGCCACGATCTGCGACACGGCTGAGGCCAGGTCGCTCTTCTCGGCGCGCACCATCTGCTCTAGCTTCGCACGCTGCTCGGGGGTGAGGAAGAGCCGGGTCGGGATGGTAAACATCCCCTGTCGCTCTGTCATAGAGGCCTCCAGTGCTTCTGAAGCTCCATCATAGGCGGCACCACGCGGGCGTGCGCTAGCCGCACCCGCGCGGCTCTGCAGCTTCGACAGCGCGCGGCTACCATACCCTGGGTGGGTTCTACACACAACGGCGTATTTCGGCCTGTATTGTACCCTATCGCGGCCAAAAAACAACCATCGTTCGTCATACGAACCATCATCGCGGCTGGCCCGCAGCATCGCAACGCCATATATCGGGTACAATAGCGGCCAAACCCACATGCACAGAAGGAAGAGGCCATGAGCATACACTATCGTGTAATTCTGACCGGGGTGGGCAGCGTCGGGCGCGGCTTCGCCGAGATTGTGGCCCGGCGGCAGGCCTGGATCGAGCAGCACCAAGGCGTGCGCATCTTGCTGGTGGGCGCGGCCACCCGCTCGTGGTGCTGCTACAACCCCGGCGGGCTGGATGTGGCCGCCGTGCTCCAGGCCAGCGAGCGGCGCGACTACAGCGGCCTGCCCGACCGCCAGCCCTGGTCGCCCGCCGAACTGATCGCCAACGCCGAGGCCGATGTGCTGGCCGAGGCCAGCCCCACCGACTTCGCCACCGCCGAGCCAGCCACCGGCTACATGCGCGCGGCGCTGGGGCGCGGCATGCATGTGGTAACAGCCAACAAAGGCCCGGTGGCGCTGCACGGCCCCGCCCTGCGCCAAGAGGCCGCCGCGCGCGGCCTGAGCTTCGGCTATGAGGGCACGGTGATGGCGGGCACGCCCTCGCTGCGGCTGGGCTGGAGCGCGCTGGCCGGCTGCGAGCTGCGCGAGGTGCGCGGGATCGTCAACGGCACCACCAACTACATCCTCACCCAGATGGAGGGCGGGCTGCCCTACGCCGAGGCGCTGGCCGAGGCCCAGCGCCTGGGCTACGCCGAGACCGACCCCACCGGCGATGTGGAAGGCTACGACGCCGCAGGCAAGGCCGCCATCCTGGCCACCATGCTGATGGGCGGCAGCGTGCTGCCCGACCAAGTGTGGCGCACCGGCATCACCGGCATCACCCCGGCGGACATCGCCGCCGCCGCCCAGGCGGGCGAGCGCTGGAAGCTGATCGCGCGGGTGGCGCGCGCCGCCGACGGCAGCCTGAGCGCCAGCGTCGAGCCGATGCGCGTGCCCATGAGCCACCCGCTGGCCCACGTGAGCGGCGCGACCAACGCGCTCACCTACACCACCGACCTGCTGGGCGATGTCACCCTGATCGGGCCGGGCGCGGGCGGCACCGCCACCGGCTTCGCGCTGCTCTCCGACATCCTGGCCATCCCGCGCTAGCGGCGGCAGTGGCATACTCTTTGCTTTAGCCTATGGCAGCGATCATTATTTGATCAACCAAAGGAGCAATGATTATGTCACTCATCGAGCTTATTCTCTTCCTGCTGGTGGCTGGCGTGTGTGGTCTGATCGCCGAGATGGTGGTGGGCTTTAGCCCGGGCGGCTTTGTCGCATCGATCGCCATCGGCCTGGTGGGCGCGTACCTGGGCAGCTGGCTGGCCGGGCAGCTGGGCCTGCCGCCGGTGCTCAGCACCGACTCGATCGTGCCCGAGACCGGCGGCGCGAACCTGATCGCCATCGACTTCCGCTTCGACATCGTCTGGTCGATCCTCGGTGCGATCGTGCTGCTGTTTATCATCAGCCTGGTGCGCAGGCCGCGCCAGCGCGTGGCCTACCGCCGACGGGCCTACTACCGCTAGGCAAGTTGGGCTAGCATCGGAATACCGGCGGGGCGCTCAGAGCATAGCTCAAAGAGCGCCCCGCCGTTTTTTTGTCGTTGAAGCATATTCGTCATCGAATCGGTGAGAATCTGCATCTATACAACTCGCATTGAATTTCATACACTACTACCTAAGCAACAAGAACATTTTTACCCATGAGGGCATGTATGACGCACGTACCAGCCAACCCAGACGACGGCACAGCTGCGCCCGCTCTCCTCAGCTATTTTCTCGACCGCCAGCCCCAGTTCTACGACATCATCACGCCACAGCTGTCAGAGTCTGGCAATGTCTTCCGCCAGAGCCCCGAACAAGTGCGAGAGCAGATCGCCCATACCCTCGGCAGCTACTTCCGCTTCATGCGCGACTACCAGCACGAGCCGATCCTGCAGGGCTTTGCCCAGCAGCTCACCCCACAGGTGCTCGATAACATCCCGCTCGACGTGGTGCTCCAGCACAACTCGATCTACCGTGCCGCCTTCCTCAGCCTCGCGCTTGAGGCTATGGAGCAAGGCATCGAAGGGGCGGGCATCGGCATCAAAGAGCTGATGAAGCTCTTCGATGGGGCGGTCAACCTGATCAGCAGACGCTACCAGAACCAGCTGCGGCTCTTCAAAAAGCTGGCCGAGTACGCCCCCGACGGCATCGGCGTGGCGATCAACGGGGTGATCAGCTACGCCAACCCCGCGCTCCAGCAGCAGATGGGCTACGAGTCGCTGCTTGGCATGCGCGAGGCCGATCTGTTTGGCGAGCAGGACGCCGAGGTGCTGCAGGATCTGCGCACATCCATTGCCGAAGACGGGCTGTGGAAAGGGCGGCTGACCTACCGGCGCAACGATGGCAGCGAATTTATCGGCGATGTCTCCAGCTATATGATCCAGGGTGACAGCGGCGATGTCTCCAGCGTCGCGATCATCCGCGATATCAGCGACCAACTGGCTATCGAGCAAGATCTGCGCAACTTCCAGCTGCTGGTAGAAAACGCGCCCGACAGCATTGCCATCGTCGATTTCGGCCAAACCATCCGCTATGCCAACCCCGCCTTCCACCGCCTGCTGCACGCAGAAGACTCGCTCATCGGCGAGGACGTAACTCGGTTCTACACCCCCGAGATGCCAATCGACTCCGACGGTATCAACCACGAGCTCGCCCAAAACGGGCGCTGGCACGGCCAGATCACCTACCGGCGCAGGGATGGCAGCACCGTGCTGACCCAGAGCGCCATCGCGGTGATGCACGATCTGAACGGCAGGCCCTTCGCAGGCGCAGGGATCGCCCGCGACATGACTGAGCAGCTACGCGCCGAGGAGGAGCGGCTGCAGCTGCAGGAGCAGGTGATCGCCGCCCAGCAGGCCGCGCTGGCCGAGCTTTCCACCCCCATGATCCCGATCAGCGACCGCGTCACAGTGATGCCGCTGATCGGCAGCATCGACAGCGTGCGGGCGGACCAGATCGTCGAGCGGCTGCTCGAAGGCATCGTCGAGGCCCACGCCGAGATCGCCATCATCGATATCACCGGCGTGCCCGTGGTGGACACCCAGGTGGCCCAGACGCTGCTGCGCGCCGCGCAGGCCGCCAGCCTGGTGGGCGCGCGGGTCATCCTCACCGGCATCCGCCCCGAGGTGGCGCAGACCGTGGTGGGGCTAGGCATCACCATGAACGGCGTGATCACCAGCAGCACACTCCAGAGCGGCATCGCCACCGCGCTCGCGCGGCGCTAGGCCGCCTAGCCCGCCCACTCGCGCTGGATGGCGCTGGCCTCGCGCAGCAGGGGCAGCGCGCCAATGCTCTGGGCATCGGCCATGGCGGCGGACAGCCGCTGGGCGGCCTCATCGGGGCGCGACTCGGCGCGGGCCAGCACGCCCAGCTGGATCTGGGCGCGGATACCGCCCCACTGATAGCCCAGCCGCCGCGACTCGGCCAGTGCCCTGCCGAGCCGCTGGCGGGCCTCGGCAAACCGCCCCTGGGCCAGGGCCAGCACGCCCAAGTAGTGCTCGGCGATCACTGTGCCCATCGGGTCGCCCACAGCGGCGCACAGGCCGTAGCCCTCGTGAAACATGCGCTCGGCCTCGCCATAGCTGCCCGTGTCGTACTCCACCAGCCCCAGCACCGTGAGCGCAAATCCCACCCCGCGCCGGTAGCCAAACGAGTGAAACAGCGCCCGGCACTCCTGCGCATACGCGCGCGCCTCGGCAAACACCTCCAGGTCGCGGCAGATCAGGGCTAGGTACTGCAGCGCAGTGGCGATCAGCCAGCGGTCGCCTAGGTCGCGGGCGAGCACCAGCGCATCGCGGCCCAGCCGCTCGGCGTCGGCTAGGTGGCCCAGCCAGCGCTGGGTGAAGGCCAGCCCGGCCAGCGCCAGGGCCTGCTCGCGCCGATCGCCGAAGCTGTTGGCAAGCCGCAGCCCCTGCTCGAAGCAGCGCTGGGCGTCGGCGTAGCCGCCCAGCCAGATCAGCAGCAGGCCCTGGCGCGTGCGCGCCCGCCCCAGCAGGGGCACGCGGTCGGCTGGGCGCTCCATGCGCTCAAGCTGGGCGGCAGTCTCGGCGAACAGCTCGGCCCCATCGCGAAAGCGGCCCGCCGTATCGTAGAACAGCAGCAGGCTCTCGGCGGCGCGTAGCATCAGCGAGTCGGGGTGATGGATGGCCCACAGCCAGCCCGCGCGGATGTTGGCAAACTCGGCGGTGAGCGTGGCCAGACCGCCCTGCACATCGGCCCCGCGCAGGGCAGCCTCGCGGGCGCACAGCAGCTCGCCAAAGTAGGCCCAGTGGCGGCTGCGGGCCAGCGCCATGTCGCCCGCGCCCAGCTTCTCGGCGGCGAAGGAGCGCAGCAGGCTGTGCAGCCTGTAGCGCCCGCCGCGCAGCCGCACCACCAGCGAGCGATCGACCAGGGCGGCGATCAGGTTGCGCAGCCTGCGCTCGGATGCGGGCAGATCGAGGCCGAAGGTCAGCACCCCCAGCAGCGCGCGGGCCGCATGCGACGAGAAGTCGGAAGGGAAGACCGAGAGCAGCGCGAAGGCCCGTCGCTCATCCTCGCTTAGCCTGTCCCAGCTATAGGCGAAGACCGAGCGCACGCTGCGGTGGCGCGCGGGCAGATCGCGCATGGTGGTGCTGAGAAAGTCCATGCCAGCGGCGATCTCCTGGGCAATCTCATCGCACGAGAGCGAGCGAACCCAGCTGGCGGCCAGCTCGATCGCCAGCGGGTGGCCGCCCAGCATGGTGCAGATCTGCGCCACCGAGGCCTCGTTCTCGCCATCGATCGTGAACGAGGCCAGCACGCGGCTGGCGTGATGCACAAACAGCTGCCCGCTCTCCGAGGCCAGCACCGCCTCCGCCGACGGCTCGGCGGGCAGGCCCAGGCCGCCCAGATCGAACACGCGCTCCTCGCGCAGGCCCAGCCGCTCCTGCGAGGTGAGCAGCAGCTTCACGCCCGGTGCCTCGGCCAGGATGTCGGCCAGCAGATCGGCGGCGGCGGGCAGGTGCTCCATGTTGTCGAGCACCAGCAGCAGCTCGGCGTCGCGCAGCAGGTCGAGCAGCACGCGCTGGGGGCTGGGGTGGTTGTGCAGGTCGTAGCCCAGCGACTCGGCGATGGCTGCAGGCAGCAGCGCGGCGGCGTCGAGCGCGGCCAGGGCCACCACGCGCGTGCCATCGTGGAAGCGCGGCGCGACGTGCTCGGCGTAGGCCAGGGCCAGGCTGGTCTTGCCGATGCCGCCCAGGCCCGCGATCGTCACCAGGCGCACGCCCGGCGTATCCAGCAGGCGGGCCAGCGACTGCAGCTCGGCGCGGCGGCCTATGAGGGCGGCGGGGGGCGAGTGGGGCAGCGCAGGGCGGGGGCGCCCGGCCACCATAGGGCGCGGCGCGATATCGCGCCCGCTGCGGATCTGCTCGGCCATGGCCACGGTGGCCAGCGCAGGCTCGGCCCCCAGCTCGGCCCGCAGGATCTCGCGGCAGCGCTCGTACTGGGCCAGGGCGGCGGCGCGCTGGCCCGCCTGCGCCAGCGCCCACATGCGCTGGCGGTGGGCCTCCTCGCGCAGTGGGTCGAGCGCCAGCAGCCGCCCCAGCGCCTCGGCGGCGGCCTCTGGGGCGCGGTTGCCCGCGTGCCATTCGGCCAGCCGCGCCAGCAGGTCGATCACCTGCTGCTCAAAGCGCTCGCGCTCGATCAGCAGCCAGTGCTCGAAGTCGGCGCAGCCCGTGAGCTGCAGCCCATCCAGCAGCGGCCCGCGGTACTGCTCGACCGCCAGCGCCCAGGCCAGCGGCTCGGCGCGCGCGGCGTGCTGGCGGAACACCATGCAGTCGATCACGGTGGTCTCGGCGGGCAGAAAGCGCACGCTGCTACGCTCGGCGCTGATCAGGCCGGGCAGCAGCGCGTTCAGGCGGTTCAGCGTCCAGCTCAGGTTGGCCCGCCCGCGATCCTCGGGCATGTCGGGCCAGAACATACCCAGCAGCGCCATCCGCGACACCGGGCGCTGCTCGACCACCAGGTAGGCCAGCAGCGCCTGGGCCTTGCGCGAATCGATTCTGAGCGTCACGCCATCGTGCGCTATTTCCATAGGGCCAAAAAGGTGCAGCGTATTCACAGCGAGCAGCCGCCATTCTGCGCAACAAAGAGCATCATACGTCGGTGTTGATCTCATGGGCCAGCGTTGGTTGCCTGTATTATACAAGGCCCGATCTGGCTTTTATAGCAGGAAAACCACCACCAATCGCACCGCTCTAAGACTCTTCTAAAAAAGCTGTGGTACGATTCATCCTACTATCAGCATCCCACATCCATCTAGGCCGATAGCGGCGCAGGGGCCGCAGCACTCAACCGTCCGACGTATGCAGCGCGGCATGCGCAGCTGTACACCTACCACAAGGAGCAGCACGATGACGACCGAGACCATGAGCAGCACCGATCTCTTCCGGCTCATGCAGAAGATCGATCTGGGCAAGATCGCCAAGCTGGCACAGCAGGTCGATCTGGGCGAGCTGATGGAGGCCCTGGATCATGTCGACCCCAAGACGCTCAAGCAGCTGCTGAAGCGCTCGAACGGGGCGGCGCGGCGCGAGCCGCCGCCGATCGACGCCGACTTCTACGACATCGGCGCGGCGCTGAGCGCCGAGGACCGCGAGGCCATGCGGGCCGTCGCGGCGTTCATGGAGCGCGAGGTGCGCCCGATCGCCGTCGAGTACTGGGATCGCGGCGAGTTCCCGCGTCAGATCATCCCGGCCTTCGCCCAGATGGTGGGGCAGGTGATCGGCGACCGCCCGTTCATCTTCCCAGAGACCAACCCGCTGTTCGCGGGCATGTTCACCATGCAGCTGGCCCGCGCCGAGCCGTCGATCGCCACCTTCTTCGGTGTCCACTTTGGCCTCTCCATGGGTTCGATCAACGCCTTCGGCTCCGCCGAGCAGAAGCAGCGCTGGATGCCCGCCATGCGCCGCTTCGAGAAGATCGGCTCGTGGGCGCTCACCGAGCCGGATGTCGGCTCGGCCACCTCGGCGGGGCTGCAGACCACGGCCCGCCGCGAGGGCGACACCTGGGTGATCAACGGCGCGAAGAAGTGGAGCGGCAACGCCACCTTCGCCGACGTGAACGTGATCATGGCCCGCGACACGGCGGATGGCCAGGTGAAGGGCTTCTTGGTCGAGCGCGGCACGCCGGGCTATACGGTGGAGAAGCTGCAGGGCAAGATCTCGCAGCGCATGGTGGAAAATGTGCTGATCACGCTGGACAACGTGCAGGTGGATGAGTCCAGCAGGCTGCCGGGCATCGCCTCGTTCCGCGACATCGCGCGGCAGCTGGCCTCGGCGCGCTCGATCGTGGGCTGGCAGGCCACCGGCCTGGCCATGGGGGCCTACGAGCGCGCCCTAGCCTACGCCCAGAGCCGCGAGCAGTTCGGCAAGAGCATCGGCAGCTTCCAGCTGGTGCAGAACATGCTGGTGCAGATGCTGGGCAGCGTCACTGCGATGCAGGCCATGATGCTGCAGCTGGCCCGGCTGGAGGAGCGCGACGGCGAGATCAGCCACGAGCGGGCCTCGCTGGCCAAGGCCTTCTGCGGCGAGCGCATGCGCGAGGTGGTGGCGCTAGGGCGCGGCCTGTTCGGCGGCAACGGCATCCTGCTGGAGTACGAGGCGGCCAAGTACTTTGCCGACGCCGAGGCCATCTACTCCTACGAGGGCACCCACGAGATGAACACGCTGATCGTGGGCCGCGCGATCACGGGCGTCAGCGCCTTTGTCTAGCGGCCAGCGCTAGGCGTTTCCCAAGGGGAGAAGGGGCAGCGTAACGGTGAACGTGCTGCCCCGGTTCTCCTCGCTCTCCACCGCCACATCCCCCCCGTGCAGCGAGACAATCTCCTTCACCACAAACAGCCCGATGCCCATACCGCTAATATTGTAGCTGCCGGTGACGTTGGCGGCGCGGTGGAAGCGCTGAAACAGCATGGGCATCGACGCGCTGGGGATGCCGATGCCCTGATCGGCGACCGACACCACCGCCCTGCCCGCGCGCGCGGCGGCGCTGATGCGGATCGGCCCGCCAGCGGGGCTGTACTTCACGGCGTTCTGCACCAGATTCTGAAACACCTGCTCCAGCCGGAGCGCATCGCCATGCACCATCAGCGGCGCGTCGGGCAGCTCCAGCAGCAGCGTGTGGGCGCGCAGGGTCGGCTGGATCTCGCCGACGATCTGCTGCAGCAGCGCGCCGAGCGCCAGCGGTGCCTGCGCCAGGCTCAGCTGGCCCGACTCGATCCGGGTGACATCCAGCAGCGCATCGATCATCTGGCGCAGCCGACGCGCCTGGCTGACCGCCACGCCCAGGTTGTGCAGCTCGCGCTCGGGCAGGGCCATGTCGCGCGCGGCGCGGCGCTGGATCAGCTGGATGTTACCCATCAGCGAGGTCAGCGGCGTCTTCAGCTCGTGCGCGGCGACCGAGAAGAACACGTCGCGCATGCGCACGGCGGCCTCGGTGCGCTCCAGCAGGTCGGCGCGCTCCAGCTCGGCCCGGCGGCGGGCGCTGGTATCGCGGAACACCAGCACCACGCCGATGGTGCGGTCGGCATCATCCCGGATAGGCGCGGCGCTAGACTCGATCGGCAGCGCGGCGCCCGAGCGCGGCACCAGCAGCGCAGATGCGGCCTGCGCGATCGGCCCGTGGCTGGAGAGCACGCGGCGGATGGGGTTCTCGGCCAGCGCGCCGCTGCCCTCCTCGATCAGCGCCAGCACATCCTCGACCGGGCGCCCGAGCACCTCCGCGTGGCCCCAGCCGGTCAGCTGCTCGGCCACCTGATTGATGAAGGTCAGCATACCGTTAAGGTCGGTCACGATCACCGCGTCGGCAATGCTGGAGAGCGTCACGCGCAGGTGCTCGCCCTGCTCGCGCACCAGGGCGGCCAGCCGCTCGCGCTCGCGCTGGGCGCTCACCTGCTCGGTCACATCGATCATGTGGATCAGCACGCCCTCGATCGCCCCCGCCGGGTCGAGCGTGGGCTGGTACACGAAGGTGAAGAAATGCTGCTCCAGCACGCCGTCGCCGCAGCGGTCGATCAGCAGTGGGGCCTCATCGCCCATATGCGGCTCGCCGGAGCGGTAGACCTGATCGAGCAGATCGATCGCGCCCTGCACCGCCAGCTCGGGCACCACATCGGCCAGGGCGCGCCCGATGTACTCGCGCTCGCCGAAGATCCGGCGGTAGTAGAGGTTGGCGAACGAGACCTCGTGGCGGGGGCCTTGGAGCACCGCGATGGCCGCCGGAGCCTGCGCAAACAGCCGCTGGAGCTTGGCGCGCTCGGCCTCGGCGATCGCCAGCGCGGTATCGCGCGAGCGCAGGGCCTCCTGGGCCTGGTTGTAGAGCTGCCAGCTGTCGATAGCCAGCGCGATGCGACGCGCCACATCCTCGGCCAGCTGCCCATCGGCCTCGTGGTAGCGGTCCAGCGCCGCCGAGCACAGCGTGAGCACGCCGATGGTACGCTCGCGGGCCAGCAGCGGCGTGGCCAGCACCGAACGCGTGCCGAGCGCCTCGATCAGCTCGCGGCGCGGCGCATCCAGGCCCTCGGCGTAGCCTGGTGCGGCAGATACATCGGCCACCACCTCGGCGCGGCGGGTGCGCAGGGCGGCCAGCGCGGGCCGCCGCGCCGACTGGCCCGCCGGGTAGCGCCGCCCCAGCTCCTGGAGAACCGCATCCTTCGCAGGGTCGATATGGGCCATCACCGCGCGGCGCACGGCCCCATCCTCGCCCAGCAGCTCGATCACGCACAGGTCGCCCAGCAGCGGCAGCAGCATGCGGGCAACCTGCGGCAGCACGGCGGTGACATCCAGCGTGTTGGCCAGCAGCGCGCTCACCTCGGCGATCAGCGAGAGCTGGCGCTGCGAGGCCTCGGCGCTGGCGCGGGCGGCCTGCTCATTTTCCAGCAGGCGCTGAAGATCCTGCTCGTGGCTGACGCGCTCAGAGACATCATCGATCACCACCACCACGCCCGCCACCGCGCCATCGCGGATCAGCGGGCCGATGCGGGCGCTCTGCTGCATGTGTGGGAACGCGGGGTCGGACGAGGGCATGGGGAAGAGGTAGCGGTGCAGGCGCTGCGAGAGCACCGTGGTCTGGCCGCCTAGGGCCAGCTCGAAGTAGCGCACCAGGTTGCGGGCCTGCAGATCGGGGTAGAGCGTGCGCAGATCCTGCCCAAGCACATCGGCAGCGCGGTGGCCGCTGTGCATCTCCATCCAGCGGCTCCAGCTGCGGATGCGCAGGGCGAGATCGGCCACCACAATGCCCTGGCCGGTCAGATCCTGAAACCAGGGCGGGATCGTATCGGCATGCCTATCAATCGACATCGTCATCGCCTTCAAGCCCTTCAAGACCAACAGAGGAAGACTTCTAGCCAAACTGCTCAATCGCGTCGATCAGGCGATCAAGCGACGAGACGCTGAGGATCACCACCAGGTAGCCGCTCACCGCGCTGGCGTGCAGGCGGAAGGTGGTATGCACCACCATGCCATACTGCAGCTCCTCGCGGCCGATCACCACCGAGCGCATCATGCGGTTCAGGTCGTTCAGGTGCAGCCGGGGGACAGAGAAGGAAACGTGAACCTGCAGCAGATCGCCGAAGACGCCCAGGCAGGCGTTCAGCAGAATATTGCCCACCTCGGTTAGCACCTCGCGGGCCGACTCGTTGAGGCGCTGGGAGCGGGCGTGGTCCTCGGTCATCATGTCCACCAGCTGCACCGCCGCATCGTGGCCAAGCAGCAGCAGGGCATCGCCCGCGACCGAGCCGTTGAAGATCTGGTGGACGGTGGCGATATCGCCCTCGATGAAGCGGCTGAGCACCTGGGGCAGATCGCCAAGCGGGTGGATGCTGATCTGTGGGACATCCAGCACAACACGCTGTCCGGTAAGGTCGGACAGGGCGGCGGCGGTGCGGGCCGTAGCGATATTGAGCACCTCGGTGAGGGCATCGTGCTGCTGCTCGGTTAGTTCCATGCCCGTCCTCCCGTCAGGATCTGCGCCACTGCGCGGCGGACCCGCTCCTCCTCGAAGGGCTTGCTGAGGAAGCCGCTGCCGCCTGCGGCATGCACCATATCGCGGGTCGAGCGCTGGATATCGGCGGTGGCCACCAGCACGCGCGCCGCCGGGTCGAGCGCGCGCAGCTGGGCTAGCACATCCAGCCCGTGCATGCCGCGCATGGTCATGTCCAGCGTCACCAGGTCGGGGTGCTCCAGCATATAGCGCTCGATCGCCACCAGGCCATCATCCGCCTCGATGATCTGGTGCCCATCCGCCTCAAGAAAGCGGCGGAGCATGCGCCGGGACATCGTCGAGTCATCCACAATCAAGATCTTCGCCATCAGCACAACTCCTTCAGCGCCTGGGACAGCTCGCCCAGCGGAATGCTGCGGTCGCTCAGCCCAGCCTCCACCACCGCCCGCGGCATGCCATACACCACACAGGTCTCCTCGGCCTCGGTCCACACCACCCCGCCGCGCGCCTTGATCCAGGCGGCCCCGCTCAGGCCATCGCTGCCCATCCCGGTCATCACAATGCCCAGCGCGTGCTCGCCGTAGATCTCGGCGGCCGATTGAAACAGCACATCGACCGAGGGCCGATGCAGCGAGTCGCTCGGCTGGTCGCTCAGGTGGGCGCGCACCCCGCCGGGGCCGCGCCGCAGGCGGATGTGCTGGCCAGCCGGTGCCACAAGCACCGCGCCGGGGAGCACGGGCATCTCGTCGGCGGCCTCGCGCACGGCCAGGTGCGAGATCACACCGAGCGAGCGGGCGTAGAGGCTCGTGTAGCCGACAGGCATGTGGAGCACGATCACGATCGGCAGCGGGAAGGAGGGGGGGAGATCTGGGATCACCTGCTTCAGCCCTTGCGGCCCGCCAGTAGAGATGCCGATCACAATTATATCAAGCGCGTTCAATGGGCGCTGGGCGGCACGCTGCGAGCCCTGATCGTAGGCTGCGGGCGCATCGCCCACGCGCTTGGCAAAGCGAATCTGCGCGGCGCGCTGGACGCTCCCCACCAGCGCCTCGCCGATCTCAAGCAGGCGCTCGCTGGCCAGCGCCGTCGGTTTCTGCACGATATCAACCGCGCCCGCATCTAGCGCGGCCAGGGCGCTCTGGCTCTGCTCATCGGCGATGCTCACCAGCACGATCGGCAGCGGCGCGCGGGCCATCTGGGCGCGCACAAAGGCCACCCCGTCCATCACCGGCATCATCAGGTCGGTTGTCACCACATCGGGCTGGAGCCGCACGACCAGCTCCAGCGCCTCGGCCCCATCGTGCGCGGCCCCCACCACCTCGATCCCGACGCTGCGCGAGAGCATCTGCCGAAGCATCTTGCGCATGTAGGCCGAGTCATCCACCACGAGCACACGGATTGGGCGATCCATAGCGATCCTTTTGTACGCTACTGTTTCACGTAGACGAACGCGCCGCCGATCTCCTGGAGTTGAAAGCGCGTCGTCAGGCGAAGTATCGATTCAGCCACGCCAAGAAAAAGATATGCTGGCTGCGGCATGTGCTCGCTGAACCGCTCGACCGTAGCGCGGATCGCCTGGGGCGAGAAGTAGAGGAAGACATTGCGACAGAAGATAATCGGCGCGGGTGCGCACCGCGCCACCTGCTCCTCCGCGACGAGGTTCACAAGCGACCACTGGATGTGCTGCGCTATCTCGGGCATGGGCTGCCAGCCATCCTCGGCTGGCGTGAAGTAGCGCTCGCGAAACTGCGGCGGCATGCTGCGGAACGAGCGCTCGCGGTAGATCCCGCGCCGCGCCACATCCAGCGCCCTAGCGCTCGCGTCGGTGGCCAGGATCTGGATGGGGATACGCCCGAGCCAGCCCGCCTCGCGCAGCGCGATGGCGATCGAGATCGGCTCCTCGCCGGTGGCGCACCCCGCGCTCCAGATGCGCAGCGGGCCGCTGTGCTGCGCCGCCCAGGCCGGCACCAGGTGCTGGGCCAGCGCCTCCAGCGCCGCCGGCTCGCGCCAGAAGAAGGTCTCGGGCACCGAGAGCGCATCGAGCAGGCGCGGCCACTCCTGCTCACCAGCAGGATCATACCGCAGCAGGTAGTAGTATTCAAGGAAGGATGTGAAGCCCCGCTCCAGCACCAGCCCCGAGAGCTTGCTGGCCAGCAGATCGCGCTTGGCTTCATCATAGTAGTTTCCTGTCCGCTCGTGGATCAGATCGCGCAGGATGCTAAAGGCGCTGTCGGAGAGACCTAGGGTTTCGGCATAGAAGTGCATAGAGCCATATCTAGCGCTGTCGTGCGGCGCGCGCCGCCGAGCGAACATCGGGATCGGGATCGGACTGCGCAAGTGTGGGCAGCCTACGCAGGGCATCGGCATCGCCACGCCGCTGGGCCGCGCCGATGGCGGCGATGCGCACGCGCGGGTCGGGGTCATCCAGCGCGGCCAGCAGGGGCGCGCCCGAGGCAGCGGCGGCCACCGCAGCGGCGCGGCGGGCGGGCTGGCTGGCGCTCAGGGCCAGGCGCAGCGCCTGAGCCGCTTCGGCGCTGGCCAGGCGCCCCAGCCCGGCCAGCGCGGCCACCGCCACGTCATCCTCCGGGCTGGAAGCCGCGCCCAGCAGCGCGCGCTCGGCTACCGGGCCGCCAAGCGCGCCCAGGCCATCCAGCGCGGCGATCCGCACATGGGTGGCGGGGTCGCTCTCGGCCAGCCGGGCCAGCGCCGCCTGCGCGCCTGCGCCGCGCCTAGCCAGCGCGCGCGCCGCATAGTAGCGAACCCAGGCTTCTTGGTCGGCCAGCGCCGCCTCCAGCGCCACCTCCGCCGCAGCCGACTCCGAATGGCCGAGGGCGCGGATGGCTGCGACCCGGATGCTGGGGTCGTCGCTTCGGGCCATAGATAGCAGGGTGGGCAGCACGCGCCGATCATCGAGGAAGGGCAGGCTCTCCACCGCCGCCCGGCGCACGTGCTCATCTGGGTCGCCGCACAGCGCCAGCAGGCGCTCCACGCACGAGGGAAAGCTGAAGTAGCCCGCGATCTTCGCCGCCGACTCGCGTGTGGCGGCATCCGGCGCGGCCAGCAGGGGCGCGATGCTGCCTTCCATGCCCGGGCTGCCCAGCGAGCTGAGCGCCCCGACCGCCGCCTGGCGTACAGGCGCATCCGGGTGGCCCAGCAGGCCCAGCAGCGGCTCGAAGGCCCGCTGGTCGCCGATCCGCCCGAGCGCGCCCGCCACCGCCACAGTAAGCTCGGGCCGATCGCGCAGCACGCCCAGCAGCGCGGGCACCGCCTCGGCGCTGCCGATCCGCCCGAGCGTCACGATCGCCGCCTCGCAGGTGGCGAGGTCGGCATCGCCTAGCTGCGCCACCACCGCGCCCACTGCGGGCGCGCCCACAAGGGCCAGCGCGTCGATCGCCGCCTCGCGCACATCCTCACGCGCGAGCAGCGCGGCCAGCGCTGCCGCGCCTGCGGCGCTCGCAACACATCCCAGCACCATGGCTAGCGCACGAAGATCCTCTACGCTCGCCCTGCCGAATGCATCCAGCAGGCGCTGCTCACCATCAGGCTGGAGCGCCGAGCGCAGGCGCGCGGCCAGCGCTGCCGTGCCGATCCGCTCGCCGATGGCGGCAAGCGCGCGGGCAATCTCAGGGACAGGTGGGGCGGGGGTGCCGAGCGCCCCAGCCAGCGGGCCGATCGCCTCGGCCCCGCCGATCTGGGCCAGCGCCTGGGCGGCTGGTGCAGAAAGCAGGTCGTCGTCAAGTAGGAGCACGATCTGTGCCGCAGCTGCCGGGTCGCCGATCTGGGCCAGCGCGTCGATCGCAGGAAACGAGAGGAAGAAGTCGCGCTCCATCGCCACCGCCAGCAGCGCCGGGACCGCGTGGGCCGCGCGCAGCCTGCCGAGCGCCTCGATAGCGTGGTAGCGCACATTCACATCCGGGTCGGCCAGGGCCGCCTCCAGCGCAGGCGCGGCCCGCACATCGCCACGCTCGCCGAGCGCCAGGGCCACATAGCCGCGCAGGTCGGCATCTTCCGAGCGCAGCAGCGCGGCCAGCGGGGCCACGGCATCCTCGTCGGTGCGCGCCAGGATCTGGATGGCGCTGTTGAGCGCGCCGAAGCTGCGGTGGTGCTGCACCAGCACCTGCACCAGCCGCTGCACCTCGTCCCCACCTGCGCGCTGGGCCAGGGCATCGACGGCGGCGTGGCGCACCCGCCAGCTGGCGTCGTCGATCGCGCCGCCCAGCAGCGATGTGGCGGCCTCGTGCGCTGCCAGCCACTGGGCCGCGCGCAGCCGGGTCGGCTCGTCCGGACTGCCCAGGTCGCGCTCGCAGTCGCACCGCTCGGTCACATCCTCCACCACTGCCAGCACCCCGATGATCGCATCACCGTCGCGCAGCGGGCCGATGGATACGCGCTGCTGCATGTGGGCGAAGTGGCGGGATGGCAGGCGCGGCGGGCATGCGATCAGGTAGTGGTGCAGGGCTGGAGCCAGCACGCTGGCCGCACCAGATGTGGCGGCATCCTGAAACCGCGCCAGGATGCCGCGCGCCGCAAGGTCGGGGATCAGCGCGGTGAGGGGCTGCCGCTGCGCTGCGTCGGCGGGGATGCCAGTGATCTGCTCCATCCCGACATCCCACGCCAGCACAGCCAGCGATGGGTCGGTGGTAAACATGCCGCTCACCGATACGGCGGGCTCATTCAGATGCGTCATAGTGCCTAGCCTGTGCTGCCATCCGTCTCAAGAATCTCGCTCTGCTTCAGCAGGATCAGTGCCGCCTGCCGGGTCTGGCTGAAGCCGAGGCTCTGGCGCTGGGCCAGAGTCCGGGCCTGCTCTAGCGCGGTCGCCAGCGCCGCCGTGGCCGAGGCGCGCGCCTGGTTGGCATCCACAATACCCTTCAGCTGCGCAGCGGTGTCCCGCGCCACCGCCCGGATCTCGGCCATGGCCCGCGACTGCTCGGAGAGCGAGCGGGCGATCTGCACCGAGCGCGTTCGGATGTTGTCGACCGCCGAAGTTATGTCTACTGCCGCCCGCGACTGCTCATCCAGCGCGCTGCTAACATTCTTGGTGAGCAGTGCGAGCCGCTCGGCCTCGCGCGTGATCTGCTCGCTGGCGCTGGCGTGCTCGGCCAGCGCATGCGCGGTGGAGCTGGCGCTGCCACGCATCGCCTCAATCGACTGGAGCATCTGGTGGGTGCCGCGCACCTGCTCATCGGTAGAGCTGCGGATCTGCGTGGCGATATTAGTGGTATTCTGCGCCGCAAGCGTGATGCTGCGCGCCGCCGTGCGCTGCTCGACCATGGCCTGCACCACCTGATGCGAGATCAGCCGCATCTGCGCGGCGCTCTGCGCCAGCGACTGCGTGGCCTGGGCCTGCTCCACCACCGCCTTCGCCACCTGGCGCGACTGCGCCGCCGTGGTGTTGACCGCCGCCGCCACACTCTGCCCCGCGCTCATCTGCTCCTCGGTGGCGCGCGCGATCTGCGCCACGATCTGGGTGTTCTCCTCAATCCCGCTTAGGATCTGCCGCAGCCCCTGCGATGCCTCCTCGGCCTGGTGGCTGGCGTCCTCGGCGATCCGCATGCCATCGGAGGATGTCGTAATCGCCTCCTGGACCGAATCTTGGAGCGCCTTGATGATCGTGGCGATGTCAGCGGTGGCGCGGGCCGATCGATCGGCCAGGTTGCGGATCTCCTCGGCGATCACGGCGAAGCCCCGCCCGGCATCGCCCGCGCGGGCCGCCTCAATCGATGCATTCAGCGACAGCAGGTTGGTGCGCTCGGCCAGCAGGTTGATCGTATCGACGATCCCGCTGATCTCCTGGGCGCGCCTGCCCATCTCGCGCATGGTGGTGGCCGAAAGCGTGATCGAGTCGCGCATGCGCCCGAAGCCCTGGATGGAGCGCTCCACCGCTGCGCCGCCAGTCTCGGCGTCGCGCGCGCTGCGGCGGCTCAGCGTATCGGCCTGGTGCGCCAGGTTGGCCACAGCGTGGATCGAGCGATCCAGCTGCGTGGCGGCGGTGGCCGCATCGGTCGCGGCGCTGGTGATCTGCTCGGCGTTCTGGGCCACACCCTGTACCGAGCGCGAGATCTCCTCGATCGATGTCGCGACCTGCTCGATTGACCCCGAGAGGTTCTCGGTGATCGTGCTGACCTCCTCGATCGAGGTGGCCATCTCGCTGATCGAGGACGCCGTCTCGCTGGCGGTGGCGCTCAGCTCGTTCGCGCTAGAAGCCACGCCGATGATCGACGACGACACCTCCTCGATCAGGGCCGCCGTCTCATTCACCGACGAGGCCAGCACCTCCGACTCGCCGTTCACCGCCTTGATCGCAATGCTCACCTGCCGGATCGCGTCGGTGGTCTGCGCCGACGACTCGGCCATCTCCTGGGCCATCCCGGCCACCTGCTGGATGGATGCGCTCGTCTCCTCGATCGAGGTGGCCGACTGCTCGACCGATCCGGCCAGGCTGGTGGTGCTGGAGGTAAGCTCCTCGATCGACACCGAGATCTGGTTCACCGCCGAGGCCATCTGCTCGGATGAGGTGGCCACAGATGAGGCCTGGCCTGCCGTCTCGCGCAGCGCCGCCGTGATTGCGGTGCTGCCCTGCTCGGCCTGCCCCAGCGCCCCGCCCAGCGCGGCGACGTCGGCATCGGCGGCCTCAGCCACGCGCAGGATGGCGCGCGCCTGACGCTCAAGCTGGGCGGCACGCTCGCGGGCCAGCGCGCCGCGCCTATCGCTCTTCGGTCGGTTGAAGAATGCCATGGTCGCGCTCTCCTTCATCGGGGCCAGCATCTGGGGCTAGCGAATCGGTTATCTTCAGCACCTCGTCGAGCCGGAGCAGCAGCGCCAGCCGCTGTCCAAGCGTGGCCACACCCTCCAGGTAGCTGCCGCTCAGCCCGCTGATAGCCGCAGGCGGCGGGCTAATCGCGGCAGCGTCGATACGGGCGAACTCGCGGGCGGTATCCACGATCAGGCCCACCACCCGCTCGCCGCTGGCCACCACCACAAGCCGGGTGCGCAACGTGTGCGGCTGTGGCGCGAAGCCGAAGCGCGCGCGCAGGCTCAGGGCGGGGATGACCTGCCCGCGCGAGAGCACGATGCCCTCCACCGCCGGGGGGGCGTTGGGCACCGGCGTGATCTGCTCGATCATCTCGACATAGCGCACGGCGATGCTGGGGATGGCGTAGGTTGCCCCGGCCAGCTCGCAGAGAATATACTCGCTCATGGTCAGCTCTCTCGGGCTGCGGATGCGGGCCGCAGCAGCGCGGCCACATCCAGAAGAAGCACCACACGACCATCGCCCAGCTCGGTGGCCCCGGCCAGGTATGGCTGCGCCACCAGCGGGTCGTTCAGCGGGCGCACCACGATCTCGCGCTTACCCAGGGCGCGATCGAAGACCAGCGCGGCAGCGCCGCCGCCCTCGCCCACGACGCAGGCGTAGCCGTGGTGCAACGCCCCCGCGATCTGAAAGCGCTGCGCGATGCGCACCAGCGGCAGCGGCGCACCGCGGTGGGTGATCAGCTCGTTGCGCTCCAGCGGCGTGATCTGGCCTGGCTCCAGCGATATGATCTCGCCGATGGCCGAGAGCGGGATGGCGAAGCACTGGTCGGCCACAGCCACCAGCAGCGCATCCATGATCGCCAGGGTCAGCGGCAGGCGCAGCGTGAACGTGGTACCCTGGCCCGCCACTGTCTCCAGCGCGAGCGCGCCGCGCAGCTCGTGCACGGCGTTGGCCACCACATCCATCCCCACGCCGCGCCCGCTCACCCTATCGGCCTGATCCCGCGTGGAGAACCCTGGCGCGCACAGAATGTCGAGTATGTGGTCGGGGGCAAGCTCCTCGCCCTCGGCCAGCAAGCCGTGCGCCCTAGCCCGCGCCGCCACCCGCCCAATGTCGATCCCACGCCCGTCGTCGGCCACCGTCACCACCACGTGCTCGCCATCGGCGGCGGCTCGCAGGGTGAGCCTGCCCGCGCTCGGCTTGCCCAGCGACACCCGCTCCTGGGTCGGCTCAAGGCCGTGGCTCAGGGCATTGCGCACTAGGTGCATCAGCGGATCCATCAGCCAGTCCACCAGGAACTTGTCGATCTCGGTGTGCTCGCCCTGGATGACCACCGCCAGCTGTCGCCCAAGGTCGCGGGCAAGATCACGCGCCATGAACTGGATGCGGCCAAAGGATTCGCCGATGGGCACCAGCCGCGTCCGCATCACCCCAGCGCGCAGGCTGCGGGTCTGCCGCTGGAACGCGCCGACCAGATCATACAGGGCGCGGGCGTCGGCGCTGGGCAGCAGCGGCGCGGCCTGGGCGATCTGCTCCTCTAGCCGGGCGTTGGCGATCACCAGATCGCCGACCATGCGCATCAGGTCATCTAGACGCTCTAGGTCGACGCGCACCACTGTCCCGGCTGGGATCGGGGGAGCTGGGCTGGCAGGCGGCGCGGGGGATGCGGCAGGGGCGCTCGGCGCGGCGGGCTGGGTGTAGGGGGCGACGGCTAGTCCATCGGCGGCCCAGCCATCGAAGGCGCGCTCGGGCGCGGCGCTGGCCAGCACAAAATCGAAGGTGAGCATACCGCCGGGGGAGACCTGCGGGGCGGCCCGCAGCAGCTCGCCCAGGGCCAGCAGACGCTCGCGGATGCTGTTGACATGCACGCCGCGCTCGGCCAGCGACGCCGATGGTGTGAACACGATACGCCAGACCCGCATGCCCTGGGCCAGCGCCGCCGCGATCTTGGCGGGCTCCGCCCCGCCTGGCGCGGTGGGCGTGGTCGGTGCGCTGCGACTGCCCTCGGTCATGTCGGCCAGCGCGCGGATCGTTGCCTCAACCGGCGGGGCAGCAGCCCCGGTCTTCCGGGCCACCAGGCACTGCTCCAGCAGCCGAACACCGCCGATCAGCGCACCTAGCATCTCATCGCTCAGATCGGCATCGCCCATCCGCAGGGCGCGGAGCAGCGCCTCCAGCTCGTGCGACAGTAGCTCGATCTCGCCCACTCCCACCATCCCGGCCAGGCCCTTGAGCGAGTGAAATGCGCGGAACAGCTCATCGATCTGCGCCAGCCCTGGCTCATCCGGGGCTTCCTCTAGCGAAAGTAAGATACGCCGCGCCAGCGCCAGATGCTCCTCGCTCTCGGCGAAGAAATCATCGAGAAACTCGCTAAAGAATTGGCTCTCGCCGCTAGAGGTTGGCACGTGCGACCCTTCTCGCCGCTCGGCTATACGCCCTGGAGCAGGAGCCGCGCCTGATCGGCGAGCATCCCAGGGGTAAATGGCTTGACCACATAGGCGCTCGCCCCCGCCTCCAGCAGATCCTCTTGGCTTGATTCATCGCCCCGTGTGGAGATGACGATGATCGGCAGCTGCTGGTAGCGCTCCTGCGTGCGCACAAAGCGCACCACCTCGCTCCCATGCATGTCGGGCATGTTCAGGTCTATGGTCATCAGATCGACAGGCGCGATGATCAGCCGCTCAAGCGCCTCCAGCCCGTTGTTGGCCTCACTGAAGGTGACATCGCAGAGCGTGCGAAGCGAGGCGATGATCATTCTGCGCATCGTAGCGGAGTCATCGACGACAAGAATATGGCGCATAGCATTGCCCTGCCTTTCACAGCGCTAGAGGTGAGCGCACGCGACTGCTGCGAGGCCCAGTTCGATAACAACAAGCCAGAACCGTCTAGAGGCGAAAATGATCATGTGATCGCGGTGCTGATCCAGGTGCTAGCATTGTAGCATATTCCTTCTCAGCGGCGGCGCATGGTGTACCACGCCGAGTCAAGCCGGGTGCCGCGCACCTCGGTGACACCGGACACCGCCGCCGCCAACTCGAACGCAGCGGCGAACAGCGGCTCGACCACGCCGTGCGGCATCCGCGCTGGCCCCTCGCCCGGCGCGCCGTGGTGCGCGAACAGCAGCAGCGTGCCGCCAGGCCGCACCAGCCGCGCCACCTCGGCGGCGTAGGCTCGCCGCTCGGAATCGCCCAGCCCGTGCAGGCAGCCCACATCCACCGCTAGGTCGTACGGGCCGGCCAGAAATGCCATGTCGGCCACCGAACCCACGTGCAGCTGCACCTGTTCGGCCACGCCAGCGGCGCGCACACGCTCGGCGGCCATGGCCACCGCCTCGGGCACATAGTCCACCCCATCCACCTGCCAGCCCGCCCTGGCCAGGTGCATGCAGGCCCGCCCCGCGCCACAGCCCAGATCCAGCGCCCGCCCCGCCGCCAGCTCCCTAGCGATCGCGATCACCTCGGGCGGCGGCAGCTCGGCATCCCATGGCATGTCGCCCGCACGGTAGCGCTGCTGAAACGACGCGAAACGGGCATCCGACTGCTCCTGCTCGCTCATCACGATCCCTCCTTTCAACATGCTCGCCCCCACTGTAGCAGGGCGAGGCTGTAACCTTCCACACCTTGCGCGCATCCACTAGCTAGCGGCCACACGCGGTGGCCACCCTATGGGAGCATTCCTATGACAACATCTCTGCTGGCGCTGGCCATCGGCGCGCTGATCGGCCTCTCGCTTGGGCTGCTGGGCGGCGGCGGCTCGATCTTGATGGTGCCCGCCCTCGTCTACCTGCTGGGGCAGGACACCCACACCGCCGTCACTTCGTCGCTGGTAATCGTGGGCCTGAACGCCCTAGCGGGCGCGGTGATGCACCGCCGCGCTGGCGACGTGCGGCTCGGCTCGGCCCTGCTGTTCGGCTCGGTCGGGCTGGCCACGGCCTTCGCGGGGGCTAGGCTCTCGGCGCTGCTGCCCTCCGCCGTGCTGCTGGTGCTGTTCGCGCTGCTGATGCTGGCCGTGGCCACCCTGATGCTGCGCAGCCGCCGCGAGGACACCGCGCAGGATGCCGCGCCCGTGATCTGGTGGCAGCTGCTGGCCGCTGGCGGCGCGGTCGGCTTCCTCACCGGGTTCTTAGGCGTGGGCGGCGGCTTCCTGATCGTGCCCGCGCTGGTGCTGGTGCTGCGCCTGCCCATGCGCCAGGCGGTCGGCTCATCGCTGGTGGTGATCGCGGTGAACAGCGTGGCGGGCGTGCTGGGCCACATGGGCGATGTGCACCTGAACTGGGCCATGATCGGGCTGCTGCTGGCGGGCGGGCTGCCCGGGCTGCTGGCGGGCACGCGCTGGGCGGGCGTGCTGCCGCCCATGCGGCTGCGGCGCGGCTTCGCGGCCCTGGTGCTGGCGCTGGGCACGGTGCTGCTGGCGATCAATCTGCCGCAACTGCTGGCATAGCTCCTCTTTTTATATCTTTACGGCGTACGATGTGATCATACGCCTTTTTTCTTTCACGTCCTCTGCTTTTCGTATCTATACTCGGTAACACCCCCATCCGGGCCGGTATGGGCTTGGGGAATATCATTTTTTGTGCGATGAATACGGTAGATACGCTTGGATCGCAGGAAAGCCATCATCGTAGCGTACCCCTCCCACCCGGCCCATGCGGCAACGGTGCCGCTATAGTTTTGATGGCCATATGCACCAACACCAGCCGCCGGGGAACAGCACGGGAACACCTCAAATCGGCGTCTAGGGGCCACTGCTCTGGCGGGGTTCAGGGGCGCGTAGCCCCTGACGCCGCCCGCCCAGGGCATCCACCCACCCATCAAGAAGAACCAGTATGATCGAAGCCGCCGCCCGCGCAGGACGACTCGGGCAACGCTGCAACCAGCAACAGTTGGCCCGACTGCGTTTCCACCATAAATGACCGCATTTCCATCATATCAGACTTGCTATGAGCGCATCGAGGCAGGGCTGCCAACACAAAAAAGGAGCAGGCCGCCGCCCGCTCCCCTTTCCGCCCCCCTGCGCCTGCGCGGCTACTGCTCGCCGCGCCGCACCGGGAAGCCCGCCCCCACCCACGCGCCCATGCCACCATCCACATTCGTCACATCCGCAAAGCCCGCCCGCAGCAGCAGGTCGCAGGCCACGCGGCTGCGCCCGCCCGAGCGGCAGATCACCGCCACCGGCTGATCCTTGGGCAGCTCGGCCATGCGCTGCGCGAGCGCGTCCAGCGGCATCAGCCTGGCCCCGGCGATATGGCCATCCTGGGCGTACTCGCCAGGGCTGCGCACGTCGATCAGGGTGAACGGGGCGCTGGGGCCGTGCTGCTGCTTCAGCGCGGCCACGCTCATATGCTTCAGGGCCGCACCGCTCTTGCCGCCAAATATCGCTTTGAACATTGCTCTGTCTCCTCTTTTTCTGAAAACTTCGCGCCTTCGTGGTATTCGCCCGCCCTATCGCGTCGTCGGCAGGCCGCTGGAGGACCATGCGCGGTAGCCGCCCAGCATATTCGTCACATGGCGTGCGCCGTGGGCCTGCAGGATGCTGGCCGCGATGGCCGAGCGCCCGCCGGACTGGCACTGCACTACGATCGGCTTCTCCAGGTCGATCTGGCCAAGCTGCTGCATCAGCGTGCCCAGCAGCATGTGGCGCGAGCCGGGGATATAGCCGCCCTCGCGCTCGCCCGCGCCGCGCACATCCAGCAGCGTCACCTCACCGGCCTGGATGGTGGGGGCAAGCTCGACAGGGCTTGCCACATCGTAGCGCTGGAGCGCGTGCTGGCTGGCCTGCCACGCCTCGATCACGGCCACATCGAAGGTGCCCGCCGTGCCATCCAGCCCAATCGAGCGCAGGTCGCGCAGCACCTCGGCCCGCTGGCGCTCATCCAGAATCAGGTAGAACGGCTCCTCGTAGCCCAGCAGCCAGCCCGCCCAGGTGGTAAACGCGCCATCGAAGGGGATGTTGATGCTGCCTGCGATATGGGCCTGGGCAAACGCGCTGGCCGGGCGGGTGTCCACCACCGTCGCGCCCTGCTCTAGCAGCGCGACCATGCTGCCGAAGCCCAGCAGCGGCGGGGCCTGCACCTGGACCACCAGCGGCGCGCCGTGCTTGTTCAGGTGCTTCATCATGGCGAAGTAGTGCGGCGGCTCGGGCTGGCCATCCAGCAGCGCGGCCACAAAGGCATCCTCATCCTCATAGCCGAATGCCCAGCTGGTGCGCTTCTCGTAGCCCACGGTGGAGGAGGGGATAGCGCCCAGGGCCTTGCCGCAGGCGCTGCCCGCGCCATGGGCTGGCCACACCTGCAGGTGCTCGGGCAGCGCCGCAAAGCGCCTGAGCGAGTGGAACATGCGGCGCGCACCCGGCTCAGCGGTACCGCCGATGCCCGCCGCCTTCTCCAGCAGGTCGGGCCGCCCAATGTCGCCCGCAAACACAAAGTCGCCAGTGAAGATGCCGATCGGCTCGCTGGTGCGGGCGGTGTCGGCCACCAGAAACGCGATGTGCTCGGGAGTGTGGCCGGGCGAGTGCATCACGGTGAAGGCGATCCGCCCCAGCGCGAAGGTGTCGCCGTCGTGCAGCAGCGTGTGGGGGTAGGCATCCAGGCCCTGGTACTTCCAGCCCGCGTCGCCCTCGTCGGAGAGGAACAGGCGCGCGCCGGTGCGGGCCGAAAGCTCGCGCGCGCCGGAGAGGTAGTCGGCGTGGATATGGGTCTCGGCCACGGCGGTGATGCGCATGCCCTGCTGGGCGGCCTCGGCCAGGTATGGCTCGATGTCGCGGCCTGGGTCCACCACCAGCGCCTCGCCCAGCGACTGGCAGCCGACCATATACGAGGCGTGGGCAAGCTTTGCATTGTAGAAGTAGCGTAACAGCACGGCGGAACTCCTTCTCGTCTGGTGTAACAGCACCGAAGAACTGCAACTCACAGGGTAGATGCAGCGCGGGGCGCAAAGGTTACATCGCGCGGGGAGGAATCTGCCGAGGCGCTTCTAGGATGGCCGCTCGGGGTCGCATGGCTTGCTGGCCAGCATCCAGTCGAGCAGGCGGCGCTCGACCTCGGGCGGCAGCGCGGCGGGGGCCTCGGGCTGGGCGCGGCAGGCCGCCACAGTGCGGCGCAGCACCTCGTAGCGCGCGCGGCAGGCCGGGCATGCGGCCATGTGGCGCATCAGGGCCTCGCGCTCGGCGGCGGGCAGCTCGCCATCCAGCAGGGCATCGATCTGGGCGCAGGCGACGTGGCAGGGGTCATCGCTCATCGGTCGGCTCCGTGGCATCATCCACATAGGCGGCCAGCAGGGCGCGCAGGCGCTGGCGGGCGCGGTGCAGCCGCACCTTCACCGCGCTCTCGCCTAGGCCCAGCTGGCGGGCGGTCTCCTCGGTGCTCAGGCCATCGATCTCGCGCAGCACAAACACCACCCGCAGCGTCTCGGGCAGCGCGGCTAGCGCCGCGTCGATGGCCGTGCGCAGCTCGCCGCCGAGCGCGGCGCTGGCCGGGTCGGGCGGGCGGGCCACGGTGGGCTGGGGCGACTGGTCGGCGTCCAGCGTCTCGGCCAGGCTGTCGATCTCCACCTGGGGCCGCCTGCGCCGCAGCCGCATCAGGGCCTCGTTGGTGACGATGCGGTAGAGCCAGGTGCCCATGCTGCTCTCGCCCGCGAAATCCTGGAAGCGCTCGCAGGCCTTGATGAAGGTCTGCTGGAGCACGCCCTCGGCCTCGTCGGCGTCGCCCAGCAGGCGCAGGGCGCGGCCATAGACCATGGGGGCGTAGCGCTTCACGAAGCAGGTGCAGGCGTCGGCCTCGCGGCGGCGCAGGCCGTGCAGCAGCTGCATCTCGTCGTCGTACACGTGCAGGTCGATCACGGGGCCGGGCATGGCGTGGCTCCTGAAAATCCAAACAGGCAGCCCTAAGTGCAGGGGCTATGCGTTTTTGTTTCACCGAAGATTCTTTACCACGAAGACACGAAGGCTCTTATCACTTTTTTGAATCTTCGTGCCTTTTCCCTTGGTGTCTTGGAGTCTTGGTGGTAACAGAATCAGCGCTCTGTCGAGAACGCATAGTCCCTGAGTATAGCGCGTCGGGGATTGCGCCGCAAGCTCGCGGGGCACAAAAAAAGCAGCCAGTGCGTTTAACACTGGCTGCTATTTGGCGGAGCCGACGGGATTCGAACCCGCCACCTGAACCTTGACAGGGTTCCATGCAAACCGCTACACCACGGCTCCACGTGGTGACCCCAGCGGGATTCGAACCCGCGGTCTTCACCTTGAGAGGGTGACGTCCTAGGCCGCTAGACGATGGGGCCATTCATTTTTAAAACCATCGCTTGCGGCGACGTGTGGGATTATAGCACGGCTCCCCAGAAAATGCAAATTGCCATCTCTAGGGCGTACGGAAGATCGCATATATCGCATCCGCACCCCCCAGAAAGCCTATGGCTTCAAGCCATAGACCTCCAGCACATAGGTCGATGGCTGGCCTAGCAGCGAGACAAAGCTTGTGTCGAATGAGGCCGAACCGCCCGGCGTGAGAACTTCATTATCCCCTATATCGCCAAACATGGTCTCAACTCCCACCACATGGCCGGTATTATCGTAGAAGGTCGCCCGGATCTGCACAAACTTCAGCGGATAATCGGATGTGTTCACCGCCGTGCCCTTCAACTCAAACGAGAAGCTGTTGGACGTGATCGAGACATCGCGCGCCGCCTGGCCCTTCACCACATAGCCGAGCTGAAAGTCGGCGGCGCGGCTGTGCACATCAATGCGGTAGCTGGCGAACTTCGGCCATTTCTGCTCGGAGAAGATAATGCGAAATGGCGCGATCTCGTGCGGTGCAAGGTAGCCATCCACGAACCCCTCGGCGTAGCCGACGTTGCCGCCCTGCGCATCCAGCAGCGTGATCTGGATCTGGATGGACTCGCGCGGCGAATCCCACTCATTGCGGATCTCGCCCAAGAAGCTGACCTGGCCGCCGTCGTTCGTGTCGTACGAGAGGCCCGCGATGCTAAACGGCTCCGTTTTTATCTGCTGCGCATCGGCAAACGGCGCGCGCTCGGCCCGCGCCAGATCCTCGACCTTGAACGCGCCGCCCGTGGATGGCTGGATGTTCACAGAGCGCTCCCCATCCGCGCGCACCACACCGGCGGGCTGCTCTACCTCCTGCGCACGCGGCTGGTCGGGCCACTCTATCTCTACCGGCGTCGGCCTATTCCACGCCAACAGGGCAGCCACCGCCAGCACCACCAGCACCACGCTGCCAACGACAGCCAGCAGCCAGCGCAGGAAGCTGCCGCGCCTGGGCAGCTCGCGCGCCAGCGCCAGCGTGGCCCCCGTGGCCGCGCGCGGGTCGAGCGTGCGCAGCTCGGCCCCTACCTCGGCCACGCTCTGGGGCCGCTCGCTAGGCGACTTAGCCAGCATGCGCCGCACCAGCGCGCCCAGCTCGGCGGGGATGCGGCCATCCAGCGCGCACGGGTCGGGCGGCGGCAGCTCCAGGTGGCCGCGCATGGTCTGGGCGATATCGCCCTCAAACGGCACGCGCCCTGTGAGCATCTGGAAGAGCATCACGCCCAGCGCGTAGATATCGGTGCGGGCGTCGGCCTGGCCGCCGGTAAACTGCTCGGGGGCCATGTAGGCCGGGGTGCCCAGCATTGTGCCACCCCGCGTCAGGCGCTGCGCGTCGGCCTCGGCCAGGGTGCGCGCGATGCCGAAGTCGGCCAGCACGGGCGTGCCGCCGTGGCGCAGCAGCACGTTGGCGGGCTTCAGGTCGCGGTGGATGACGCCCTGGCTGTGGGCGTAGGACAGCGCATCGGTCAGCGCCAGCACGATCTCGACCGCCTCGCCCGGCGGCAGCGCGCCGCCCTCAAGCCGATCGGCGAGGCTGCCGCCCTCGACCAGCTCCATCACGATGTAGGGTCGCTCGCCCGCCAGCGCAATATCGAGGATATTGATAATGTTCGGGTGCGAGAGCGAGGCCATAGCCCGCGCCTCGTGCAGGAAGCGCTCGCGCTGCTCGGCGCTGGCGCCAGCCTGGATCTGCTTGATCGCCACGGGGCGATCGAGCAGCGCGTGGTAGGAGCGGTAGACAGTGCCCGCGCCGCCCGCGCCGAGCTTCTCCTGAATGGAATAGCGATCGATCATCGGCATCACCTCTGCTGGGGTTTGCCGAGGCCGCTACTGAAACGTGGCCAGCGCCGCCCCAGCGTTCACGATCTGCCCCGGCTGGGCAAGCACCTCGCCGATCACGCCCGACTGGGGTGCCTGCACCTCGTTCTCCATCTTCATCGCCTCGACCACGAACAGCACCTGGCCCGCCTCCACCTCCTGCCCGACCACACACAGCGCACGCACCACCGTGCCCTGGATGGGGCTGGCGATGCTCTTGGCATCCACCGCCGCCCGCGTCGAGCGGGCCTTGCGCGCAGGCCGCGCGACATGCTGCTGCCCGCCGCGCTCATTCACGCGCACCGCGAAACGCCGCCCGTTCACCTCCACATCGAACAGGCGCGGCTGGGCATCATCTTCCTGGTCGGGCAGGGACGCCTGGCCGTGGTGCTCCAGCGCGGCCAGCTGGGCGCCTAGATGGCGGGGGATGAAGTGAACTGAGACGCCGCCAGCGGCAAACGCCGGGTGGGCCAGCGCCAGCTGGTGGAAAGGCAGCACGGTGCGCACGCCCTCGATAGTGAAGTCGGCCAGGGCGCGGCGCATGCGGGCCAGCGCCGCCTCGCGGCTCTCGGCCCACACCACCAGCTTGGCCAGCAGCGAGTCGTAGTGTGGCGGGATGCGGTGCCCAGCGCCCACGCCGCTATCCACCCGCACGCCGAAGCCCGCAGGCTCGCGGTAGGCCCCGATGGTGCCCAGCGCGGGCCGAAACTGGTGCGCCGGATCCTCGGCGTTGATCCGGCACTGGATGGCGTGGCCGCTCCAGCGCACGTCGGCCTGGCCGAACCACAGCGGCTCGCCCTGGGCCACGCGGATCTGGGCCTGCACCAGATCGATGCCCGTCACCATCTCGGTGACGGTGTGCTCGACCTGGATGCGCGTGTTCATCTCCAGAAAGTAGAACGCGCCGCCCTCGTACATGAACTCTAGCGTGCCAGCGCCCACATAGCCCACCTGGTGGCACAGCGCCACGGCGGCCTCGCCCATGGCCCGGCGCTGCTCGGGCGAGAGTCCAGGGGCCGGGCACTCCTCGATCAGCTTCTGGTGGCGGCGCTGCACCGAGCAGTCGCGCTCGCCCAGCGCGACCACCGCGCCGTGCATGTCGGCCAGCACCTGCACCTCGATATGGCGCGGGTCGGTGAAGTACTTCTCGACATAGAGCAGCGGGTTGCCGAACGCCGCCTCGGCCTCGCGCCGCGCCGCGTCGAACGCCGCCTCGGCATCCGCCGCCGCCTGCACCACGCGCAGCCCGCGCCCGCCGCCGCCGCCCACCGCCTTGATCGCAATCGGGTAGCCGTAGACCTCGCCGAGGGCGCGCACCTTGGCCGCGTGAGGCACTGGCTCCAGCGTGCCCGGCACGATAGGTACCCCCGCCGCCTGGGCCTCCTGGCGGGCGGCGGTCTTGCCGCCCATGCGCCGCATAGCATCGGCGGGCGGCCCGATGAACACTAGGCCCGCCTCCTCGCAGGCCTCGGCGAAGGCCGCGTTCTCGGACAGGAAGCCGTAGCCGGGGTGGATGGCCCCCGCGCCCGCCTGCTGCGCCACCGCGATGATCCGGTCCATATCGAGGTAGGGGCGCGGCACGCCAGCGCCGGGCGCTGGCTCCGGCCCCAGCAGATAGGCGGCATCCGCATAAGCCACGTGGGGCGCGTCGCGGTCTGGCTCGCTGTACACGGCCACCGTGCGCAGGCCAAGCTCTTTGCAGGCGCGCATCACCCGCAGCGCGATCTCGCCACGGTTGGCCACAAGCACCGAGGTAAACTTCATGGGAACCCTTTTTTGAAATGCTTCGGAGGAAGACTACGAGCCGACCACCCCGCGAGACCAGCGCGAGGCCCATGCGCCGCGTTCGGCACTGGCCCACGCGGGCCGGGGGCCGCAACCGCAGGCCATGCCCTGGCCCTCCAGCAGCGCCGCCGCGCGCCACGCTGCGGCGGGCTGGGCGGCGGGCTGCGCCGGGCCCTCGGCCAGCAGCAGCGACACGGCGGCCACAGCGGCAGCAAGCTCATCGTCATCGGCATCTGCCGCATCGGCAAGGTCAAATATGCGCATTGATCGTGCCCTATGTTGGGATCTTCACCACCAGGCAAATAGTACGGCGAGAAGAAGATTCTCGCAACCGCGCGGCGCATGTGCTACAATCGCCCAAACATACCGCTGCCGCAAGCCCACGCCTGCGGCGATGATCACTCACGAATGTAGGAATGCTATGAACGCATCGAGCAGCGCGCTCCGGTTCACGCTTGGCTTCATCTGCGGGGCTGCGGCCAGCATTATCGTCGGCTCGCTCTTCATCCCGCGCAGCGGCATCCAGAACCGCGAGCAGGTCGCAAACCGCGGCATCGAGCTAAAAAATCGCGCCGAGGAAACCGTACGCCGCGCCCAGGAGATCGCCAATGAGACGGTGGCCAAGGTGCAGGTGGCCGCGCAGGACATCATCCAGCGTGGCACGGTAAGTGCAACTTCCCCCCAGTGATATGCGTCGTATCCGCATCGAAACCCCAGGCAGATCAGGGCTACATGGCGCAAGCCGTAGGTAGCCTTTTGCCACGATTGCGGTGGGAGGAAAGCGGTGTTCTTCAACTCAGGCTACTTGCTCTTTGTGCTCATCCCAGGGATGCTGCTTGCCGCATTCGCCCAGTGGCGGGTGCGCTCGGCATTTGAAAAATATTCGCAGGTGCGCAACCTGCGCAACCTCACCGGGCTTGATGTGGCCCGCATTCTGATGCAGAACGAGGGCCTGCAGCACGTGCAGATCAACCAGATCCCCGGCATGCTGAGCGACAACTATGACCCGCGCAGCAAGGTCATGAATCTCTCGGTCGGCTCGGCCAGCCAGCCCTCGGTCGCATCCATGGCCGTGGTCGCCCACGAGCTTGGCCACGCCCTGCAGGACAGCCAGGGCTATATGTGGCTGCAGCTGCGCTCGGGCATCGTGGGCATCGCCAATATTGGCTCCAACTTCGGCTGGGTGCTGATCTTCATCGGCATGGCGCTCGGCGCGATGCATAGCTCGGGGCTGGGCTGGAACGTGGCCATGCTGGGGGTGCTGCTGATGTCCGCCGCAGTCGCCTTCTCGCTGATCACGCTGCCCGTCGAGTTCAACGCCAGCGCCCGCGCGCGCCAGATGCTGCAGCGCAACGGCCTGCTCACCGCGCAGGAGGCCGAGGGCGTAAACGCGGTGCTGAATGCTGCGGCGCTCACCTATGTGGCGGCGGCGGCGCAGGCGATGCTGCAGCTGCTCTACTGGGTAAGCATGCTGTTGGGGGCGCGGCGCAACGACTAGGATTCGCTTCTACATCCATCAGGAGGGTTTGCTTTGGAAGAAGATGCCAAGCGAAGGATCGTCTACGGCCTGCTCAGCCTGGTGCTGAGCATCGCCGCCACCCGGCTCGCGCTGTTCCTCACCAACAAGATCCTTGGCGAGCCAGACACCGAGATAGTCTAGCCACAAGCCCCGCCCATGGTTCGCATGGGCGGGGCTTGGCTTTACGGCGCTGGCTCGGGCGGCAGATCTGCCGTGTAGCGCTTCAGGGTCACCACCAGCCGACTCAGCTGATTTGTCGCGTCGCGCATCTGATCGATCAGGGTAAGCAGCTCGTCATCATCGAACTCGCCGCGCGACAGGCGATCGACTTCCGATCCCAGAGCGCTTACCGGCCCATAGAGCTCGTACACCACCATGGACAGCAGCTCATTCGTGCTCAGCCCTGCCCATGGGTGCGGCTCCTGCGCATTTGCCGAGGGGGTCACGTCGGCCATACCGATGCTCCTCCGCTGATAGTGGTAGCTGAATTGCCCGTTTTTCCTTGGATCTCGGCGGCCTGCTTTAGGGCAGCTAGCGAAGACACCCAGCCCTAGCCGAGCGGCTAGGGCATAGGAAAGCGTGGGCGGCTCGCGCGGATGGCGGCGAACGCCGCGTCGCTTAACGCTTCCTCGCCAAGAAAGTACAGCACGCTGGTGGCCTCGTCGTAGCGGAAGCGCCGCAGAAGCCAGGTGCCAAAGCCGCCCTGCTGCGCGACATCGAGGTGCCACAAGCCGTGGGTCGGCTCGTGCTGCTCGCGCACCAGCCACACATGCTCGCCAGGGTTGAAGGTTATGGAAAGCAGCCTGCGAGCTTCGCTGGGGTCGGGTGTTGTCTGCGGGGCGGGATATTGTAGCTGGCTTGCCTGCTGAACAGCCTGGTCGCTCATACACATTTCCTTCATCTATCGCATTGCGATGCTATTATACCATAGCCGCTTGTGCCACTCCATGCCTCTAGGCTCGCCCACGTTGTTACCCACGAGCGTACTTTCGTCCAGCATTTCCCACCCTAACTATCATACAGCCCATTGGTGGTAGCACCATGGCTGCGCAGTGGGAAATCAGGCCCGCTGGGCATGCCCCAAGCCTCTATAAAGAGCACCAAACCGCACGTCCTTGCAGCCCCGTGCTACAATACAGCTATGTTTATGCGCACATGGGGGTTTGGTCCATCGGCAGCGAGCCGCACATCGCCCTGGGATCAGCATCGTAACTGGACAGGTTTGGGATCTCTGGTTACAATCGAAGCTAAACTGTTTTAGCTCACCAGGGGAACCAACCTCAGCCCCTAGCTGTAGGAGGAAATAGCAGTGAGTCCGACGAGTGTCGATCTGCTCTTCACGCCCATCCCAAGCCGCATCGCGCGGCTGCGGGAACTCGCCTACAACCTGTACTGGGCATGGCACCCAGAAGCCCAAGATCTCTTTCGCCAGGTCGATCCCGAGCTATGGGAGCTGGTCTACCACAATCCCGTCGATTTCCTACGCGATGTCCGCCAGAAGAAGCTCGCCGCAGCAGCCGAAGATTCCACCTACCTGAGCGAGTACGACCGCGTGCTCGCGGCCTTCGACGCCTACATCGCCGCCACCGACACGTGGTACGCCAAGAACTACGGCAGCGGCGAGGGCCAGGGCATCGCCTACTTCTCCGCCGAGTTCGGCCTGCACGAATCGCTGCCGATCTACTCCGGCGGCCTCGGCATCCTCGCGGGCGACCACGTAAAGGAGGCCAGCGACCTTGGCCTGCCCTTCACCGCCATCGGCTTCATCTACCCCCAGGGCTACTTCCGGCAGCGGCTCGATCACAGCGGCTGGCAGGAGGCGATCTACAACAAGCTGAACTTCGCCGATGTGGCCGCCACGCCCGCCATCACCCCCGAGGGCGAGGAGGTGGTGGTCGAGGTCGAGCTGCCGGGCCGCACGATCTACGCCAAGGTCTACAAGGTGCAGGTTGGCCGCGTGCCCCTGCTGCTGATGGACACCGACATCCACCCCAACAGCCCGCAGGATCGCGAGCTGGCCGCGCGGCTCTACGGCGGCGACCAGGACATGCGCGTGGCACAGGAGATCGTGCTAGGCATCGGCGGCGTGCGCGCCCTGCGCAAGATGGGCATCGCCCCCACCGCCTGGCACATGAACGAGGGCCACTCGGCCTTCCTAGTGCTCGAGCTGGCCCGCGAGAAAGTCAAGCGCGGCATGTCGTTCAAGGATGCCTGCGCCGAGGTCAGCAGCCAGTGCATCTTCACGACCCACACCCCGGTGCCCGCTGGCAACGACGCCTTCCCGCTGCCGCTGATCGAGAAGTACTTCTGGCAGTACTGGACTGATCTGGGCCTCAGCCGCGACGAGTTCATCGAGGTGGCGCTCCAACAGCAGTCCTGGGGGCCGACCTTCGCCATGACGGTGCTGGCGCTCAAGCTCTCCAAGCTGCACAACGGCGTCTCCAAGCTGCACGGCGAGGTCTCGCGCGACATGTGGAAGTGGCTCTACCCCGAGAAGCCGGTCGACCAGGTGCCGATCACCTCGATCACCAACGGCATCCACCCCTTCACGTGGCTGGCCCCCGGCATGCGCCGCATCTACGATGCCTACCTGGGCCGCGGCTGGGAGCACGAGATCGACAACACCGCCCGCTGGCAGAAGGTCTACGAGATCCCCGACGATGTGCTGTGGCAGACCCACAACGAGCTGAAGAACCAGCTGATCACCAACGCCCGCACGCGGCTGCGCCAGCGCTACACCCGCTTCAACATGCCCACCGCCGCCGCCGACTACGCGCTGGATACCAACGCCTTCACTATCGGGTTCGCCCGCCGCTTCGCCACCTACAAGCGCGCCACGCTGCTGTTCAAAGACCCCGAGCGGCTCAAGTCCATCCTGAACAACCCGGCCCGCCCGATGCAGATCATCTTCGCGGGCAAGGCCCACCCCAACGACGACCCCGGCAAGCTGTTCATCCAGCAGGTCTATCAGCTGTCGCTCCAGCCTGGATTCTCGGGCAAGATCCTCTTCCTAGAGGAGTACGATATGTGCGTGGCGCGCTGGTTGGTGCAGGGCGTCGACATGTGGCTCAACACCCCGCGCCGCCCCTATGAGGCCAGCGGCACCAGCGGCATGAAGGCCGCGCTCAACGGCGCACCCAACATGTCCATCCTGGATGGATGGTGGCCCGAGGCCTACAACGGTAAGAACGGCTGGGCCATCGGGCAGGAGAAGGAGTACGCCAGCCTCGAAGAGCAGGACTGGGACGACGCCCGCCACCTCTATACCCTGCTCGAGAACGAGGTGCTGCCTACCTACTACGATCGCGACAGCGCGGGCATCCCCCATCGCTGGATGGCAATCAGCAAGGAGGCCATTGCCACCTGCGGGCCGGTGTTTTCCACCACCCGCATGCTCAAGCAGTACACCCAGCAGCTTTACCTCACCGCTATGGGTGAGACAGCTGCCTAACTGAAAGCAAAAGCGCGCCCCAGATCGAATGATCTGGGGCGCGCTTTATCTATACCCGCCTGGGGGCGAGCGAGAAAGCTACGACTGGCCGAGCTTGCGCTTCAGCTCGGCAAGCTCCGAGTCGACCTCGCTATCGCGCTCAAGATTCTTGAACTTGTTCTCCAGCGAGTCGTTCTCCAGCTGGGTCATGGCGTCGGCCTTGGCCAGGCGGCCATCAACCTTCTCCTCCAGCTGATCCAGCTTGTCGAGCGCGCTCACCTGGCCGAGGCCGCGCGCGGTGCGCTGGATGGCCTCCTGAGTCTGGGCGCGGTTCTTCTTGGCCACGATCAGGTCGCGCTTGGCCTTCGTCTCGGCGATGCGGGTCTCCAGCTGGATGAGCGCCTGCTGCAGCTGCTCCACCTGAGTATCCTGGGCGTCCGACTGCTCTTTATACTCATTCGCAAGCTTGGAGGCCTGCACCTTGCGCGAGAGCGCGGCCTTGGCCAGCGTCTCATCGCCAGCGCGCAGCGCCGTCTCGGCCTTTGTCGTCCAGCTATCGGCCTCGGCGGTGTACTGCGTCTCCTTGGCGTTCAGGCGGTTCGCATCCGCCATCGCCGAGGCGACGTTGGTCTTGGCCTCATACAGCTGGTTCGTCAGCTGCCGAAGATACTCATCGGCCATCTTCTCCGGATCTTCCGCGTTGTCCAACATCGCATTGATATTCGCGCTGAGCAGGTCACGGATGCGGCTGAAGATCGACATGTCTCTTTCTCCTTAGCTGGCGTTATGTGTTTACGTCATCGTATCATACGGAGCGCGCCGGAACATGCCACTGCATCATTCTAGCACGCCGCCATAGTGATCTTCAATAACTTATACGTCAGAACCCGATCAAAGGTTACACACAGCAGGAAAAGAGCCATAGCTCTACAGCGGGCGCTTGGTAGGGATGCCTACGGCGCGCGGGTACTGCGCCGAGGTCGGCGCGATCTTGTCGATCACCACCAGGCTGCGCGGCTCGATCTCGGGCAGCTCCACCGGCTCCACGGCGGCGATCTGGCCGCCCAGCTTGGCAATAGCCCCGCGCGCCAGCTCCACCTCCTGCGCGATCTGGCCGCCCTTGGGGGCCAGGAAGCGCCCCCCAGGCCGCACCAGCGGCAGGCAGTACTCGCACAGCACGCGCAGCTCGGCCACCGCGCGCGAGACCGCCATATCGTAGCGCTCGCGGTGCTGCGGCTCGCGCCCCACCGCCTCGGCCCGCGCCACCACCACATCCACCTCGCCCAGCCCCAGCTCAGCGGCGATATGGCGCAAAAACGTGGCCTTCTTCTCAATGCTCTCCACCATGGTCAGCCGCAGCTCGGGGTGCAGAATCTTCAGCGGCAGGCCAGGGAAGCCCGCACCCGTACCCACATCGATCAGGTGCCCGGGCACCCCGCCCCAGCTCTTGGCGATCCGCAGCGAGTCGAGGAAATGCCGCACAGCAATGCCATCGGGGTCGGTGATCGCAGTGAGGTTGAACTGCTCGTTCCACGAGCGCAGCTCATCGGCATACAGGGCAAACTGGTCGCGCTGCAGATCGGTCAGCTCAAGCCCCCACGAACGCGCGACTGTTGTAAGCAATTTCATCTTCGCACCGTCACCATAGCTAGCCACCATAGTAGCTCAAGAAACCATCGCATATCAGCAGATCTATCGGTACAGACCTTGCATCTGTATGTACTCAACCACCGCGTCCGGCGTAAAGTAGCGGATGCTCCGGCCAGCGGCCACGCGCTCACGCAGCTCGGTGCTAGAGACATGCATATCGGGGCCGGGGTAGACCTGTAGCCGCCCGGCCAGGCTAGGCAGCTGCGCCAGCAGCCGCGTGCTGTCAAGCACCACCCCAGGGCGCTGCACGCCCACCACAGTGGCATACTGCGCGATCTGCCCAGCCAGATACCACCTCGGCATATCCATCAGCGTATCGGCCCCCACCAAAAAAAACAGCTCGCCCAGCTGCTGGCGGTGCAGCGCCTCAAGCGTCACTGCTGTATACGAGACACCCGCGCGATCCAGCTCGATCGTCGAGATTGCAAAGTGCGGGTTCTCCGCACAGGCCAGCTGCAGCATCTCTAGGCGTTGGAGCGCGGGCGTCACCCGCTGGCTGCGCTTAAAGGGCTGCTGAGCCGCTGGGATAAACACCAGCTGATCAAGGCCAAGTGCGGCCCGCACATCCTCGGCGAGCGCCAGATGCCCATAGTGGATCGGGTCAAATGTCCCGCCAAGAAGACCGATCTTTCGCGTCATAGGGGCATTATATAGCATCTTCAAAAAAACGAGCACTGGATGCACAAAGGCTGTGCCATCCAGTGCTCGCAGCACGATCACAGAACGCGGCTGGCTTAGATGTCCGCGTCCAGCCCTTCTTGGATCAGGTCCCACACCATCCAGGGCACGGCACGCTGATCCTCGGCATCGAGATCCTCGATATAGCTGGCCACAAGCTCAGCCACATCACGGCGGCTCAGCCGAAACGCACGATCGCCAAACTTTTGGAAGATCTGGCATGCCAAGATATCAGTCAGCTCAAACAGATCTTCCTCAGGAAGGCGCTGATCAGTCGAGTAGAGAAGGCCCCGCATGGCTTACCAATCCTCCCCGCGCCGCTGCGGGCGCTGGCGCGGCTGGGTGCGCTCTTGGCGGGTAGTGCGCTCGCCCTCGGCCACGCGTTCGCCGCGGTAGCGCGGCTCCTGGTAGCCATCGTCGGCAGACGCCACGGGCAGCATCATCTCCTGGGGCTCGTGGGCATCGCTCGCAAACGAGGAGTTCACCAAGCTATCGCTGATATAGTCGAGCACATCGCGGATATCGTCGTTATCCTCAAGCGCGTTGAAGGGCACCGTCGCGCCGCTCACCGTCTTTACGCTCGACCCGATCTCCTGCAGGGTGCGGTCGATCCCCGAGACAAGCCCGCGCATCACGCCCGCCAGCTCCTCACGCTCCTCCAGCGTCAGGTTGGCAAAGCCGATCAGCGCCTTCTCCTGGGCGCGCAGCAGCGTGGCCCGCAGGATGGCGATATCGGCCTGGGTCTGAAGCTCATAGCGCTTCACGAGATGCGCCTGGCGCACCTGCTCCACCAGCTCCTCCGAGGTCACCGGCGTCCACAGCAGGGCGGGGATGACAATGAAACCAATAATGCCGATCAGCACCTGCTGATAGACCAGATTGCTGTTAGCGGTCATCGGCTGGGCTGCCCACCAGCTCCACTGCAGCTGGAACGAGTAGAACAACAGATAGAGCGCGCTGGCCACCACCACCAGGTAGCCCCAGGTGCGGGCATTGATCTTCTGCAGCAGCATGCCGCCGGGCGACCATGGGATCAAGAACGAGACAAGTGCGGGAGGTGCCAGCACCAAGATCGCGGTAAAGGCCGCAGCAATCAGGCGGTTGTCGGTCAGGGCCGACTGCACCCCCCACCAGTAAAAGGCCGAGCAGACCATCGCCGCAAAGGCGAGGATGGTCAAGGCTGTTTTTGACGTGATCTGAAAGCCCGTAGGCCGCCGCCGCTGATCGCGGACCATATTAAGATAGCGACTGCTCAAAGCCGTTCCTTTCACAGGCGCTCGCTACGTCGAAACGACGCGATAACGCAGAAATTGCTGGTAATCCGAGCGCGCCTGGCTCGGCAGTGGGTGCCAGCTGCCCAGGCGCAACAGCAGCATCAAGGATAACATACCCCTGAATCAGATCTTCGCTACCGGCGGCCCGCATGCGCTCCTTTACCACAGGCGAGATTGCCGTCAGGCCATAGTCCTGATCGATATGGTATGGCACTTCCAGTGCCACCACCCCTGGGCGTGACGCCAGCCCGAATTGGGCCGTAGCCATAAAGTCGCCAATGAGGTACCCTATCTCAAGCTGTTGGCCGGTAATGGGATCATACCAGAAAAGCATTACGGGTGTAGAGGCTACATAGGGCTTCGGCTGATCAAAGGTAGTACGATCAGCCTGCTGATCGAGCCAGCGTGCGCTGTTGGAGCGAGGCAACGATGTGGGGATGGCAATCCAGACCTCAGGGGTCAGGGCCGGGGGGGGGGCTAAAAGAGCTGTTGGTGTAATGGTTTCAGTTGCACGCATCTCAGCCACACTGGTATCTACCGCCCCTTCGGCGGTAGCCGCCAAAGGCTGGTAGGTTTCCTCGGGCATTACTGCTGTAGCTTCTGAACCAGCCAGAGTCGGAGTTGGAAGCACAAGCGGGCGTGGCTGGCTACATCCAGTAAGGCAGATGATAAGAGTCGGCACGAACCAAAAGATACGTTTCAATGCTTTGCTGAACAGTTCAGATCTAAACCTTTAAGCAAAACGCAAATACCATATTGCTATCTACGAACGATATCGATTTTATGATTTCCCCTACATTAAACTATTTTTTAATAAAGAACAATAGAACTCCGGTCCCGGTTGCCTATAAGAAAAGATGGCTCTAACTATGGTAGATATTAGATAGCCTTACGCGATTAACGCAAAAAAGTGTTAATCATTAAGGCTAATACAACAGGCCAAAAGCTATCCATATTATGACACTTGTATGAGCAAGTATTATACCACAATATCACAGCTTATGTCAAAAATCCCGCTAAAAACTCTTGACACATAGGCCGCAATTAAGGCCTAACCCTTGCGTTTTAGATCTGGACAGCATATAATATCGTGCAGGTACCACAACATCGTAGCACAGGCCTGTCCGCTGGTTTCTGAAGCCGTACAGCAGCGAGAACGAGCTATGCTCGACAAGCAACTCCCCAGCGTACCGCAACAAGGTACGAGTGCGCAATCAGCACAAGAACTTGAGGAACGCGCCCTGATGGAGCAGTTCCTCGCAGATCCCGCCCACGACTACCGCAACCTCCAATATGGCGATACGGTCGATGGCATCATCATGCACATCGACAAAGATGAAATCCTCGTCAACATTGGGGCCAAAGCAGAAGGGGTCGTACCGATCCGTGAAATGCAATCGCTTTCCACGGAAGATCGGGGTGCGCTCAATGACGGCGACACGTTGCTTGTCTTTGTCCTCCAGACTGAGGACAAAGAAGGCCGCACCATCCTGTCCGTCGATAAGGCCCGCCAAGAAAAGAGCTGGCGTGTCCTTCAGCAAACCTATGAAAATGGGGATGTGATCGACGCCAAGGTGGTCAACTACAACAAAGGTGGCCTGCTCGTCAACCTCGACGGGGTGCGTGGCTTCGTCCCCTCTTCCCAGGTTAGCACCATCAGCCGTGGCCCCGAGACCCAAAAGCAGAGCGATATGGCCAAACTGGTTGGTCAAAGCCTCTCGCTCAAGGTCATCGAGCTGAACCGCAATCGCAACCGGCTTATCCTCTCGGAGCGGCAGGCGGCCCAAGAGGTACGCGAGGGCAAAAAAGGCGAGCTGCTCACGTCACTCAAAGAAGGCGACATCCGTACAGGGGTTGTCACCTCGGTGTGTGATTTTGGGGCCTTTGTCGATATCGGCGGTGCCGACGGGCTAGTGCACCTCTCAGAAATCTCGTGGAGCCGCGTCAAGCACCCCTCCGAAGTGCTCAAGCCCGGCGACAGAGTCCAAGTCTATGTCCTTGGGATCGACAATGATCGGAAACGCATTGCGCTCTCCATCAAGCGAACCCAAAACGAACCATGGGTCACCGTCAACGATCGCTACCATCTCGGCCAAACGGTTGAGGCCACCATCACCCAGCTCGCCTCGTTCGGCGCATTCGCCCGGATCGAAGACGGGGTGGAGGGGCTGATCCACGTCTCAGAAATGGGCGATGGCCGCGTCCAGCACCCACGTGACATTGTCGCCGAAGGCGACGCCGTGGAAGTGCGGATCATCCGAATCGATCCTGCGCGCAAACGCATTGGGTTGAGCATGCGCCAGCCAGATGAAGGCGGAACCCCAGAGAACGCAGAGACGGCAGACGACGAGGAAGCATAACATCCATTCCTGCTCCGCCTGCGTACTACGAGGGTATCCACATTCATCCTCCAGCACCACCAGATCCGCTTTTGCCCTGGGTCTGACGCTCGGAACCCCACAGGCATCCTTTGCCGACAAAGATGCCGCCGTGGTGTAGCAACAGGCGATTGCAGCAGATTGAATTGGAACGCCGTAAGCTAGTCTGGAGAACAGCAATGTCATCTGACCGCGTATATGACAAGTTTACCAAGCGAGCAAAGCAGGTGCTGCAGCTCGCGACCGAAGAAGCCAAGGCGTTCAACCATCCCTATATTGGCACCGAGCACATTCTCCTCGGCCTCATCCGCGAGGGCGAGGGCGTGGCCGCACGGGTGCTTGACGACCTGGGGGTAAAGCTCTCGCAGGCGCGGCACGCGGTGGAGTTTATCGTCGGTGTAGGCGAGCCAACCACCCGCCAAGAGCAAGACCTGACCGCCAGGGCCAAGAAAGTTATCGAGTACGCTATCGATGAGGCCAAGCGCCTCAATCACCACTATATCGGCACCGAGCACCTGCTGCTGGGCTTGGTGCGCAATGGCGAGGGCGTCGCAACTGGCGTGCTCGACATCATGGGCGTCTCGCTTGAGCAGGTGCGCACCCAAGTGATGCGCGTGCTACGCCAGGGCACCACCAGCTCGATGGAGCGATCGTCGGGCAGCGCAGCCGCAGGTGGCACTGGCGGCAGCGGCGGCAGCGCCCCCAACACCCCACGGCAGAGCAAGACGCCCTACCTAGATGCGCTGGGCACCGACCTGACCGAGATGGCCGAGGCAGGGCGGCTCGACCCGGTGATCGGGCGCAGCCACGAGATCGAGCGCGTCATCCAGATTCTCTCGCGCCGCACCAAGAACAACCCAGCCCTGATCGGCGAGCCAGGCGTCGGCAAAACGGCGATCGTCGAAGGCCTGGCCCAGCGCATCATTGCGGGCGACGTGCCCGACAGCATCAAGGGCAAGCGTGTGGTCACGCTCGACATGGGCGCGCTGGTGGCTGGCACCAAATACCGCGGCCAGTTTGAAGAGCGCCTGAAGCGTGTGGTCGACGAGATCAAAGAGACGCGCTGTATCCTCTTTATTGATGAGTTCCACACCATCATCGGGGCGGGCGGGGCTGAGGGCACACTGGATGCGGCCAACATCCTCAAGCCAGCGCTCTCGCGCGGCGAGCTGCAGACCGTGGGCGCGACCACACTCGACGAGTACCGCAAGTACATCGAGCGCGACGCGGCCCTGGAGCGGCGCTTCCAGCCAGTCACTGTCGACGAGCCGTCGATCGAGGAGACTATCGAGATCCTGCGCGGTATCAAGTCGCGCTACGAGGACTTCCACCAGCTGCAGATCGCCGAAGAGTCGATCAAGGCCGCTGCCACGCTCTCGGCACGCTATGTGCCCGACCGCTTCCTGCCCGATAAGGCTATCGACCTGATCGACGAGGCAGCGGCCCGCGTGCGCATGACCCGCTCGGCTACGCCGCCTGCGCTGCGCGATGCCCTGCGTGGCCTAGAGGCTATCCGCAAGGAGCGCGAGGCCGCCCTGGAAGATCAACAGTTCGATCTGGCCAACGATCTTCAGGAGCGCGAGGAGCGCATGCTCGACAAGATCGCCAAGCTTGAGGGCGACCTGGGCATCGGTAAAGACGCCCAAGTGAGCGACCGCCCCTATGTCACCGAGGATGATATCGCCGAGGTGGTGGGGATGTGGACCGGCGTGCCAGTGAAGCGGCTCAAGGGTGACGAGACCACCCGCCTGCTCGACATGGAGAAGATGCTCCACTCGCGTGTGGTTGGGCAAGAAGAGGCCGTCGTCACGATCTCGAAGGCGGTGCGACGCGCGAGGGCTGGGCTGAAAGATCCCAAGCGCCCGATCGGCTCATTCATCTTCCTTGGACCTACCGGCGTAGGTAAGACCGAGCTGGCCAAGGCCCTGGCTGAATTTATGTTCGGCTCGGAAGACGCCCTGATCAAGATCGATATGTCCGAGTTCCAGGAGCGGCATACCACATCGCGGCTGGTTGGCTCGCCTCCTGGCTATGTCGGCTATGGCGAGGGTGGGCAGCTGACCGACTCAGTGCGGCGCAAGCCTTACTCGGTGGTGCTGTTCGACGAGATCGAGAAGGCTCACCCCGACGCCTTCAACCTGCTGTTGCAGGTGCTGGAGGATGGCAACCTGACCGATGGTAAGGGCCGCAAGGTCGACTTCCGCAATACCATCATTATTATGACGTCGAACGTGGGCACCGAGCACATCCGCCGAGCCTCGAAGATCGGCTTCTCAGCCTTGTCGGGCATCGATCTGGATACCGACGATGTGCGCAAGAAGGTCGATGACTCGCTCAAGCAGATGTTCCGGCCCGAGTTCCTGAACCGTGTGGATGCGAAGATTATCTTCCACCCGCTGACCAACCAGGAGATCCGCCAGATCTCGACGATCATGATCAAGCGCGTTGAGCGGCAGCTTGGTGAGCATGGCATCATCCTGAATTTACACGACGACGCGTACGAACTGCTGTCCAAGCGCGGCTACGACCCGGCGTTTGGCGCACGCCCACTGCGCAGGATCATCACCAACCTGATCGAAGATCCGCTCTCCGAAGGCTTCCTGGAGGGTCGGTTCAAGGCAGGCGATACCGTGGTGGTCGACACCGCTACTATTGAAAACGGCGAGACCTACCTGCGGCTGCGCCCGATGAGCGAGGTCGAGCCCAACCCAGAGGCCCACGAGCCAGAGCCAGAGCCGGTGGCCTAGCGTCCACTCTCTGCCACGCCTTTTCTGCAAAGCCGTTAGGGAGATTCATCCCTAGCGGCTTTGTCTGTATCCCGGCATTCTAATGCACCAATAAGCCAAATAAGCGCTGGGCATACATTCCTACATGGTATAATTAACAAAATGGTCGAGGCACTTTTTCTTGGTAGGAACGAGAATCAAATTGGCAAAAACACGCACTATTTTTATCTGCCAACAATGTGGCTCACAGCAATCGCGCTGGATGGGGAAGTGCCCCGACTGCGGCACCTGGGACAGCCTGGTGGAGCAGGTGGAGCGGAAAGAAGCGGCAGTAAAAGGGCGCGGCGGCGGCATCGGCACCGAAAACTTCGGACGCCCTGTGCTGCTGCGCGATGTATCGGCAGGTGAGTTCGAGCGGCTGCCGGTGCTCGGCGACGAGTTCGCACGCGTGCTGGGCGGCGGCTTGGTGCCGGGCAGCCTGATCTTGGTTGGCGGTGACCCCGGCATCGGCAAATCGAGCCTGCTCACCCAGGTGGCGGCCCACTTCGCCGATGCGGTCGGCCCTGCGCTCTATATCTCGGCAGAAGAGTCGGTACACCAGATCAAGCTGCGCACCCAGCGCATGGGCATCGACCCACAGGAGCTGCTGGTGTATGGCGAGACCAGCCTCGATGCCATCTTGACCCAGATAGCCCAGATACGACCACGGCTGGTGATCGTCGACTCCATCCAGACTGTCTATCTTGAAGATATCACCTCGGCGGCGGGCAGCGTGAGCCAAGTGCGCGAGGGCGCACTGCGGCTGCTGCGGCTGGCCAAAGAGACCAATATCCCCATGTTCTTGGTGGGGCATGTGACCAAAGAGGGCGCTATCGCCGGGCCGCGTGTGCTTGAGCATATCGTCGATGCGGTGCTCTACCTTGAGGGTGAGCGCTTTCACCAGTACCGGCTGCTACGCGGGGTTAAAAACCGCTTCGGCTCGACCAACGAGGTTGGCGTGTTCGAGATGACCCAGCTGGGGATGATGGAGGTTCCCAACCCATCGCAGGTGTTCTTGGCCGAGCGCAGCGTGGGCACCCCCGGTTCGGCGGTGGCAGTGACCCTCGAAGGCTCGCGCCCGCTGCTGGTGGAGGTGCAGGCGCTGACCGCGGCCACCGCCAGCGCCCAGCCGCGTCGCACCGCCAACGGCTTTGACATGAACCGCCTACTGATGCTGATCGCCGTCCTCTCTAAGCGCGTGGGGCTACCGCTCTTCAACCAAGATGTGTATGTCAATATCGTCGGTGGGCTACGGATCAGCGAGCCAGCAGCCGATCTGGCGGTAGCCGCGGTCATCGCATCATCATTCAAGAATAAGAAGATCACCTCTGATCTGACGCTTATCGGTGAGATCGGGCTTTCTGGCGAGCTACGCAGCGTGAGCCAGCTTGAGCGGCGGCTGTCGGAGGCCGCCAAGCTGGGGTTCACCCGCGCGGTTATCCCCAGCGGGGCAGCCCCATCGCCTATCGATGGCATGCGGATCATTGAGGCACGCTCCGTGATCGAGGCCATCGATCAGGCGCTCGTTGGTGAACAATGAAAATCAGCCTCAACTTTCTGGTGCGGATCGCGGGCATGCTGGCGCTCGCCTTCGTGGGGAACTGGCTCGGCACCACCTTTGCCAACACCCAGCCTGGCCCCACCGAGGCCACCGCCATCCAGCTGCTGACGCTGGCGGGCGCAGGCCTTGGGCTGCTGACCACCCATCGCTGGACCCTTGAGCCGCTCCAGCAGGTCATCCACTATGTCAAGACGATCTCGATCGAAGAGCTGATCGGGCTGACCCTCGGTGCGCTGCTCGGCCTCTTTTTCGCGCTGCTGCTCGCGATCCCCATCGGCTACCTGCCCGCGCCGCTTGGCCAGTTCATCCCGATCGTCGTGGCGATCGGCCTAGGCTACGCGGGGGCGATCCTAGTGGCTGGTCGGCGACAGGATCTGATCGCGATTATACGTGGGCCAAAGACCCGCCCGGTGGTGGTGCCACCGCAGCTCCTGGACGCGATCGGGCACCAGCGCCGCCATCTGCTGGACACCTCGGCGATCATCGATGGGCGGATCGCGCTGGTCAGCGAAACCGGATTTTTAGAGGGGAAGCTACTGGTGCCGCGCTTCGTGCTCAACGAGCTGCAGACGCTGGCTGACTCGTCGGATGATATGCGGCGCGGCAAAGGGCGGCGCGGGCTAGAGATCCTCAACGAGATGCAGAAAGATGGCAAGATGGATGTCGAGGTGATCGACACCGAGCTGAACAGCAACGAGCCGGTCGACAACCGGCTGATCGCGCTGGCGCAACAGTACCAGAGTCCGCTGATCACGAATGACTACAACCTTGGCCGCGTGGCCAAGCTGCAGGGCGTGCAGGTGCTAAGCCTGAACCAGCTGGCCGATGCGGTGCGACCGCCCGTGATCCCAGGCCAAGACCTGTATGTGGTTATCCGCGATGTGGGGCGCGAGCGCGATCAGGGGATCTCCTTTTTGGAAGATGGTACAATGATCGTCGTCGAAGATGCGCGAAAGCTGGTGGGCAAAGAGGTGAGCGCCACTGTCACACGGGTGCACCAGACCCAAACCGGCCGGATCGTGTTTGCGCACCTATCCACCAGCAAGAGCGACATGGCCAGAGGCCCGCGGGTGCAGGAGACCCCAGCCCCCTAGAGCAGGAAAAGACTCACCCTATGCGCGCGATCATCCAACGGGTACAGAAGGCATCGGTCACGGTCGAGCAGCAGATCGTGGGCGAGATCGGGCAGGGGCTGCTGGTGCTGCTAGGCGTAGGGCATAGCGACAGCCCGGATGAGGCCCGCAGCCTCGCAGAGAAGATCGCGCAGATGCGGATCTTTGCTGATGCCGATGGCAAGTTTGACCGCTCGCTGATCGATGTGGGCGGCAGCGTGCTGGTGGTCTCACAGTTCACGCTCTACGCCGACACCCGGCGCGGGCGCAGGCCCAGCTTCACCGACGCGGCCCGCCCCGAGCAAGCCGAGCCGCTGGTGCGCGACTTCTGCGAGGCGCTGCGGGGCATGGGGCTGCCCACCGCCACCGGGCAATTCGGCGCACATATGGATGTGGCGCTGATCAACGATGGCCCTGTGACGATCATGCTGGACACCGATAGCCTGCGCGAGCCGCGCCGCAGCGGGGTGCAGGAATGAACCCCAGCCAGCAAAACCAAGATCGTGAGCAAACGTTAAGCGAGCTGGCGGCGCAGATCCGCCGCCAGCAGCTGGCGGGGGTGGCCTGTATGATCCTTGAGGCGGTTGAGCCAGTGGCGATGCTAGCTAGCCAGGTGGCACTTTTTGCGCAGCCCTTTGCGCCAAACAGCGGCTGGCAGCGCTACCTGGGCGCGCTAGGGGATGAGCAGAGCTGGCACTCTTTACGACGGATGGTCGATCAGCCGGAGTGTTGACAAACGTTTTCTTTTAGGATACACTCAAAGCCATTGCCCGGCCTGCCGTTGTAAAGAATTGTGCGAGGCCCTCTTGAATATACCGCTTCAGACAATCCTCTCGATTTTTTCTCTGGCTGCGATTTTCGTCATCGCGCTTATCACGCTTCTCCACCATGCCCGCGCTATATCTGGGAAACAGCGCATCGAGCGGCGATCGATCCCTGCGCTTGCAATCATGCGGCGAGCGCTAGAGCGCGGTGCGGAGACCGGGCGCGCGATCCATGTCTCGCCGGGGAGCGGCTCGATCGGTAGCCGATCCAGCACGGCGGCAACCGTCGCGGGGCTGCTGGCAGCCGAGCGGGTGGCCACCGAGGCGGCCTTCAACGGCGCGCCGGTGCTGGCCAGCAGTGGCGACGCGGTGGCGCACCTGGCCCAGCGCGGCTTCTTGCGCCAGGCGTACCAGCAGGCTGGGTTTGGCCAAGACTACGACCCAGTGAATGTGCAGATGCTGGCCCAGCAAGACCCTATGGCCTATGCCTCGGGCATGACCACCATCTACGGGCGGCAGCAGCTTGAGGCCAGCCAGATGCTTGGCAGCTTCGGCGAAGAGTTTCTGCTGGCGGGCGAGGTGGGTGCGCAGGCCGGCGTGGCCCAGATGGCGGGGGCAACCAGCACCACCCCGCAGCCGTTGACCTACCTCACATGCGAGGGCACGCTGATCGGCGAGGAGATCTTCGCCGCCGAGGCGTATCTCTCGCGGGCCACAGCGCCGCAGGCGCGGCTGCTCACCCAGGATCTGCTTCGCACCATCACGATCATCGCGATCATTGCGGCCACTGTGATGGGACTGCTCGGTGTACAGTTCTAGATGATCTGGTTTACAATACGCACTCCTGAGGCGTAAGCAGATCGTGCAGCAACTAAGGCTGCCGTCTGCTTCTTTGGTGCTTATGCGTGTTGATACCCAGCATCACCGCGAAAAAGACGAGTTCTATGTCTTCTCTCTTCCGCGATCCAAAACGGCTGCTGGCAACGATCATCGCTGGCGTCGCAGGGTTGATTGTTCTCATCGACCTTGTCATATCACTCCCGCAGGTAGGAGGCATCGCCCAGCTGCTGGTGAACTGGGCTGCTATTGTGACGGCAGTAGCCCTGGTAGTCGGACTGATCAACGTGGTCACGAGCCACGTTGGGCGGATCAGAAAGCGCGACTCGGACTGGGGCTATAGCGTGCTGCTGCTGGCCGCCATGCTGATCACGATCATCGTCGGCACGATCTTCTCACCCGTGTTCTCGGATGATGGGAGCACCGGGTTTGTGCTGCCGCGCAGCCTGATCGAAAAACCCATTCGCGCCATCTTTAATACGGTCTATCAGCCGCTCGCATCGTCGTTTCTGGCGCTGCTGGCCTTTTTTAGCCTGAGCGCCGCGCTGCGCGCCGTGCGCAAGCGCAGCCTCGACGCGATCGTCATCGTGGTGGTGGCGCTGGTGGTGCTTCTGATCACCGCTGTGCCATCCCTGGATATGCTGCCATTTGTGGGGTCGAGCATTGCCTGGATCAACGATTACCTTGTTCTAGCGGGTGCACGCGGGCTGCTGTTGGGCAGTGCCATCGGCGCATTAGTTGCCGGCATACGAGTGCTGCTTGGGTTCGATCAGCCATTTCTTGACCGGTAGCTTACGCTTGAAGATGCGAGATCGCAGGTACAGATCGCAGATCGTCTTCTCATACGACTAGCCTCTGTGTTCTGCCCTCCTTGATAATAAGGGTATAAGCGGTGAACCGCGATCCATCTGATACAAACACAAACCTACCTCCATGGCTGCGCGATCAGCCGCTGCCGCCGAAACCAGCATCGCAGGCGGGCCACGCCGAACGTGCGGCATCTTGGCAGGCGGCGCCCAGCGATGCTAGCGCACCTAGCAATGCGGTGCCCGACTGGCTAAGCGGGGCTAGCCCGGCTGCGCCTCAGCAAAGCGAGACGCTTCCCGACTGGCTCCGCGAGTCGGCGGCTACCTCCGCGCCCCAGGCTGAGGAGACCATCCCCGACTGGCTCCGCGAGTCGGCGGCTACCCCCGCGCCCCAGGCTGAGGAGGCTGTCCCCGACTGGCTCCGCGAGTCGGCGGCTGCCCCCGCGCCCCAGGCTGAGGAGGCTGTCCCCGACTGGCTCCGCGAGTCGGCGGCTACCCCCGCGCCCCAGGCTGAGGAGACCGTCCCCGACTGGCTCCGCGAGTCGGCGGCTACCCCCGCGCCCCAGGCTGAGGAGACCGTCCCCGACTGGCTGCAGGGCATAAGCGAGCAGGCACCAGAGCCGAGCACCCGCGCAGCAGATCCACCCCTTGACCGTCCGGAGGAAGTGCCGGATTGGCTGAAGGCCATGGCCGAACAGCCCGAGGAGCCAGCACCAGAGAGCAGTAGCTGGAATGTGGCAGCCGAACCCGCGCAGCCCACCACGCCTACCCTATGGGATGACCCCACTCCTACAGCTGAGCAAACAGGCTACGCGACAGAGAAGCTTGACATCAACGACTGGCTCAACGACATCCCAATGGACGATGTCAAGGCCGCAATGGAAGGTACGGATGAAGAGCCGACGATAGAGCCCTTCAGCTTCGAGGGCATGGGCGGCAGCAGCACACCGGCACCACAAAGCGGCCCGCCCGCATGGCTTGGCAGCGATGACTCGGCAGGTGGCACCGCTGACTGGTTTAGCGCCAGCGAGCAGCCCGCGCGACCGCAGCCTAATCAGCCCGCCGAAGACCTATCTGATAACGACGCGCCGAGTTGGCTCTCCAGCGCTACTGAGGACACAGCATCCAGCGACGCGCCGAGCTGGCTCTCCAGCGCTACTGAGGACACGGCATCCAGCGACGTACCAAGCTGGGAGGCACCTAGCAGCCTGCCGCCAGCCAACGATGCAGCAAGCAGTGGTGAAGATCTCCCCCCCTGGCTACAAGAAAGTATCGACGACGCCGAGCAGAGTCCGCTGCTGGCATCTGGAACAGGAACGCCATCCTGGCTGCAGGAGGCGTCCCAGCCGACTGAGCCAGGCCGCGACGAGAGCGTCCCCTCCTGGCTGCAGGAGGCGTCCCAGCCGACTGAGCCAGGCCGCGACGAGAGCGTCCCCTCCTGGCTGCAGGAGGCGTCCCAGCCGACTGAGCCAGGCCGCGACGAGAGCGTCCCCTCCTGGCTGCAGGCAAGCGAGTCGGCTCTGCCGATCGACACACCGCCACGGCAGCAGCCGGAGCCAGCCACACCCGACTGGCTTGAGTCGCCCGCCGGTGCCAGCCAGCCGCAGGGCGCGCCCGAGGTGCCCGACTGGCTCCGCGAGGCGGAGACCGCCTCGCCGCAGCCGATGGATGAGACCCTGCCAGCATGGATGCGCGGCGTGCAGGCCGAGCCAGCCGCACCAGCGCCCAAGCCAGCACCAGCGCCCGAGCCAGCACCCAAGCCAGCGCCCGAACCACTTGGCGGAGGCCAAGATCTGCCACCTTGGCTGCGCGACGAGAGCGGCGCGCCGATGCCCAGCGCATCCAGCCCTGGCGAGCAGGATCTGCCACCCTGGCTGAAAGGCGCCACGCTCGACCCGGAGATCGAAAGCACGCTGGCGGCCCAGGCACAGCAGCCAGCGCCCGATCCGCAGCCTGCGGCAGACCCAGCGCAGCCCGCAGTCGGCGGCTGGTTCGATGAGCCAGAGCCAGCGGCGGAGCCAGAGCAGGCCGAGAGCGATTCCAACTTCTTCGGCGCAGCCGATCTGCCCGCGTGGCTGCGCCAGCCCGAGCAGAAGGCCACCCCCGAGAAGGTGGCCGAGAGCAAGGCGCTCGACTGGCTCACCAAGCTCGGATCGACCGAGGAAGAGGAGCAGGCCCCTACACCCCAGGCCGTCGTCACCACGCGCTTCGCGCCGCCGCCAAACCCGGTCAAGACCGAGTCGCAGCTGCAGGCCATCGCGCTGCTTGAGCGGATCGCCCGTGACCCGCAGCCAGCGCGGGCAGCCAGCCAAGAGGAGCCCAAGGCCCCAGCTACCCGCTCGATCCTGAGCGTCGATCGCGTGCTCTACCTGCTGCTGATCGCCGTGCTGCTGGCGGGAGCGCTGGTGCCCGCACTAACAAGCCAGCTGCAGGCCCCAGCGGCAGATACCAAAGCCCAGGCGCTGCACGAGCAGATCAGCAAGCTCGGGCCAAACGATGTGGTGCTGATCGGCTACGACTGGGATGCGCGCCGAGTGGCCGAGCTACGACCGCTGGAGCAAAGCGTGGTCGGCCAGCTGATCGAGCAGAAAGTCAAGCTCGTGCTCGTGAGCACCGACCCGCAAGGATCGCTGCTGCTATACGATCTACGCGATAAGCTGAGCGCTGCGCAGTACCGCCCGAGCGGCATCGACTACCTGCTGCTGGGGTACCAGCCCGGCGGCGAGCTGGCCCTGCGATCGCTGGCGCAGAACTTTGGCAACACGCTCAACGCCGACTTCCAGGGCGAGGATATGACCAGCAGCCCGCTGGCGCTCGGAACATCCACCGGCACCAACACGCCGCTGACCAGCCTGAAGAACTTCTCCATGATCATGCTGCTGGCCGACGATCAGTCCGACATCCAGAGCTGGATGGAGCAGATCTACCAGGCCGCGCCCGATGTACCTTTCGCCACCCTGATGACCGCCGAAGCCGCACCGGCCTCCGAACCATACCAGCGGCAGCCGCACGTGTTTGGGCTAGTGGGGGCGCCGGGCGCCCTAGCCTATGCCGCGCTGCGCGGCGATGCCCAGGGCACGGCAGCGGTCGAGACTGGGCAGCTACGCCTGGGAATGATCGCCTTCGTCAGCCTGCTGCTCGTCGGAGCTATTGTTGCTGCCATCGTCGATGCGACGCGACGGAGAAAAGCATGACCCAGCTGATCGCTCAAATTATCGCCGCGCTGCTGACCGTGATGGTTCTAAGCCGGATCTTTGGGGATAACCCCTTCTTTCGTGTGGCGCAATACCTGTTTGTCGGCGTCTCGCTGGGGCTGGCCTTCGTGGTGGCCTACCAAGAGGTGCTGCAGCGCGCGGTGCTGGCCACGGCCAGCAACCTGAGCGCCACCACCCTGACGCTCTACGCCGTCCCCCTGGTGCTTGGCGTGCTGCTGCTGCCGCGCATCACCACCGACCAGCGCTACTCGTGGCTGGCCAATATCCCGCTCTCGCTCGTGTTCGGCGTGGGCGCCGCGCTGGCCGCTGGCGGTGCAATGGTGGGCACGCTCGTACCGCAGATCCGCGCAAGCGCCCAAGCTGCCGGCCAAGATATCAGCCAGATCGCTGGCGTCGCCGTGCTGGCCATCGGCACCGTGGCGGTGCTCTGCCGCTTCTACTTCACCACCAATCAGAAAACGCCCGTCGGCCAGCTGGTGCAGCGGGCAGCGGTGCTGGGCCACTGGGTGCTCATGATCGCATTCGGCTTCTTCTTCGCCAGCGCGGTGCAGACCTACCTCGCGGCGCTGAGCGAGCGCGTGCGCTTCCTGATCACCTGGTAGGCCCACCGCGCGCCGAGCGGATGGAGTCAAACATCGCTAGTGCCTTGGTGCGGGCGCATTGCCCGCACCAAGGCACATGTTCTGGTGAAAACGAGATCTATGCCAAATTCTGCGACACTTATCATCGATATCGGCAGCGTGACCACCCGTGCGACTCTCACCGACCACGTGGCGGGCCAGCTGCGCCTGATCGCCCAGGCCGAGGTGCCCAGCACCTATGAGCCGCCGCATAGCGATGTGATGGTCTCGATCATCCAGGCTGCCGCAGCGATCAGCGATCTGACTGGGCGACAGCTGCTGCTGGGCGAGAATCTGCTGATGCCTCGGACAAATGATGGCGACGGCATCGACCACCTGATCACCGTCACCAGCGCGGCGGGGCCGATGGCGATCGTGGTCACTGCGGTCTCAAGCGATATCTCGGCCCGCAGCGCGCTGCACGCCAGCCGCGCCGTCAATTCGGTGGTGCTGCAGACGATCACGCTGAACGACGCGACCGAGCACAGCGTGGCCACCGGCGACTACTCGTGGATCGAGCGGCAGGTCCAGCGCATGATCGGCCTGAACCCCGATGTGGTCATCCTGGCGGGTGGCCTTGAGCAGGGCGCGCAGGATTCACTGGTGCGTCTGGCGCATATCATCGGGCTCACGGCGCTCTCGGCGCGGGTAGATGCCGACGGGCAGTCGCGCCACGATGTGACGGTGCGCCCCGTGATCTACGCCGGCAACAGCAGGGCTAGCGAGCAGGTCGTCGAGTCGCTGGCGAACAAGGCCGAGCCGATCGTGGTCGAGAACCTGCGCCCGTCGCTGGATAAGGCCAACCTCGCACCGACCCGCAAGGCGCTCACCAAGCTCTACACCGAGCGCATCCTGCGCCGCATGCCCGGCCTGCAGAATCTGCGGCGGGTCAGCACAGTGCCCATCCGCACCACCACCGATGCCGCAGGCCTGATCACCCGCTTCCTGGCCGATTTCTACGGCAGGAACATCCTGGCTATCGACCTCGGCTCGGCCAGCACCAGCGCGCTGCTCTCCAGCCAGGGTGCGTTTAGCGCGGCGGTGCTTGGCGCTATCGGCAGCGGCTATGGCGTGGGGCATCTGGTGGCCGAGCGCGGCACATCGGCCTTCATGCGCTGGCTGCCCTTCCCGATCAGCGATCAGGACATGCTGCACAGCCTGCTGAACAAGCAGCTGCGCCCCCAGCTGGTGCCCACCAGCCGCGAGGATGTGATGATCGAGCACGCGGTGGCCCGCGAGGCGGTGGCGCTCACCGCCGCAGCGCTGTTCGACGAGCGCCCAGGCGCGCCCTTCGACTTCGTGCTGGCCAGCGGCGGCGTGCTCTCGCACGCGCCCCACCCCGGCTATGCGCTGCTGACGCTGCTGGATGCGCTGCAGCCACTGGCCGACGAGCGCGCTATCGACATCTACCTCGACACCCTGGGACTGGTGAACACCGCAGGCGCGCTGGCCCCCAGCGATGCCGAGGGAGCGCTCTCGCTGATCGAGCAGGATCTGCTGCGCAACATGCCGCTGGCTACCTGCGTGGTGGCGCTAGGCCCGGGCCGCAGCGGCGAGCTGGCGGTTGAGGCCACGCTGCGCACCGTGGGCGGCGGCGAGCAGACGGTGACGGTGAACCATGGCCAGATCGCCCGGCTGGATCTGCCGCAGGGCCAGAAGGGTCAGCTCATCCTAAAGCCCGCAGGCGGCGTGCGGATCGGCGGCAATGCACCCGGGGCCTCGATCGAGACCGGCCCGGCGGACATCAGCGGCAGCGCGCTGGGCGTGGTGATCGACGCACGCGGCAGGCCGCTGCGCCTGCCGATCGCCCCCCTGGATCGGCAGCGCGCGCTCTGGGAGTGGCTGGTGGCCCTGGGGGCCGAGAGCGGCACGATGCCCTACGAGGCCGCCGAGCCGCTACGCGAGATCATGGAGATCAATACCTTCCCGGCAGCCCCCGAGCACGAGGAGCAGCCCACCGCCCAGCCGGTGGATGCCAAAATCGCCGCGTCCCCGCCCCCAGCGGCAGCACCAGAGGACGATGGTAAGAAGAAAAAGCGCGGCAAGAAGGGCAAGCAGGAAGAGGAGCCGATCACTGCGGTGGCGGTCATCCCCACCGCCCCGCCGCCGTCGGAGCCAACCCAGCAGGAGGGTGGCGGCGGACTCGACCGGCTGCGGCAGTCGGTCGAGCAGCCCAAGAAGCGCGGGCTGTTTGGCCGCAAGTGAGAGAGAACACAACAGATAGCACAAAGGAAGGGCGGCACGTGTGCCGCCCTTCCTTTGTGCATGGCACCTTAAGCACCAGAAAATGATTGACCCACATATACAGAACATCTTTTGTAGTATTACGTTAATTTTTTAGATTTTCATCCACCAACCTCTCGCGATTTATCTGGCGGAACATAAATACTTGATTGATAGAGGTAAGCTATTGCCTCTGCGCGGCTATGCACATTGAGTTTAGCCAAGATGCTATGTATATGGCTATGGACAGTACGCTCACTAATATGTAATACTCCTGCCATGTCCGGTCATGCGCCTGCTTGTTGCCAGGCTACTTTAGGCCTTACATCGCAATATAGTTGGAGTCATTCTTTCAATGCCAATGTTGGTGTAACTGCTCAAGTAGTTACCGCTGGTATTGGCTTTGATGTTACACTCACAGGAAGTAACAGCTATCAGTATTCACTGAATATGCCTCCTAATACTACTTGGGAAATTGATGCCTACCATAAGCATGCTGTTACAGATTATGATGTGTGGTTCGATCCTTGGATTGGCGACTCTTACAAAGCTGGATCGGGTCAAGCTTTTGAGTTTAAAGGCGTAAGCTACTCAATCTGGCAAGTCGCGTAGGTCTGCCTGGTTGAATAAAAGATAGCAAGCTGCAAAGCTATAGCAAAGCCTTGCAGCTTGCTATCTATATTTGCTTTTTCATATTTACTAAGAATAAAACCACATTATTATAAAATGTACAAGGAGCCTATAATGACACACTATGCATATAGAATCATGTTACTCGCTGCTGTTCTTATACTCTCATCTTCATGTTCTAATACTACCCAGGGCGGTTCCTCCTGGAAGCAAGCTGCCCCCATCGCGCAGCCACATACTGTGACAAAAATTGGCGATTTAGAACTTATCATGAAGGGTGATAATCCAAAAATTGTTCTATATGTCACATGCTTAGGATCAGAAGTATATTATAACGTATCTGTTTCTATCGAAGAAGATATAAGCAATTTCAAATCTCATCAAAGTATAGGAAATATTGATTGTAATAAATCAGCAAATGATAGCAACGGCATTATAATTAGCTTTGATAATATATTCCATGTGGGTGATACTATCGAGATAAGCCTAGAAGGGGATAACCGGCGTAATAATCTAAAAAAAGACACTACTTTCTATATGGTAGGTACTGATAATCATCTACGGCTCGGGGCTGGATCGGTTTGGAAGTAAAACATGATTCTGCGCAAAATCGAGTGCAGCTATATCCGAAAGGATGCCCCGGCCCATGAGTGATGTGGCCGAGGCATGCAAAGAGATATACCTAGCCGCTACGCGAGAGAAGCAGCGCTATGCGCGCCCGCTACTGCTTCTGGGCGCTGATCGCGCTTGAGACGAAGCGCTGGGCGATCTGGCCCAGCAGCACGGGGTCGAGCGTAGCAAGCTGCTCGGGGATCTCGCCCAGATCCTCGATCGTGTAGCGGTGCTTCACCGTCATATCAATGTTCTCGAAGCCGGCCTCGGCCAGCAGCCGCGTGTACTCGGCCTGCGGGATGGCCCCCGCGATGCAGCCGACCCAGCTCAGCGCGCTGCGCAGCGTAGCCTCATCCACCGGCAGATCGCTCAAGTCGCCATCCACCACAATGTCCGAGACCGCCAGCCGCCCGCCGGGGCGCAGCACCCGCTGGGCCTCGCGCAGCACCTGGGCCTTATCGGGCGAGAGGTTGATCACACAGTTGGAGATGATCACATCGACGCTGGCATTGGGAAGCGGTATGTCCTCGATCTCACCCTTCAAAAACTCGGCGTTCGCCACACCAGCCCGCTCGATGTTGCGGCGGGCGGTGGCTAGCATCTCGTCGGTCATATCCAGGCCGTAGACGTAGCCCTGCGCGCCCACACGCTGCGCCGCCAGCATCACATCCAGCCCGCCGCCCGAGCCAAGATCCAGCACCACCTCGCCGGGGCGTAGGCTGGCGATCGCCAGCGGGTTGCCGCAGCCAAACGATGTCGTCACCACCTCGCTCGGCAGGCTGGCCAGCGCCTGCTGGCCGTAGAGCAGCACCTCGGTGCGCTGATCATCCCCGCAGCAGCTGCTGCCGCCGCCACAGCACGAGCCTGCCGACTGGATAGCCTTCCCATAGTGCTCGCGCACCGCCGACTTGATCGATTCGTCCATTGTGGGTTCTCCTATATTGATATGCTTCGATATATTCGAGAAAAAAAAGCGACCTTAGAGCAGCGGCGACACCGCGCCTACCATCACCGTGGCGCTGAGCGGGCACGCCGAGGTAAACTCGACCGACTGCGCGAGCGCGGCGGGCACCTGCTCGCGCGCGACCCTGGTGAAGCCATAGCGCGGAAAGTAGCCCTCGGCGGTGGTGGTGAGCAGGTACAGCTGGGCCACGCCGTGCGCGCTGGCCAGCTGGGCCACCGCCACGATCAGCTGCCGCGCCACCCCGGCGGCGCGCCACGCCGGGGCCACCGCCACCGAGCGCAGCAGCGCGGCCTCGCCCCCATACAGCTCAAGGGCGGCGCTGCCCACCACCACGCCCTCGGCCCTAGCCACCAGCGCACCGCCGAGGTGTGCGGCCAGGCCATCGGTCGGCAGGCCGCAGGCCACCAGCAGCGCCTCGATGGCGGGCAGATCGGCCTCGCACGCCCGATCGATCTGAATCATAGGCCCTCCATATCGATAAAGTTCAATATACGACGCAAAAAAACTACCCCAGCGCCGCCAGCTGGGCCATCACGCGCTCGCGCACTGCCGCCATCACATCGCGCTTGATGAAGTAGTAGGCCCACTGCCCGTGGCGCTCGCAGTCGATAAAGCCGGCCTCGCGCAGCAGCCGCAGGTGGTGCGAGACCGTGGGCTGCTTGACGGGCAGCGCCGCCTCAAGCTCGCAGACGCACACCTGGCCATCGCTCTGCGCCAGCAGCGTGAGGATCTGGATGCGGATGGGGTGCGCCAGCATCTGAAAATCGGCGCTCAGCTGCGCGGCTAGCTCGGGGCTGGGCAGCGCGCTGGTATCCGCGCTGCAGCAGCGGGTGGCCGCAGAAACAATAGGGATGATCTCTCGCTTCGCCATAGTACTCGCATCCTCTCCGATCTCGATGGAGGAAGCGTAGCATATATATCGAAGGTTGTCAATATACTAGGCAAGCCATTTTCAAAAAGAAAAGCGCGCCGCCCTTGCGAGCGACGCGCCCAGGTGCTAGCGCCTACCAGCCGCTAGGACTCGCTGATCGTGATCTTGATCAGCTTCTCGCCAAGCGTGGTGGGGTTCTCATCCGGGTTGCGCAGGGGGATGGCATCCACGATCTCCTGGCCCTTCGTCACCTCGCCAAAAATGGTGTAGCCGCCATCCAGCCAGGTGGCCGGGGCGGTGGTGATAAAGAACTGCGAGCCAGCCGAGTTCGGCGCGCTGGTTTTGGCCATGGCCAGGAAGCCCGGCTTGTCGAACGAGATGCTGGGCGAGAACTCGTCCTTGATGGTGTAGCCAGGGCCGCCAGCGCCGGTGCCGGTGGGGTCGCCGGTCTGGGCCATGAAGTTCGGGAGCACGCGGTGCCAGGTGACGCCGTCGTAGTAGCCATCGCGGGCCAGGAACACGAAGTTGTTCACCGTCTCGGGCGCGATGTCGGGGCGCAGCTTCACCTCGATATCGCCGCGCGGGGTGGTGATCGTGGCGATGTAGGTCTTCTTGGGGTCGATCGACATCGCCGGAGCGCCGCTGCTAGCATACTTGTCGTTGCGGGCCGCCACCGCCGGGTCGATCTGGTTATCGCCTGGGGCGGGCGCGGCAGTGGCGTCGGCTGCGGCCACGGCGGTGGCATCGCTGGCCACCGTCGTGGGGGTGGCCGCCGTGCCGCCGCGCGAGTTGACGAGCACGAAGCCAAGGACCACAAACACCGCCACCACGATCAGCGCAGAGAGGATCGCGCCAAGCGACGGACTAGCATTCTTCGGTGCGGATGATTTTGTCACAGAACAATCGCTCCTTCTTCAACAAGGCCTATCCTGTAGGTCGCGTGCTGCGCGCCCACCTGATTCCAGCGCGTATTATACCCTAACCTCGCAATCGCGATCATGTGGCATAGGTAAGCAATCGATGAATCCTAGCCACAGCGAGCGAGCATACGGCCCGCTAGCGCAGCCCCTTCGCCACATGGCCAGGTAAAATTAGGGCCGATCTGAGCCCTGTGTTCCCTTAGCATCTTGGCGTCTTCGTGGTAAAAACGTTCCACCGAACGAGCATGCATTGGCCAGATCGCACGAACATACGAGCGTAGGGTGGTAGGGCAAGGTATGCTATACTGCGTGCTGATCCACCGCACGATCATCAATACCCTGGCATTTCGCCCCACATGCACATCGCAGAGCATACTTGCCGAGTGCGTCTGGCATCAAGAGGTACCGAGATGGAGCAAGAAGACACCATCAGCCGCAAGCGCGACCATGTGCGTATCGTGCTCGATCAGGACGTGCAGGCCAAGGGGATCACCACCGGCTTCGCTTCCTACCGGCTACCCCACGAGGCGCTGCCCGACCTCGACCTCGCCGAGATCGACACCAGCACCACATTTCTGGGCAAGCCCATCCGCGCGCCGCTGCTGATCAGCTCGATGACCGGCGGCGCTACCGATGTGGCCAGCATCAACATGGCGCTGGCCGAGGCCGCCGAGCTGCTGGGCGTGCCCATGGGCGTCGGCTCGCAGCGGGCCGCCATCCACGAGCAGCGGCTGGCCTTCACCTACCAGGTGCGCAGGCTGGCCCCCAGCATCCCGCTGCTGGCCAACCTCGGCGCGGTGCAGCTGAACTACGGCTACGGCGTGGCCGAGTGCCAGCGCGCAGTAGACATGATCGAGGCCGACGCGCTGATCCTGCACCTCAACCCCCTGCAGGAGGCGGTGCAGCCCGAGGGCAACACCAACTTCAAGGGCCTGCTGCACAAGATCGAGCAGATCTGCCGCCACGTGAGCGTGCCGGTGATCGTGAAAGAGGTGGGCAACGGCATCGGGCCGAAGACGGCGCGGCGGCTGGTGGATGTGGGCGTGCAGGTGATCGATGTGGCCGGGGCGGGCGGCACCAGCTGGAGCGAGGTCGAGCGGTTCCGCCAGAAGAGCGACGCTGGCGCGACCGTGGCCACCGCCTTCGCGGGCTGGGGTATCCCCACCACCGAGGCCATCCGCCAGGTGCGCGCCGCGCTGCCCAGCATCCCGCTGATCGGCTCGGGCGGCATCCGCAACGGCGTGGATGTGGCCAAGGCCATCGCGCTGGGCGCGGATCTGTGCGGCACCGCCAAGCCCGCCCTGGCCGCCGTGAGCCAGGGCAGCAGCGCCGACTCCGAGGGCGCGATCGCCGTGCTCGCGGGCTTCATCCAAGAGCTGCGGATCGCCATGTTCTGCGCTGGCTGCGGCGATATCGCCGCGCTGCGCTCGCTTCAGCTGGAGCAGGCCGCCTAGCGGCTAGATCAAAACGCTATGCACGTCACCCACCTCAACCTATCGGACTTCCGCAACTACGCCCGTCTCGATCTGGCGCTGGAGCCAGGGATCACGCTATTCTACGGCCCAAACGCCGCTGGCAAGACCACCATCCTGGAGGCGCTGTTCTACCTGGCCACCACGCGCTCGCCGCGCGCCGGGGCCGACCGCGAGATCGTGCGCTGGGACGCCGCAGGCGACATCGGCGTGCCACCCTTCGCACGCATGCTCTGCGAGGTGCAGCGCCGCGACGGCGGGGTGCGGCTGGAGGTGCTGGTGCAGCGCCGCGCCGACGACGAGGGCCAGCTGACCAACACCTCGATCAAGACGGTGCGCGTCGACCGTAAGGCGGTGCGCGCATTCGATCTGGTGGGCAACCTGCGCGTGGTGCTGTTCACACCCGCCGACCTAGTGCTGGTGTCAGGCGGGCCTTCCGAGCGCCGCCGCTACCTCGACATCACGCTCTCGCAGCTGGATGGCCGCTATGTGCGCACGCTCTCGCACTACAACAAGATCGTGCAGCAGCGCAACTCGCTGCTGCGCTCGTGGCGCGAGGGCAGGCGGTCGTACCGCGCCAGCGACGACGAGCTGGCCTTCTGGGATCGCGAGCTGGCGCTGGCCGGGGCCTATGTGCTGCACGAGCGGCTGCAGGCCGTGCGCCACCTGAACACGCTGATCGGCCCGCTGTTCTGCCAGATCAGCGCGGGGCAGCAGCCGCTGGCCGCCACCTATCAGAGCAGCGTGCCACTGCCCGAGGGCGCCGACGAGCGCCAGATCGAGCGGGCCTTCAGCGCCCACCTGCAGCGCATCCGCGAGGACGAGGTGGGGCGCGGGCAGACCCTGGTGGGGCCACACCGCGACGATCTGCAGCTGCAGGTTGGGAGCATCAGCATCGGCACCTACGGCTCGCGCGGGCAGCAGCGCGCCGCCACGCTGGCGCTCAAACTGGGCGAGGCCGAGCTGATGCGCGAGCGCAGCGGCGAGTCGCCGGTGCTGCTGCTGGATGACCTGCTATCGGAGCTGGACGCCGAGCGGCGGCTGCACTTGCTGGCCACCATCCTGCGCCCCGACCAGCAGACCCTGATCACCGCCACGGGCACTGGCGACTTCGACGCCAGCTTTCTGAGCCACGCGCGCACCATCCGCGTCGAGCAGGGCAGGCTGTACCCCTCATCATAGGCCGCCTGCGCGGCAGTGACCCAAGCGACACAGCGAGTACCACCTATGTCTGATGATGCCATCGTCGTCCATGGCGCGCGCGAGCACAACCTCAAAAACATCGACATCCGCATCCCCAAGCGCAAACTGGTCGTGATCACCGGGCTGTCGGGGTCGGGGAAATCGACCCTGGCCTTCGATACGATCTTCGCCGAGGGCCAGCGCCGCTATGTCGAGTCGCTCTCGGCCTATGCGCGCCAGTTTCTGGGCCAGCTGAACAAGCCCGACGTCGACGCGATCGAGGGCCTCTCGCCAGCCATCGCCATCGACCAGAAGAGCGGCAGCCGCAGCCCGCGCTCGACGGTGGGCACCGTCACCGAGATCTACGACTTCCTGCGGCTGCTCTTCGCCCGCGTCGGCGAGCCGCACTGCCCGATCTGCGGCAGGAAGCTAGCGCGGCAGACCGCCCAGCAGATCATCGACGCGCTGCTGGGCATGCCCGACGGCACGCGGCTGCTGGTGCTGGCCCCGCTGGTGCGCCAGCAGAAGGGCGAGCACGCCCAGGTGCTAGAAAATGCCCGCAGGCAGGGGTTCGTGCGCGTGCGCGTGGATGGCGAGGTGCGCGAGCTAGATGAGCCGATCGCGCTGGATCGGCAGAAGCCGCACACGATCGAGGCCGTAGTCGACCGCCTGATCATACGCCACGCCGACCCGACCGCGCCCGTTGGCGATCACCCCGACCGCACGCGCGTGGCCGACTCGGTGGAAACCGCGCTCAAGCTCGGCGGGGGCGCGCTGTCGGCGCAGGTGGTCGGCGGGGCCGAGCAGACCTTCTCCGAGCAGTACGCCTGCCCGGTGCATGGCTCGGTCAACCTGCCGCCCATGGAGCCGCGCGCCTTCTCGTTCAACAATCCGCAGGGCGCATGCCCCACCTGCGACGGGCTGGGCATCGCCAGCGAGTTCGACCCCGCGCTGGTGATCCCCAACCGCGAGATCAGCCTGGCGGGCGGCGCGATCGCGCCCTGGCAGGCCGCACCCAAAGCCCAGCGCCGCTACTACGACGACCTAGTGCGCTCGCTGGCCGAGCACATGGGCTTCTCCCCCGCCGCGCCGGTGAGCGCGCTGGCCCCCGAGCAGCTCGACGCGCTGCTGCACGGCACCGCCGCGCCCATCCTGCTGCGCTACCAGCTGCGCGGCGAGCAGCACGAGTCCGCCGCCCCGTTCGAGGGGGTCATCCCCAGCCTGCGCCGCCGCCTGGCCGAGGCCAGCGACGACGAGCGCAGCCAGCTGGAGCCGTACATGACGCCGCGCACCTGCCCCGCGTGCGGCGGCGCACGGCTGCGCCCCGAGGTGCTGGCGGTGACCGTGGCGGGCAGCACGATCGCGCAGGTCGCGACCATGCCGATCGATCAGGCGCTGGGCTGGGCCAGGGCGCTGCAGCAGGGCGACGGGCTGGGGTCGGCCCGCCAGCGCACCATCGCCGCGCCGATCCTGCGCGAGATCCTGGGGCGGCTGGCCTTCCTGCTGGATGTCGGGCTGGTCTACCTGACGCTCGACCGTGGAGCGACCACGCTCTCGGGCGGCGAGTCGCAGCGCATCCGGCTGGCCACCCAGATCGGCGCGGGGCTATCGGGCGTGCTCTACGTGCTCGACGAGCCGTCGATCGGGCTGCACCCGCGCGACACCCAGCGGCTGCTGGCGACGCTGCTGCGGCTGCGCGACCTGGGCAACAGCGTGCTGGTGGTCGAGCACGACGAGACGATCATCCGCGCCGCCGATGTGCTAGTGGATATCGGGCCGGGGGCAGGCGAGCACGGCGGCAGGCTGGTAGCCTGCGGCAGCGTGGCCGAGGTCGAGCAAAACGCCGACTCGATCACGGGCCAGTTCCTCAGCGGCAGGCGCAAGATCGCCACCCCGCGCACCCGGCGCGGCGGCAGCGGCGCGTGGCTGCAGATCCAGGGCGCACGCGGCCACAACCTCAAGGGTATCGACGCGCGGCTGCCGCTGGGCACATTCATCGCGGTGACAGGGGTCAGCGGCTCAGGCAAATCGACCCTGGTCAACGACACGCTGTACCCACGGCTCGCCCAAGAGCTGTACGGGGCCAAGCAGCGCCCCGCCGAGCACGACGCGATCATGGGCATCGAGCAGCTCGACAAGGTCATCGACATCGACCAGGCACCGCTTGGCCGCACGCCACGATCCAACCCGGCCACCTACACCAAGGTCTTCGACCCCATCCGCCAGCTGTTCGCGCAGACGCCCGAGGCCAAGGCGCGCGGCTACGACGCCAGCCGCTTCTCGTTCAACGTGAAGGGCGGGCGCTGCGAGCACTGCCACGGCGAGGGCCTCATCCAAGTCGAGATGCAGTTTCTGCCCGACCTCTACGTGCCCTGCGAGGTCTGCGGCGGCGCGCGCTACAACCGCGAGACGCTCGACATCCGCTACCGAGGGCGCACCATCGCCGAGGTGCTGGACATGACCGTCGACGAGGCGGCGGCGTTTTTCGAGCGCCACCCCCAGATCGCCGAGAAGCTGCTGGCCCTGCGCGATGTGGGGCTGGGCTACGTGCGGCTGGGCCAGTCGGCCACCACGCTCTCGGGCGGCGAGGCCCAGCGCATCAAGCTGGCCGCCGAGCTTGGTCGACGCGCCACCGGGCGCACGCTCTACATCCTGGACGAGCCAACCACGGGGCTGCACATCGCCGACATCGAGCGGCTCATCCAGATCCTGCAGCGCCTGGTGGATGCGGGCAACACCGTGCTGGTGATCGAGCACGACCTCGATGTGATCAAGACCGCCGACTACATCCTTGACCTAGGGCCTGAGGGCGGCGACCAGGGCGGCCAGATCGTGGCCGCAGGCACCCCCGAGCAGGTGGCGCAGGTGCCCGAGTCACACACCGGGCGCTGGCTGCGCAGCGTGCTCTAGCCACAAAAAAGGGAGCGCATGGCTTTCCCCATGCGCTCCCTACTGCTGTTTTTGGCGCTATCTTCTAGACTTGCTCCTCCAGCCACTCGGGCTGCGACCACTCGTAGCCCTGCAGCGGCAGCGAGAACGAGAAGACCGAGCCAGCACCCTCGTTGCTCTCGAACCAGATCCGCCCGCCGTGCAGCTCTACCAGCGTCTTGGTGATGCTCAGACCCAGGCCGGTGCCGCCCGCCGCATCGCGCAGCGGGTTGTCGGCGCGGAAGAACGGGGTGAAGATGTAGGGCTGCGCCTCGCTGGCGATGCCCACGCCGGTGTCGCGCACATCCACCCGGAACTCTTCGTTGTGCACGTAGGCCAGCACATCCACCTTGCCGCCCTCGGGGGTGTACTTGCAGGCGTTGCCCAGCAGGTTCACCACCACCTGCCGGATGCGCTGGCGGTCGGCCATCACCATCGGCAGGTCGGGCGCGACATCCAGCGCCAGCGCGATCGACTTCTCGGCGAAGCCAGTGTACAGCGACTCGGCCACCTCGTAGATCAGCTCGCCTGGGTCGATCATGGCCCGCCGCAGCCGCACCTCGCCCGCCTCCACCTTCGAGACATCCAGGATGTCGTCGATCAGATCGACTAGCTGGCCGACGTTGTGCTTCACCACCTTGAGGAAGTCGCGCTGCGGCTGGGTGAGCGGGCCAATCGTGCCCAGCAGCAGCAGATCGACGTAGCCGCGGATGGATGTGAGCGGCGTGCGCAGCTCGTGCGAGGCGGTGGCCAGGAAGGTGCTCTTGAGCTTGTCGGTCATCACCTCGCGGGTGATGTCGTGGTAGACCACCACGGTGCCCAGCTGCTCGCCCATGGAGGAGAGCACCGGCGTGAAGTGGGCGCGCAGGGTGTGGCTACCGATCGAGAGCTGCTCGTAGCCGCTCTGCTTATCGTCGCTCGGCCCCTGCAGCACGCCAGGAAGCTCGCTGAGGCGGCGGCCCTGGAAGGCTTCGGCCTTGATCGCCAGCATATCCTCGGCGGCGGGGTTGATCATGGTGATACGATCGAGGCGGTCGCACAGCACCACGCCCTCGCCGATCGAGTGCAGCAGCGCCTGATTCTTGCTGATCTCGGCCTCGCGCAGCAGCAGGGTGTGGCTCAGCTGCTCGCTCTGCTCGCTGGTGTAGCGGTAGAGCTGCGCCTTCGAGAAGGCCACCGCAATCTGGCCGCTGGCGGCCAGCGCCAGCTGGGCGTGGTCGGCGCTAAACGCACCTGGGGTGCGCGAGCCAAGCACCAGCGCGCCCAGCGGCTCGGTGTCGAGCACCATGGGCACCAGCAGCAGGGCGGTGGTGTTCTCATCGCCGCCGCTCGGCCAGCGCACGTCCTGGCGCGTATCATCCACCACCAGCACGCGGCGCTGCGCGATCACGAGGCCGCACATCTCCTGCAGGCGCTCGAACACCGGCCCGCGCAGGCCCTCGCAGCCGGTGCGGATGGCCAGATGCCCGGTGTTCGGCTCTAGCAGCAGGATGCCGCCCCAGTCGGCGTGGATGGCCTCGCGCACCAGCGTGAACGACTCGGTGATCACCTCGCGCTCGTCCAGCGTGCGGGCCAGGGTGCGCACGATCTGGTACAGCGTCTCGGCGCGGTCGCGCGCGGCGGCCAGATCCTCACGGCTCTGCGTGATCGTCACGGTGGCGTCGGCCACGCGCTGCTCAAGGTTGGCGTAGAGGCTGCTGTTATCGATCACCGCCGAGGCCTGGTTGGCCAGCAGCTCCAGCAGCAGCTGCGACTCGTCGAGCACCGCCTGCTGATCGGCGCTGTTCGAGACGGTGAGCATGCCCTCGATGCCCTTCTGGCTGATGATCGGCAGCACTAGGTGCTGCTCATCGTGCAGCGAGCGGAAGGGCAGGGTCTCAAGCCGATAGGCGGCGGTGCCCACGCGGTTTGGCTCGCACAGCTGGGCCGAGAACTGGTCCCACGGGAACGAGAGGCCCTCGACCGAGGTAAGCCGCCGCCCGCTGGCACCATAGGCCACCACTACCGTGAAGGTGTCGGCGGCAGAGTCGATCCGGTTCAGCGTCACGCAGTTAAAATCGCCACCGGACTGCACGGTGCGTGCCACCTCCTCCAGGATGGCATCCGAGCCATTCGACACGCGGATGCGCGCCGACAGCTCCAGAAACTCGTGCAGCACGTGCTCGCGCCGCTCGGCCCGCAGCCGCAGGGTCTCCTCCGACGACAGGGCGCGGTGCAGCACCAGCGCGATCAGCGCGATGCCCACCACGCGCAGCAGGTAGGCCAGCAGCATCTCCGAGAGCATCTCGCGCGGCACGCCGAAGAGGAAGAGACCATAGCTCAGCCACACCGCGATCAGCATGCCGGCGGCCCAGCGCTCGGGCAGCAGCAGCGGGGCGGCGGTAGAGACCAGCAGCAGACCAACCCACAGGCTCGAGTCGTAGCCCCCGGTGGCCGCGACGAGGCCGAGCGCCGCAAGGGCGTCGACCGCAAGCAGCACCACGGTGGAGATGTGTAGCGCGCGCCCTCGGCCCACCCGCACAGCGGTGAAGACCGTCGCGATGATAAGAATGACGAGAAGAACGAGCGAACTTTGAACGCCTACAAACAGCTCTGAGCGCTGGATCGTGGCAAGCAGCAAGAGCGCCAGCGCAAAGGCCGCATACATCACACTGAGCCAACGGCGGTAGATCTGTGGGTGTGTCTCACCACTTGGTTGTTTGGTCTCAACCATTGCGCCTCCCGGGGCAGCCGTCCGCTGAATACGAGCGTCCTGAAGTAGTGGGTTGATGTATCGATTCCAGGAGCTTAATTCTCTGCACTCATCGATTCGAGTGCCATCCCCAGACCAATCGTCCCCCAGAGCAGCGTCGCCATATGGCTAAACTCAATATTAAAGAAATAATGGTCTAGCACGCCCACGGCCAGCGCGGCGACCACACCGGCCTCAAGCGCCAGCAGCCATCCGCCGATCGCAACATCCTGCCGACGAAACGCCGCCTGGCTCGCGCGGTGCACATGGCGAAACCAGATGGCCACAACCACAAGAAATGCGCCCAGGCCCACCAGGCCGATCCGCTGGCCCATGGCCAGGTAGATGCTGGAGACCCCGGCCACCAGATCAAGCTCGGGGGCGCTGCCGAAGCCGATGCCAAACACCGGGTAGGCCTGGATGACCGCAAGAGCATTGCGAAACTCGGCCAGCCGCATCTGGTTGGCCAGATCGCGGAACTGCAGGCCCTCGACCACGCGGGTGACAAACGAGCTGCCAATGCCGAAGGCCGTGTAGAGCACCACGCCCGCCAGCGCCGCGCCCAGCATCGGCCACAGCAGCCGACGGTAGCGCACCACCGCCACAAACGCCACGCCCACCACCAGGCCGCCCAGCGCCCCGCGCGACTGCGTGAGGAACGTCACCCCCGCGATCAGCAGCGCGGCCAGGATGCTGGCCCAGCGCGGCAGCGTGGGGCGCTCGGCCACCGCCTGGGTGGCCGCGATAGCCCCCACCAGCGACAGCATGCCCCCAAAGCTGTTGGGGTCGACGCCCAGGCCGATCGCCCGCTCGACCCCATAGATATCATCGTTCACGAAGCGCAGCACACGCCCTTCGGTCGGGTAGCCGAAGCGGCCAAGCGCGACCAGCAGCCGCTCGGAGAGATCGTTGGGCAGCGCGAACAGCACCAGGCCGATCAGCGCCGCCACCACGCCGAGGATGATCAGGCAGCGCAGCACAAACTGAGCCTGCCCGATGCTGCGCACACAGTTGGTGATGCTGAAAAAAAAGAGCACCGCCAGCACAAACTTAAAGTAGTTATGCAGCAGCAGCGAGTCCGGGCTTCCGTTCGACCCAAGGATAAATGAGAAGAGCGTCAGGCCCAAGAAGCCGATCACCGGCAGCCCAAGTGGGGAAAGCTGCAGGGTCGCCTCAGGCGTCACCATCAGGCGCAGCAGCCACACGCCCATCAGCGCCAGCAGCACCAGCTCCAGCAGCTGCGGGGTGACCACCGCCTTGAAGGGCAGGGTGCCAAAAGGCAGCACGATCGCGATGCACAGCGCGCCTGCCAGGCCAAAGTTGGTGCTGCGCAGCAGCGCGTAGCCCAGCGCCAGCGCGATGAGAAGGGCAAACCCAAGCCAGAACGGGGCAAAGACCACCAGCGCGCCCGCCAGCAGCCCCACCACGATGGCGGCAACGGCGATCAGCAGATTCTGCGCGAGTCGATTTGTCCGTAGCGTATCGGCGATGTGGAGACGCCAACCAGTCGAGAGCGTTTTCACAGGCCCAGCACCATCTTCAGGGTCGCTGGCCGACACACCAGCAGATCTATTTTACTACAACATATCATACGTACAAGTATGTTTCTTTTCTCAGGTACACGTGGCGGTGATGCACAGGCGTAGCAGCATTCACGCGACTTGGCGCCAAACTGCGCAAGCTGCACAGCAGCTTTTGCGTGGCCAGTTTACCAAAAGGCGCGTCCGCACGCAACGGCCTGACACCAGCAATTCATTGGCGAAATAGCAGCAGTTGTGGTATGTACCCCTGCGATATGTACGGCCGTCGTAGCATCAACCGCAATCCTACATATCCATCCCGCGTCTGTTGACGGCCCGATCGGCGCTGCCTATACTAGCGTGCGTCGGGTTCTTCGCACCACAGCAGAAAGAAACACAATGAGTGTGTTGCATGTTACCGTCTGGAACGAGTTCCGCCACGAAAAGGACGATCGGCACCCCGCCAGCCAGCTCTATAAAGAAGGTATCCACGGCGCGATCGCCGAGGGCCTGAGCCAGCACGGCTTCGACGTGGGCACCGCCACGCTGGATGAGCCAGAGCACGGCCTCACCGACGAGGTGCTGGCCAAGACCGATGTGCTGATCTGGTGGGGGCATATGGCCCACCACGAGGTAGGCGACGAGGTGGTGGCCAAGGTGCACAAACGCGTGCTTGAGGGTATGGGCCTGATCGTGCTGCACTCGGGCCACTTCTCGAAGATCTTCCGCAAGCTGATGGGTACCACCTGCGACCTGAAGTGGCGCGAGGCCGAGGACAAAGAGCGGATCTGGATCGTGCAGCCGGGCCACCCGATCGCCGCAGGCCTGCCCGAGTGCATCGAGCTGGCCAACGAGGAGATGTACGGCGAGTTCTTCGACATCCCCCAGCCCGACGAGCTGGTGATGGTCAGCTGGTTCACCGGCGGCGAGGTGTTCCGCAGCGGCTGCTGCTACACCCGCGGGCGCGGCAAGATCTTCTACTTCCGCCCCGGCCACGAGAGCTTCCCGACCTACTACAACCCGCAGATCCGCCAGGTGATCGCCAACGCGGTGCGCTGGGCGGCCCCCGCCGACGGCCCCAAGCCCACGTTTGGCAACTACCAGCCGCGCTAGGCAGCCCGCCGCGTGGCAAAAACAGCGGCCCAGGCTTTATGTGAAGCCTGGGCCGCTGCCATACAGCCTACCGCCTAAGAAAGCGGGACAAGCCGCAGGCGCGAGAGCGCGCTGCGGAAGGCATCGCCCACCGCCGCCCCAAGCGACCGGCGGCCAAACTGGGCCACATAATCGGTGGTGGCATCGGTGGGGCCAGGGTCGTAGCCGATCCGCTCGCGGGTGAACCAGCGGTGATCCATGATCCAGAGGTACAGGTCGGCCTCGGTGCGGCCTGGGAAGGCGCGCAGCACGCCCTGCTCGCGGATGACCTGCACGATCGGCAGGTAGACGCTGTCGTACCAGTCGCCCACCGCCTCATCGCGCGGCACCTCTTCGTCGCGCTCAAGGCCCATATAGTAGCGGTGGGCATTGATATGCCGCACCAGCTGCAGATAGCCGCCCGGCTCGCTGAACTCGATGCGCTGGTCGGGGCGCAGCTCGGCCAGATCGGTCCACTCAAGAAAATCGCTGTACTCTTCCTTCAGCATCAGGTCGCGCACCGAGAGATCCGCCTCAAGCGGCACATCCACCACCATCTCGGTGACAAAGGCATCGATGAAGAGCGCGCCCTGCTGGCGGGCCACCGACACACGGTGGTTGCCATCACGCACAAAGTAGACATCGCCGATCTTGTACAGCTCGATCGGGGGCAGGGCGACCGACTGGATCATGGCGCGGTCGATATTGCTCCAGCGGTTGCGGATGGCATCGGTGCGGGGCAGAAACTGGCGGTCGAAATCGCTATAGCGGCCCTCGCTCCCCACAATATTGGCGAGCGGCACGGTCTGGTGACCGAGGTAGCGCTGAGCACGGATATTGAGCCGCATGCGGACATCATCGAACGAGAGCAGCTCATTAGGCCGCCGCCGCAGCGTATCAAGTAGCTCAGAGAAAAACGCTTTACGCCGCGCGTCTTTAAAATCTTCCTGCGCGACGCGTGAGATATAGGTGTTGTCCATAGATTCTCTCCCGAATCAGCTACGCCGGACAACGATGCCGGTAGCCGCCAACGCTGGCAAGCCGTTTCGCAGAAGAATCTATCGGCCAAACGGTTCGACACGCAACAATGTAGTGCATCAATGACACCTATGCTGCGCGCCATAGCACGCAGGCCGAAGTACGATCAGATAATTTTGCCATCGAGCGTTGATGACGTTGGTGCCTCATTGCCAAGCTGGGCGGTAAGCAGGCGGTGCCCCGCAGTGTTTACCACCAGTGTATCCTTATAGCGCGTTTCTGTCACCGGGCTAAAGCCATAGGACCGATGGATGTGACCATGGATCAGATAGCGCGGCTGGAAACGATCCATGAAGTTCAGAAACGCCTTGAACCCGCGATGTGGCCGATCTGGGCCATTATGGATCCCAATCGGCGGCGAGTGGGTGAGCAAAATGTCGATATGGCGACCATGCCGCACTTTGTTCAGCAGCAGCTGCGGGGTCATCTTCCAGATCCGCATCAGCATCTGCTGGTCGGTGTACTGGGGGGCCTCGTCATCGTTGTAGCGGATGCTGCCGCCCAGCCCACCGATAAGCCAGCCCTGGTGATTGATCACGCGATCTTCAACCAGCGTACATCCACGTGCGCCATACAGCACTTCGCCGCCCGATGTCTGCTCCACGGTATCGTGGTTGCCATAGACGTAGAAGCACGGCAGGCCCAGCATGGTGACAATAAATTCAAGGTAGTAATACGGAAGGTCGCCGCAGCCCAGAACGATCTGCACTTGCGAAAATCGCTCTTTGATATTCAAGCTGTAGACCGCCGGAACAACCTCGTCGCTCACTGTGAGAAACTGCATTGTTTCGCCCGCTGCTACGCAAAAAAAGCGAGGGATAGCACAAAGCTCCCTCGCATCTCTTGGTGTTAGTATAACACATATCCAGCCATGCCGATACCCCCGCCTATGGCGCAACCAGCTCTTGCCGATGCACCGGCAGCGAGAAGCTGTAGACGCTGCCCTGGCCGCCGGTGCTCTCGGCCCAGACTCGCCCGCCGTGAGCCTCGATCACCAGCTTGCTATAGATCAGGCCGAGCGAGGTGATGCTGCGGTCGCGGGTATCCTTGCGGAAGATCTGCTCGCTCTGCTGGGCCACGCGGCCCGCGCCCTGATCCACGATCTGCACCACCAGGTTGGCCTCGGCGCGGCGGGTGCGCACCTGCACCACGCTGTAGGGCGGGCTTTGGCGCAGCGCCTGCTCCAGCAGGTAGCAGAAGGCGCGCTGCAGACGCTCGCTGTCGATGGCGATCACGCTCTCGCCTGCGTGCTCGACCGAGACCGTGATCGCGCCGCGCTGGGCCATGGGCGACATCTGGGCGATCCCGCTCTCGATCACACGCGAGAGCGCGAGCTGCGAGCGGCGCAGCACCGCCGGGTTCTTTTCCAGCTGCCCGATCTCTAGCAGCATCGTCACCAGCTCCAGCAGGCGCTGGCCGCTCTGGCGCGCGCCGATCAGCACGCGGTCGGCCTCCTCGGGCAGGTTGCGCTGGCCCAGGGTCAGGTCGAGCGCCGTGACCATGGATGTGAGCGGGTTGCGCATCTCGTCGGCCAGCATGCCCAGCAGCTCGCCGCGCAGGCGGGCGAGCCGGGCCTCATCGCGGTGGTCGATCAGCACGTGGGTGAAGGAAGCCTCGGCGGCCAGGCCCTGCGCGGGCAGCGGCACGATCTCGACCTGGCCCAGCCCCTCGGATGAGGCGGCCAGGGCTGACTCAAGCGCCTTGAGCGAGAACACCGCGTCGGGCTGGCGGGTGATGTCGGCGTAGATCTGGCGGGCCATGGCGTTGGCGTGGGTCACATTGCCGCTGGCGTCGATGGCGATCAGGCCATCGCGGAGCTTGCACGCCACCTGATCGAGGTGCGCGGCCTGGTGCTGGCTATAGACCCGTGCGGCATCGCGCTCGCGCTCGATTGTGGCGCTGGCCTGCAGCAGGCGGGCCTGGGCCGCATCGCGGTCGGCGATCTGGCGGGTGAGCGCGATCTGCGCGGTGCGCATGGGCAGCAGCATAAGCATGAGCAGCACGGTGGCGCAGCTGACCACAGCCATGGCAAACTGGGACTCGGTCAGCGGCAGCCCAGGCTGGGCCAGCGCGGCAGGCGGCAGCGCCCCCGAGGCCAGCAGCCACAGCAGGCCGACCGTCAGCGCCGCCGTGGCCACCAGCGAGGTGCGGTTCAGCAGCAGCCCGGCGAGGGCGACAGGCAGCAGCGCGGCGGGCAGCAGCGCCAGCATATAGCTAGGCAGCATATACATGGCCAGCGACCACCAGCCCACGCAGAATACCACCAGCATCCACCCGCTGAGCGCCGCCTGCTGGAAACGGCCAAACAGATAGGCCGCCAGCAGCCAGATAGCGCTCGCCAGCAGCGCCACCGACGGGGAAATTGACATCTCAAGAGCTTGCATTGGCTGATTGAGCAGACCTGCGATTCCCAGGGCAGCAAGGGTAAGGCCGCCGCCCAGCATCGCGCGGTTGACCATAGTGTGCCGCTGAACCCAGACAACATCCATCGAAGGGCTGAGGATAGGACGCGACTCGCGCATACGCTTTTCCGCAATAGGTTCACGCCCACGGATAATTGAAGTTTGGGTATTATAGCACAGGCATTTCCCTATCGATAGCGCCCATCGTTGGGTTGCGCTGTTATCTAAAAAAAATGTCAGCTGTGCAACCTGCTTATATTTCTGCTTCGTCATCCACAACAATCGCCAGGGGTGTCGGGATGCGCGGGATGCGCAGGGTGAAGGTGCTGCCCGCGCCCATGGTGCTCTCGACGCTCACTGTGCCGCCGTGGGCGTCAGCTATCCAGTGCACCAGCGAGAGCCCCAGGCCCGCGCCGCCACGCACCCGCGTGCGGGCCTGATCGGCGCGGTAGAAGCGCTCGAAGATATGGGGCAGATCCTCGGGGGCGATGCCGTAGCCGGTGTCCACCACGCTGATCGCGGCAAACTCGCCCTGCGAGGCTAGGTTCAGCGTCACGCTGCCGCCGGATGGGGTGTGCTGGATGGCATTCACCGCCAGATTCAGCAGGGCCTGCTTCAGCCGGTCGCGGTCGCCCATCACGCTCACCTGATCCTCGCTACCCAGCCGCAGCGTGACGCCCAGCGCCAGCGGGCGCAGCTCACGGTGCACCTCCAGCAGCAGCGTGTCCAGCTCCACCGGCTCGTGGCGCATCTCCAGCCCCGACTCGCTCTGGGCCAGCAGCAGCAGGTCGTTCACTAGGCGAATGAGCCGGTTGACCTCGCTGCGCATGTCGGCCAGCGACTCGGAGAGCAGCGCGGGGTCGCGCGCGGCACCGCGATCGAGCACCTCGATATTGCCGCGCATGGCAGCCAGCGGCGTGCGCAGCTCGTGCGAGACATCGGCGATGAAGCGGCGCTGGGCCTGGAACTGCTGGTCGAGGCGCGCCAGCATGTCGTTGATGGTGAGCGTCAGGCGGTGCAGCTCATCCTGAGCCACGGGCACAGGCACGCGGCGGGTCAAGTCCTCGGCACGCACAATGCTCTGGGTGGTGTCAGCGATCTCGTTGATCGGCATGAAGGCCGCGCTGGTGAGCCACGCGCCACCCCGCGCGGCGGCGATCAGCACGATCAGGCCGCCGCCCAGCAGCGAGTAGGCGAACAGCTGCAGCACCTCGTCGATCTCGCGCATGGAGCGCACCACCTGGATGACGCCCACGACCTCGCCCCGGAAGGTGAGCGGCATCACCCACTCGCGCATGCGCACGGTGCCATGCAGCGCGGTGTGGGCCACCGCTGTGTTGCCCATGGCCGCCTGGAATGATTTACTGTCCAGCTCAAGGTCGGGCACCAGCGACTCGGGCATGTTCGAGGAGAGCGCGACCCGCTCGCCATCCTGGCGGTAGATCTGCACAAACAGGTTGGTGCCGCCGAAATCGCTGATCGAGGGCGGCGGCAGCAAGCGGCGCGGCCCATAGTAGACCTGGAACGACTCGTTGCTGGTGGTGAAATCCTGCTGCACCAGCTGCGCGCCCAGCCGCAGCTCGTTGTCCACGCTGCTCATCATCGCCTGGCAGACCAGCAGGTAGAGGCCGATATCGAGGACAATCAGGGCGGCTGCGAAGAAGCTAATGTAGGAGATCGTCAGGCGCTGGCGGAGCGAGATCGCAAAGTTCATAGGTGCACCAGAAGCTAGAATTGCAGCACCGATGGAAGGATCGTGTGCAGCTGCATTATAGCAAGATGCAAAATCGCCAGGGGTGAGAGTACAGTGAGCGTGGTATACTGGCGTGGCTTCGGGAAGCCATAGACGGCTTCGTATCACCAGCCCGCGCAGGGCTGGGTGAAGAGGGAGAGCAGGTTTGGGCGCAGCGATTGAACAGACCGAGCAGGCCAACGCCGCAGCGCATGTGAGCGCCGCGCTCGGGGGCCTGATGGAGATAGAGAGCTGGTCGTGGGATGCGCGGGGCAGCCTGCTGCTGCGTGGTGCGGTGGGCGACACCAGCGCGGCGGGCTACCGCCAGATCCGCGCGCGAGTCGAGCAGGTCGGCTTCACGCCGTTCCTGCGCCGCGACCACGGGCAGCACGAGCTGCTGGCCATGCCGGGGGTGGTGGTGCGCACGCCGCCACGGCTGGGGCTGCCCGCGCTGCTGTTCGTGCTCACCCTGGCCACGGTGCTGCTCACCGGCGCGATCAGCGCGCACCCCGAGCTGGCCGCCAGCCCAGGGCTGCTGCTGGCCAGCCCAGGGCTGCTGCTGGGCGGGCTGCCGTTCGCCGCCACGCTCATGGGCATCCTGTTTGCCCACGAGATGGGCCACTACGTGGTCGGGCGGCTGCGCCAGGCCCCGGTGAGCCTACCCTACTTCATCCCCATCCCGCCCATCCCCACGCCCTTTGGCATCATCACCTTCACCGGCACCATGGGCGCGGTGATCGTGCAGCGCGAGCCAATGGAGGATCGCCGCAGCGTGCTGGAGATCGGCGTCGCCGGGCCGCTGGCCGGGCTGGCGGTGGCCATCCCGCTGCTGCTCTACGGCCTGGCCACATCGCCCGTGGCCAGCCCCACACCCGACATGCTGGCCCACGGCTACCTGCAGGAGGGCAATTCGATCCTCTATGCCCTGCTCAAGTACGCCGTGCACGGCCAGTGGCTGCCCACGGCGGGCGGCGCGGATGTGCAGCTGAACGCCGTGGCCATGGCCGCCTGGATCGGCCTGCTGGTGACGATGATCAACATGCTGCCGGTGGGCCAGCTAGATGGCGGCCATGTGGCCTACGCGCTGCTGGGGCGCTGGGCCGACTGGCTGGCCTACGGCATGCTGGCGCTGTGCGCGGTGCTGGGCGTGACCCAGAGCGCCAGCTGGCTGATCTGGGGCGCGATGATCCTGCTGATCGGGCCGAAGCACCCCGCCCCGCTCAACGACATCGAGCCGCTGGGGTTCTGGCACCGCGCGCTGGCCGTGATCGGGCTGGTGCTGTTTGTGCTGCTGTTTATGCCCGATCCGCTTCGCACCGTGGGAGCCTGATTCTGAGATAGGTTTGCGAAATGCAGCTTGAGCTTGAGCATGTGACGATCGACTATGGCCCGCGCCGCGTGATGGAGCACATCTCGCTGAGCCTGCGCCAGGGCGAGGTGCTGGTGGTGGCTGGGGCCAATGGCAGCGGCAAAAGCTCGCTGCTGCGGGTGCTGTGCGGCCTGCAGCGCCCATCGGGCGGCAGCGTGGCCTATATTGTGGATGGGGCGCGCTACCGCCCCGAGGCGGCCAGCGGGCTGGTGGGCTGGGTCGCGCCTGACCTCCAGCTCTACCGCGAGCTGACCGCGCTGGAGAATCTGGCTTTCTTCGCCAGCGTGCGCGGGCTGCGCCGTGGCCGCGCCGAGCTAGAGCGGCTGCTGGACGAGGTGGGGCTGGGCGGTCGCGGCGACGACCTGCTGGCCACCTTCTCCTCGGGCATGGCATACCGGCTGAAGTACGCCTACGCGCTGCTGCACGAGCCGCCGGTGCTGCTGCTAGATGAGCCGACCGTGATGCTGGATGAGCGTGGCGCGGCGCTGGTCGAGTCGGTCATCCAGCGCCAGCGCCAGCGCGGCGTGGCCGTGATCGCCACCAACGACCAGCGCGAGCTGCGCCACGGCGACTATCTGCTGCGGCTGGGGGTATAGCATGGAGCAGACCCAGGCAACCCACACGCCGCACCACGCCGAGCCTGCGCTCTGGCCCGCCGCGTGGGCGGTCTTCCGCAAAGACATGCGCGCCGAGCTGCGCACCCGTTACGCCATCAACGCGCTGCTGCTGTTCGCCGTCAGCAGCGTGATCGCGATCAGCCTGGGCGTGGGGCCGATAGCGCCGCTGGCCAACACCGACCTGCCCATGATCCATGCCGCGCTGCTGTGGCTGGCGCTGCTGTTCGCGGCCTTCACCGGGCTGGCCCGCGCCTTCGTGCAGGAGGAGGAGAGCCGCACGGCGCTGGCGCTGCGGCTGGCCGCGCCGCCGCTGGCCGTGTTCGTGGGCAAGCTGCTGTTCAACCTAGTGCTGCTGCTGGCGCTGGATGTGGTGACCGCGCCGCTGTTCGTGGCCATGCTGCGCGTGCGGGTGGGCAACCCCGGCCTGCTGATCGCGCTGCTGCTGGCGGGCAATCTGGCACTGGTGGCCTCCACCACCCTGATCGCGGCAATCATCGCGCGGGCCAGCGCCAAGGGCGCGCTGTTCGCCGTGCTGTCCTTCCCGATCATCATCCCGCCCATGGCGATCGCCATCCGTGGCACGGCCCTGGCGCTGCAGGGCGAGACCTGGGCGGGCGGGCTTGGCTCCATCCAGGTGCTGCTGGCCTTCACGCTGGCGCTGGTGGTGGCCTCGCTGTTCCTGTTCCGCAGCGTCTGGGAGGCCTAGCCCACTTTTCACCACGAAGACACGAAGGCGCGAAGGGCAAAACATCGGCGATCCTGCGCTCGGCATCCTTTTTATACAGAAAGCGCTGTGAACAAGCGGCCTTTCGCATTTTGAAAAGATCGCGGCGATGGTATGTGATACTTTTCTCAGCCATCCGTATCATGAGGCATGAGCATGTGGTCGCGCGCACTGAAGCGACAAACGGCCGAGAGCGAGCCGGTCGATTGGGACGCGGTGTACGCCGAGCAGCTGCCGCGCGTCTACAACTTCTTCCGCTACCGCTTCGGCGATAGCGCGCTGGCCGAGGATCTGACCGCCGCCACCTTCGAGAAGGCCTGGGTGGCCCGCGAGCGCTACCGCAGCGATCTGGGCGCGTTTTCCACATGGCTGTTCACCATCGCCCAGCGCGTGGGCATCGACCACCTGCGGGCGCGCCGCGACGAGGCCCCGCTGGAGGCCGCCCACGGCCACGCCGCCCCCGGCAGCCCCGAGGAGGAGGCCCAGCGCCGCAGCGATATGGCGCGGCTGGGCGAACTGCTGGCGGGCCTGGCCGAGCGCGAGCGCGAGCTGGTGGCCATGAAGTACGGCGCATCGCTCAACAACCGCATGATCGCCCAGCTGACCGGGCTGAGCGAGAGCAACGTGGGCAGCATTTTGCACCGCGTGACCAAGCGGCTGCGCGCCGCGTGGGACGAGGAGAAGTAGGTGGGCGATTTTCTTGAGCAGTTTCGCGAGCCGCCGCGCGCGGCCTTCGCCCAGCGGCTGGCCCAGCGGCTGGCCGCCGCCGACCGCCGCCGCAGGCAGCGCCACGCCATGGCCCAGGCGGGCAGCGCGCTGGGCGCGGCGGCGCTGGCGCTGGCGCTGTACGCCGCGCCGCTGGCCCACCAGGGCGACCATGCCCACGCGGCAGGCCCGGTGGCCCCGCTGCTGCAGCCGGTGCGCTACCAGCAGCAGGCCGCCTTCGCATCCATCGGCTCGTGGCATAGCGAGCAGGGCCAGCTGGCCGTGCCGCACACGCCGATCTCACACCACCACTAGCCCAGCGCCCGCAGGCCCGCCCACACTGGCAGCGCAGCTGCCAATATTGTGATAGAATGCACGAGTTTCACAAAGGCAACAAACGAACCTATGACAGTCACGCAGACACGTGCGGCCCCCGCAGGCCCGCACAGCCCTAGCCTCGGCGAGCGGGCGGCCCAGGTGGCCAAGCTGATCTTGGGCCTCTGGATGGCCGGGGTCATCATCGCCATGTTCGCGCTCATCCCGCAGTACGAGGGGCTGGGCGAGGCCGGTCGGATCGTGATCATCCACGTGCCCACGGCCTGGGTCACCTCGCTGGCCTTCACCGTCTCGGGCGTGTTCAGCGCGCTCTACCTGCTGCGCCGCCGCCCCGCCCACGACGCCTACGCCGTGGCTGCCGCCGAGGTAGGCTTCCTCTTCTGCATCCTGGCCACTGTCACCGGCGCGATCTTCGCGCAGATCGCCTGGGGCGTGTTCTGGAACTGGGACCCGCGCGAGACCTCCATCCTGGTGCTGCTGCTGATCTACGCGGCCTACTTCGCGCTGCGCTCGGCCATCGACGACGACACCCGCAGGCGGCGGCTCTCCTCGGCCTACAACCTGTTCGCCCTGGTGACCATGCCCTTCCTGCTGTTCATCGCGCCGCGCCTGGCCGACAGCTCGCTTCACCCCAACTGCGCCTTCCTGCAGGGCAGCAAGTGCAGCGGCGTGGTGCTGAACCTGAACGGCGCGAAGATCGGCCAGCTGGGCGACAACGTGATCGAGCTGAAGGGCCTGCGCGAGGACCAGGGCATGGTGCGCGCCGAGGTGGAGGTGCGCACTCCAGGCGCGCCCGCCCAGCAGCTGTCCCCCACCTTCGACCCCGGCCCGCGCAAGCCCGCCGACCGCCCCACCTTCGCCGGGCAGCAGTTTCTGCTGGCCCTGGAGGACGCCGACGTGGCCGCTGGCACCGCCAAGCTGAACATCGAGGCCCCCGGCACCGGAACCCTGAACAATGTCCGCACGCTGCTGACCTTCTTCGCATCCATCATTGGCTTCACCGGCCTATTTGTCTGGCTCATGACGCTGCGCGCCCGCCTGCTGCTTGGCGCGGAGTGGCTGGCCCAGCGGGAGAGAGCACATGGGCGACTTTCTAGCTAACCCAAGCATCGCAATCTACACATCGCTGGCCGTGGCGCTGGTGGTGTGGCTGGCGATCTTCGTCTACCTGTGGCGGATCGACGGGCAGGCCCGCGAGCTGCGTCGCAAGATCGAGCAGGCCCCCACCGCCGAGCCAGCCGCCCCACGGGCCACCCTGGAGACCCGCACGCCCACCGAGGCCAAGAGCTAGGAGCACCCCATGGCAACCGCACCCATCGAGCGACCACGCATCAGCATCAAGCCGCTGCACCTGATCGGCTTCGCCATGATCGCCCTGGCCATCGGCCTGGGCTGGGCCGGGCTGCAGAGCGCCTTCCGCCCCTACACCACCAGCATCGCCGAGGCCGAGGCCAGCGCCCGCAGCGTGCAGCTCAAGGGCTTCCTGGGCACCACCGGCGGCTACGACGCCCAGAACAACTTCGTGTTCGACCTGCAGGATGAGACCGGCAAGCTGGTGAAGGTGATCTACCCCAAGCCGCGCCCGTCCAACTTCGAGCAGGCCGTGAGCATCGTGGTGATCGGCCACTATGACGCGCAGAAGCAGGCCTTCCTGGCCGACGACATGCTGGTGCAGTGCCCATCCAAGTACCAGGAGATGGAGGGCCAGCACCCCGAAGGTATCAAGGTAAACCCGACCAACTAGGCGCTGCGGCGCGTGCGCGCCCGCCCCAGAAAGAGATAGCCCATGTACCTGCTTGGTACGATCATCATCCTGATCGCCATCGCCGCCGCGCTGCTGGCCTCGGTGAGCTACGGCCTGGTGACGCGCGGCAACACCGCCATGCTGCCCTACGGGCGCATCGGCACCCGCGTGGCGCTGGGCGCGGTGCTGGCGGTGGTGGCCCTGCTGGCCTACCTGTTCGTCAACCAGCGCTACGACATCGACTACGTCTACAACTACTCGTCGAAAGACCTGGAGATGGCCTTCCGCGTGGCCGCGCTGTGGGCCGGGCAGCCGGGGTCGTTCGTGGTATGGGCGCTGTGGGGCCTGGTGGCCGCGCAGCTGCTCATCCGCCGCACGCGCCAGAACGAGCCGTATGTGATGAGCGTGCTCATGCTCATCCAGGCCGGGCTGCTGGTCTTCATGCTGGTGCGCAACCCCTTCGTGCCCTACACCGAGAACGGCGTGATGCTCTCGCCGCCCGATGGCAAGGGCCTGAACCCCACCCTGCACAACCTGTGGATGATCATCCACCCGCCCATCCTGTTCGTGGGCTACGCGCTGATCGCCCTGCCGTTCTCGTTCGCGATCGCCGGGCTGTGGCGGCGCGACTACGACGGCTGGGTGCGCGACGCGCTGCCCTGGGCGCTGGCGGCCTGGGCCTTCCTGGGGCTGGCCCTGCTGCTGGGCGGCTACTGGGCCTACGAGACGCTGGGCTGGGGCGGCTACTGGGGCTGGGATCCGGTGGAGAACTCGGCGCTGGTGCCCTGGCTCACCACCACCGCGCTCATCCACTCCATGCTCATGCAGCGCACCCACGGCGGCCTGCGCAAGACCAATTTCGCGCTGGCGGTGCTCTCGTTTGTGCTGGTGTTCTACGCCAGCTTCCTCACCCGCACCGGCGTGCTCTCGTCGTTCTCGGTGCACTCGTTCGTGGCCGAGGGCCTGAAGACGATCATGACCTCGGCGCTGGTGCTGATCATCATCGCGGGCGTGGCGGCGCTGGCATGGCGCTGGCGCGACATCCCATCCAAGCCGATCTCCGAGAAGCTGCTCTCGCGCGATAGCTTCTTCGTGCTGTCGATCATCGGCCTGCTGGTGATCGCCGCCGTCATCCTGCTGGGCACATCCATGCCGATCATCTCGGGCATCCCGGGCATCGGCGCGGGGCTTCAGCAGGCGCTCGGCTCTATGTTCCAGCTGGATGACGGCACCACCTACGGCGGCGTCGGCACCACGCCATTCCAGGATGGCCGCTTCGGGCTGGTGGGCAGCTTCTACACCACCACCGTGCCGCCGCTGGGCCTCATCCTCACCACCCTGCTGATCGTGGGGCCGCTGCTGGGCTGGCGCGACACCAACGTGCGCGCCATGGCTAGGGCGCTGCGCTGGCCGGGCGCGGTGGCCGTGGTGGTGATGTGCGCCAGCATCGGCCTAGTGGCCTGGTCGGGCCGCGAGCTTCAGCCGATATCGCTGCTGTACCTGGGCCTGGTCACCTTCGCCGCTGGCACCAACCTGGTGATGATCATCCGCACCGTGCGCGGCGGCTGGATGCGGATCGGCGGCTACCTGGCCCACGTGGGCCTGATGCTGCTGCTGGCCGGCGTGGTCGGCTCCTCGGCCTACGCCACCCCCGATCAGACCGTGGTGATCCCCGAGGGCCAGAAGGTGAGCGCCCTGGGCTACGACTATGTGTTCGAGGGCTGGTTCGAGACGCCAGACGGCAAGGGCAAGATGGACCTCTCCATCCAGCAGAACGGCCAAGAGGTCTTCCGCGCCCAGCCGCAGCTCTACTTCAACAACCGCATGGGCGCGACCATGGCCACACCCGCCGTGCGCAGCGAGCTGTTCCGCGACCTCTACATCTCGCCGGTCGAATGGCAGCCCGCCCGCGACCAGAACAAGGCGATCATGGGCAAGGGCGAGACCAAGTCGATCGGGCCGTACAAAATCACCTTCGTCGACTTCGACGCCCAGATGGCCCACGTGGACACCGAGGCCAAGGTGGCGGCCCAGATCAAGGTCGAGTACCAGGGCCAGACCATCGACGCCAGCCCGGCGATCACGCTCACCCCCGGCGAGGTCGACATGTCCAAGGCCATCCAGATGAAGCCGGTGGATCTGCCCGGCGGCCACCCGATCGTGCTGGAGAACGTGGACCCCAACCAGATGCAGGCGATCTTCCGCATCGACGGGCTGAACCTGCCGACCGACCCGCAGACGGCGGTGGTGACGGTGAGCCTGAAGCCCGGCATTGTGCTGGTGTGGGCAGGCGTGCTGGTGGGTGTGGCGGGCGGGCTGCTGGCCATGGTGCGCCGCACGCTGGAGGGACGCGCCAAGCAGCGCGGCGTGCCCGCCGCTGGCCCCCAGGGCAGCGTGCCCGGCGTGGCCAGCACCTTCACCGCCGAGTAGCCGCGCGACCGGGTCAGAATGAGGTTCGACCGGGTCAGAATCAACCTCGACCGGGTCAAAGTGAGGTTCGACCGGGTCAGAATCAACCTCGACCGGGTCAAAGTGAGGTTCGACCGGGTCAGAATCAACCTCGACCGGGTCAAAGTGAGGTTCGACCGGGTCAGAATCAACCTCGACCGGGTCAAAGTGAGGTTCGACCAGGTCAAAATGAGGCTCGACCAAAGGAAAGCACGATCAACCGGGGGACAGACAGCGCGCCAGCAGGCGAGGCCATCTGTCCCCCGCCATGTGTCCGCCAGAGCCAAGATGGTACAATGCCCAGCACCTGGGCCACTGGAAAGATAGAGAGTGCGTGTGGACGACTACTACGAGATCTTGCAGGTTCACCCCAAGGCCGACGCCGACGCCATCCGCGCCGCCTACGAGCGCATGCTCGACCGCTACAGCGCCGCCCGGCTCGAAGGTGCCGCCGACGAACTGGTGTCGCTGGCCCGCCAGAAGCGCGACGACATCGAGCGGGCCTACGCGGTGCTGGCCGACCCGCAGCGCCGCGCCCGCTACGACGACGAGCTGGCCCTGGCCCCCGCCGATGAGCTGGGCGAGGACGAGGAGACCCTCGACTACCGCCCGCTGCCGCCTGCGGGCCGCGCCGAGCGCCCGCGCGACATCGACCGCGCACAGCGCCGGGCCAGCCCAGGCGGGGCAGCGGGCGGTCGGCTGGCCCAGGTCAACCCGGCCCTAGTGGTATTCGGCATCCTGGCGGCGGTAGCGCTGATCGCCACGGCGGCCTTCCTGATCAGCGGGCAGCAGCCCGGCACGCTGCTAGATGCCCAGCCCACCGCCACGCCCACCGTCGACTTCAACCAGTTCGAATCGGAGATCGCCGCCGCCGAGGCCGCTGCCAAGCAAAGCCCGACCGACCCCGACAAGTGGGTGGATTACGGCAACGTGCTCTACAACAGCGCCGAGATCGTGCGCGAGTTCCAGCCCGACAGCCAGCTCTACCAGCAGCGCATCTCGCGCTGGCTGGAGGCCACCGAGGCCTACAGCCAAGCCCTGGCGCTCGACCCGCAGGACAGCGCCGTGCGCGCCGACTACGGCATGAGCTCGTGCTTCTATGGCGCTGGCACGGGCAGCAAGGACTATGTGCAGCGCGGCCTTGCGGCGGTGCAGCAGGCCGCCCAGCAGCTGCCCAGCGACCCACGCGTGCAGATCAGCCTGGGCTTCTGCCTGATCAGCGACGACCCGCCGCGCGTCAGCGAGGCCATGGCCGCATGGGTGAAGGTGCGTGAGACCCAGCCCGCCGACTCGTCGTTCGGGCGGCAGGCCCAGCAGATGATCGAGCAGTACAGCAAGTAGCGCTGTGTCGCCACATTTGTTAAGGAATAGTTGAGAGATTCCTACACGCGCGAAAATGCACCTAACTCAAGAGTGTATACATCGCCGAATGAATATGTTAAAATAACCGCATCACGCAGGTCAACAGCCTGTTCTAAAGCCATGGAAAGCTATTACACACTGCTTGGCGTCGCACCCGACGCCAGCGCCGAGCAGATCGAGCGCGCCTATAGCCGCGAGCGCCAGCGCTATAGCCTAGAGCATATCGAAGACATGGGCGAGGATTTCGCCCAGATCGCCCAGCAGCGGCTGGCCGCCATCGAGCAGGCCCACCGCACCCTGGCCGACCCGCAGGCCCGCGCCGCCTACGACGCGGGCGGCCAGCAGCCCGCCCGCGAGCGCAGCAGCCTCAGCCGCCGCGAGCTGGCCATGCTGGTGGGCGGGGCCGCCGTGGGGCTGGCGCTGATCATGGTGGTGTGGGTGTTCGCCGGGCGCAGCACCACGCGCACCATCAGCATGGTGAAGATGGAGAAGCCCGCGCCCGCCTTCGAGCTGAACGATATCGAGGGCAGGCCGCTGCGGCTCGACAGCTACTTTGGCCAGGGCAAGGTGGTGCTGGTGAACTTCTGGTATAGCAAGTGCGCCCCCTGCGAGGCCGAAACGCCCGCGCTGCAGCAGACATACCAGAAACTTTCGGATCAGGGACTCGTAGTAATTGGCGTGAATGTGCGTGGCAACGAGCAGAATGGCCCCGCTGGCGAGCAAGATGTGAAGAACTTTGTCAGCCGCTACGGCGTGACATACCCTATCGTCTACGACGAGCAAGGCGCGGTCGGGCGGTCGTACCAAGTGCTCCCGCTCCCTTCCAGCTTCTTCATCGACCCAGCGGGCACCATTCGCTACGCGAGCTATACATCACTGACCGCCCAAGATGTGGAGCGCGTTTTCAACGAGCTTCAGCAGCATACCGCCGCTATGCGCTGAAAGAGCGAGGAATAGCATGGAGCAGCGCCGTATCCTGATCGTAGACGATGAAGCCGGTCTGCGAGAACTCGTACGGATCAATCTCGAGCACGAAGGCTATATGGTCTTCCAGGCCGACAATGGCCACCAGGCGCTAGAGCTAGCCCAGAGCCAGAAGCCTGACCTGATCATTTTGGATGTGATGATGCCTGAGATGGATGGGTGGGAGGTCTGCCGCCGCCTGCGCGAGTTCACGCAGACGCCGGTGCTGATGCTCACCGCGCTCGGCTCCAGCCAGCATATTGTGACCGGTCTCGACAACGGAGCCGACGACCACCTCTCCAAGCCCTTCAACATGGACGAGCTGAACGCCCGCGTGCGCGCGCTCATCCGCCGCGTGCCCTCGCCCAACCGCCCGGTGGTGGCGGGCAAGTCCGACATTGTGATCGACAAGCAGAAGCGCGAGGTCACGATCCGCGGCCAGCTGATCGACCTGACGCCCACCGAGTACGACCTGCTGCTGCTGCTGGCCGAGAATGCCGGAAGCGTGCTGCAGCACGAGAATCTGCTGCAGGGTGTGTGGGGCAGCGAGTACACCAAGGACAACGACTACCTCAAGGTCTACATCTGGCACCTGCGCCGCAAGCTCGAAGAAGACCCGCGCGACCCCAAGCTGCTGCTGACGGAGTGGGGCGTGGGGTACCGGCTGGTGCCGTAGCATAGCTCATCTGGCCAGCGCGCGCGGCCCGGCCCCAAGCGGCGGCGCGCACGGCCACACCGCGAACCAAATCGAACCGCAGCATTGTTTCCGCCGACGCCGGGTCGGGGGGGCGAGGCTGCGGTTCTTGTGTAGAGACCGCCATGTCACAACCACGTCGTCTCGTCATCAAGCTGGGCACCAACGTGCTCACCGCAGGCACCGACCACCTGCACCGCCCGCGCATCGTCGATCTGGCCCGCCAGGTGGCCGCCGCCCGCAGCCAGGGGGTGGAGGTGGCCATGGTCAGCTCGGGGGCGCAGGCCGCTGGCCGCGAGCGGCTGCAGTACCCGCCACGCCGCCGCGACATGCCCATGAAGCAGCTGCTGGCCGCCGTGGGCCAGAGCCGCCTGATGCACATCTACGAGCAGATCTTCGACCTCTACAGCATCCCGGTGGCCCAGGCGCTGCTCACCCGCGCCGACCTGCGCGACCGCCACCGCTACCTGAACGCCCGCAACACGCTCACGGCCTGCCTCTCGTACGGGGTGCTGCCGATCGTGAACGAGAACGACGCGGTGGTGGTGGATGAGATCAAGGTGGGCGACAACGACAACCTGTCGGCCATGGTCTCGGGGCTGATCGACGCCGACATCCTGCTCATCCTCTCCGACATCGCGGGGGTCTACACCGCCGACCCGCGCCACAACCCCGAGGCCACCCTCATCCGCGAGATCCCCCAGATCACCGAGGAGATCTACGCGCTGGCGGGCGGCAGCAACGTGCGCGGCACCGGCGGCATGCTCACCAAGATCCAGGCCGCCGACCTCGCCACCCGCAGCGGCACCAGCGTGGTGATCGCCAGCGGGGCCGAGCCAGAGATCATCGCGCGGCTGCTGGGCGGCGAGCCGGTGGGCACCCACTTCCCAGCGATCAGCAGCCACGTGGAGAGCCGCAAGCGCTGGCTGCTGGCCGAGACCGCCCGCCACAGCCGCGTGGTGGCCGACGACGGCGCGGCCCGCGCGCTGACCCAGGGCGGCAAGAGCCTGCTGCCCGCCGGGGTCTGCGCGGTGGAGGGCGACTTCGAGCGCGGCCAGACCATCCGCATCTACTCACGCCAGGATCGCGAGATCGCGCGCGGGCTGGCCCACTACAACGCCCGCGACCTGCGCCTGCTGATGGGGGCGCAGTCCAGCCAGATAGGCGAGATCCTCGGGTATGACTACGGCCCCGAGGCCGTGCACCGCGATGATATGGTTGTGCTCTAGCCTGCCTGCCCGATACGAAGAAGAAGGAGCCACTCGCATGGATCTGCAACAGATGGGGAAGCGCGCCAAGGCCGCAGGCCGCACGCTGGCGCTTATGTCCACCGACCAGAAGAACGCCGCGCTTGAGGCCATCGCCGACGCGCTGCTGGCCCAGGCCGACACTATCCTTGCGGCCAATGCCCGCGATATGGACCAGGGCCGCGCCGCCGGAACCAGCGACGCGCTGCTCGACCGCATGCTGCTCACCAGGGCGCGGCTGGAGGCGATCGCCAGCGACACCCGCAAGGTGGCCCAGCTGCCCGACCCGGTGGGCGAGCGCTTCGAGGCCACCGTGCTGCCCAATGGCCTGCGCCTGCACAAGCGCCGCGTGCCGCTGGGTGTGATCGGCATCATCTACGAGGCCCGCCCCAATGTCACCGTGGACTGCGCGGCGCTGTGCCTGAAGTCGGGCAACGCCGCCATCCTACGCGGCGGCAAGGAGATCCGCCACTCGTGCGCAGCGCTGGTGCAGATCATCCAGGGCGCGCTGGCCCAGGCCGGGCTGCCCGCCGACGCCATCCAGGTGATCGACGACCCCGACCGCGCGCTGGTGGAGCAGCTGCTGCGGCTGGACAAGTATGTGGATGTGATCATCCCGCGCGGCGGGGCCTCGCTGCACCAGTTCTGCCGCGAGAAGGCCACTATCCCCGTGATCACCGGCGGGATCGGGGTGTGCCACGTGTATGTGGACAGGGACGCCAACCTGGACTATGTGGTGCCGATCGTGCGCAACGCCAAGGTGCAGCGCCCCAGCGTGTGCAACGCGCTCGACACCGTGCTGGTGCACCGCGATGTGGCGGCCCAGGCCCTGCCGCCCCTGGCCGAGGATCTGGCCCAGTACCACGTGGAGCTGCGCTGCGACGAGGAGTCGCTGGACATCCTGCGCGGGGCCGAGTTCACGGCGGCAGTGCCCGCCCAGCCCGAGGATTTCGGCACCGAGTTCATGGCGCTCATCCTCTCCATCCGTGTGGTGGATGGCCTGGAGCAGGCGCTCGACCACATCGCCCAGTACGGCGACCACTCCGACGCGATCATCACCGAGAACCCGGTGACGGCGGATCACTTCGTGAGCGCGGTCGACTCCTCGGCGGTGTTCGTGAACGCCTCGACCCGCTTCAACGACGGCGGCCAGTTCGGGCTGGGGGCCGAGATCGCGGTGAGCACGCAGAAGCTGCACGCGCGCGGCCCTATGGCGCTGCGCGAGCTGACCACCTACAAGTATGTGGCCGAGGGCGATGGCCACGTGCGGGCGTAATACTGGCAGGGCGCTGGTATTGGGAGCTTTCCCAATACCAGCGCCTTTTCTTTTTGAATGAAAAAAATACGATCATGCGAAAGCATTTCTTTTAAAAATAAAACTATAGCCTCGACATCACAGACCGACACATCAAAGTCACAGACCGACACATCAAAGTCATAGACCAACATATCAAAGTCATAGACCAACATATCAAAACAAAAGCGGCTCAGGAGCATAGTGCCCCTGAGCCGCTTTGATGGCGAGCTAGACCGTAAACGTGACCGACACCCAGCCCGACCACACGCCGCCCGTGGAGAGGGCGCGGGCACGCAGCGTGTAGGTGCCAGGCTGCCAGCCCGCGAAGGTGCCAGCGCTGACGGTCGAGCAGGCCCCGCCGCCGTCGCCAAAGGCGCAGTAGGGTAGCACCTTCTCGGTCTGGGTCGTGCCCATCGGTAGCACCATCAGCGAGCCATCCGGCTGCACTATCTGGATCTCCACCTGGGTAATGCCAGCACCATTGCCATTGCCCACGGCTGGATCGTAGGCCTTAATCTCAAAGCCTGTCTGCGAGGCGCTGGTGACGGTCGCGCCATCCGATGGGCTGAGGATCTTCACTACGAGCCCTGCGGGCACGGGCGTGTTGGTCGGCGGCACGGGCGTGTTGGTTGGCGGCACGGGCGTGTCCGTGGGGGGGATGGCCGTATCAGTCGGCGGCACCGGGGTGTCGGTCGGCGGCACCGGGGTGTTGGTCGGCGGCACAAGGGTGTTGGTCGGCGGCACAAGGGTGTTGGTCGGCGGCATCGGCGTCGCGCTCGGTGGCACCGGCGTATCGGTCGGCGGCACCGGCGTGTTCGTCCATGGCAGCGGCGTGCTGGTCGGCGGCAGCGGCGTAACCGAGGGGCCAAGCGTGGGCCGGTAGATCGTGGGCGTGGGCACCGGCGTGTCGGTCAGCGGCAGCGGCGTCTCGGTATCTGGCACGGGCGTGCGCGTCTTGGTGGGCTTAGGCGTAGCCGTGTCGGTGGGCTGCGCGGTGGCGCTGGCGGTCTCGGTGGGCAGCACAGTGGCCGAGGCGAGCGCGGTAGCCACCGCGCTGTTGGATGGCGCAGCCGTCGCCGTATCGGCGGGGACGGGCGTGGGCGGCAGGGCCGTGGCGGGGGCCAGCGTGGCCAGCGGCGTGGCGCTGGATGCAGGCGCCGTGGCGCTGGATGTAGGCGGCGTGGCGCTAGCACGGGCTGTGGCGCTGGCCTGGGCCGTGGATGTGCGGAGCAGCGCCGTGCGGGTGGCGCTGGCGGTGCGGGTGGCGCTGGCCGCGCTGGTGGCGCTGGCGGTAGGGGCCACCGCCGCCGCGCTGGCGGCGGGCAGGCCCGAGCTAGCCAGGGCCTGGGGCAGCGGCGGCAGATCCATGGGGGCCACCGCGCCGCCATCCATGCCGCGCTCGGGGCTGCGCAGCGCCGCATCACGCGCGGCCTCGGCGATGATCGCCTGGTCGAGGCGGCCCTGATTCAGGCCATTGCCCGGCCAGGGCGCGTAGTTGGCGCTCAGCAGGCTCTGGATGCTCACGGGGTAGTCGCGGTTGTGCGGCTCCACCATGCGCAGCCCAGCGGCGGAGACCCCGGCCACCCCGCCGAGCGAGAGCGCGGCCACCGCCAGCGAGGCCACGCGGATGGGCGAGCGCCGAAAGACCCGCAGCAGCCAGCGCATCAGGCTGGCCAGCGTGGTCCGGCGTGGATAGCGGCTAGGCCGCGACGGCTTGCGCAACATCTTTTGCTCCTGGTAGGAAGATAGTGAACAGGCTGCCCTGCCCAAGCTCGCTCTGCACGCTCACGCTGCCGCCCTGGCGCTCGATCAGCTCGCGGGCGATCATCAGGCCCAGGCCCATGCCGCGCGGGGCCTGGTTGAGCGCGTCGGCCCCACGGTGCAGGCGGCTAAACAGGTGGGGGATCTGCTCGGCGGCGATGCCCGGCCCAAAGTCGCGCACCGCGATGGCGATGCCCTCGCCGTGGGCGCGGGCCACCAGCCGCACCGGCGCGCCCACCCCATACTTGATGGCGTTGTCCACGATCTGCTGCAGCGCCACCTTCACCAGCCGTCCGTCGATCTGAGCCAGCGGCAGCTCCTTGGGCACATCCACCAGCAGCTCCACCTCGGAAGCGGCGGCGGCGTCGCGCAGCGGCTGGAGCGCCGAGGTGACCACCAGCTCCAGCCCGGTGGGGAAGGTGTCCACATCCAGCGTGCCGTTCTCGATATTGGCCACCATGATCGCCTTATCGATCAGGGCACTCATGGCGTAGCTCTGGCGCAGCGCCGTGTCGGCCAGCTCGGTCTGCAGCGCGTTCAACTCGCCGCCGATGCCCTTCTTTAGCATGTCGGCGGCGCTCTGGATGGCGGTGAGCGGCGTGCGCAGCTCGTGCGAGATCAGCGCGATCAGGTCGGTCTTGGCCTGGTCGAGCGCGGCCTCGGCGCTGATGTTGTGCAGCACGATCACCTCGCCCGATATAGCCTGGGCGGGCGAGGAGAGCACCGCGCTGGATGCCCGCAGCGTCTGGCCCAGGGCCTCGTAGCGCTGGATGAGCTGGCCATCTTCGCCCAGCAGCGCGCTGGCATCCACGATCGGCACCAGCGGCAGCTCGTTGAAGTGGTAGCGGCGGCGCTGCCAGTCGCGCACCTTCAGCAGGGCCTCGGCGGCGGGGTTGAGCAGCACCACAAAGCGCTGGGCGTCGCACACGATCACGGCGTCGGCGATGCTCTCTAGGATGACGCGGCGGCGCGCACCCTCCTCCTGCACCTCAAGGTAGAGCCGTGTGTTGTGCAGGGCGGTGGCCGTCATGCTGGCCACGGCGGCGATCGGCGGCAGGCTGGCCGGGCCGAACACCCCGCGCTCGGCATGGGCCAGCAGCAGCAGGCCGATCAGCTGGTGCTGCACCGAGAGCGCCATATAGCACACCGAGGCCATGTCGGGCGGCAGCTGGATGTTGCGGATGCGGCGGGCGCTAGCCTCGGCCACCTGGGGCTCGGCGGCCTGGTTCACCAGCGACTGCACCACCGCACCATCGGGCAGACGCACGCCGCGCAGGGCGTGCAGCGTGGCCGGGGCGTCGTCGCCCACGTAGAAGCGCCAGCCGTCGTCGTCGGCCAGCAGCGCCAGGGCCACCGCGCCCGGTACGATCGGCTGGATGGAGGCGCTGGCCTGGGCTAGGATCGCGCCGATCTGGTTGTGGGCGCTCAGCGTGCGGCTGGTCTCGTAGAGGTGCAGCAGGCGCTCGGTCATCTGGTTGAACGAGCGGGCCAGCACGCCCAGCTCGTCGCGGCTGTCCACCGCGCTGCGGCGCTCCAGCTCGCCGCTGGCCACCGAGCGAGCGGTGCGCGCCAAGTCCTCCAGCGGGCGGGTGATGCGCCGCGACACCAGCGTGCCCACCGCCACCACGGCGGCCAGCAGCACCAGGGCCAGCGCGGCCAGCGGCAGGCGCTGCACCGCCCAGGTGTCCACGATAAAGCTGCGCGGCAGCGCCACCGAGAAGTAGCCATCCACAGCGCGGCGCAGGCGCAGCGGGCTGTAGGCGAACTGGTACTCGCGCCCGTTGATGCCCGCCACGTTCTGGATGTGCGCGGGGTCGGCGGCGGTAAGCAGCGGGCGCAGCTCCGCCAGCGAGCTGGCGGGGATAGGCGGCACCACCGCGTCGCCCGCCAAGATCTGGGTGGTGGCCACCGCCACACCATTCGAGTCGTAGAAGGTGGTGACGCTGGCCTGGCTGCGGCTCTGCAGCCGCTCCAGCAGTGTGTCGAGCGGCACGGCCACCATCAGGCCACCCACCAGCACGCCATCGCGGCGCACCGGCGCGGCGGTGAACAGCCGCCCCGCGCGGAAGGCCGAGAACTTGTCGCCAAACGTGTCGCTCTTGCCGCCCGTGATCTGCGCGGTCAGCCACCAGCTGGGGAAGTCGGCGATGCTGAGATCCGCCGGGGTCGCATCGACCGAGGTCTCGGTGTCGCGCTGCCAGCCGATGATCTGCTGGCCCTGGGCGTCGAAGGCCACCAGGGCCAGCAGGCCGTTGTTGGCCCAGTGCGGGCGCAGCAGCTCGGCCAGATGGGCGGTGTCGCCAGCCGCCAGAGCCTCGGGCACACCCTCGGTGAAGGCCATGGCGCGCAGCTGCTCGATCTGCTGGTCCTCGGTGGCCACCAGGCTGTCGCTGGTGACCTGGCCCGCCTCGATCAGGCGGTTATCCATCCGATCCTGAAGCGCGCCCGTGGTGAGCCGCACCGCCACAAAGGTGGTGGCGATGCCGATGCAGAGCGCGAGCAGCAGGTACGGCAGCACAATCTTGTTGCTGATACGCCCGGCTAAGATGCGAAGCAGAAGACGCATGGTAGATCGTTTGGTGCGGTTCGCGCCAGTTGGCTTCGTTGGGCGCAGACCACCTATGTTCCCCAGTGTGAGCCTAGCACACCAGCCACACCGATACCATATGACCACAGTCACCTACAGGTCAGGTGGTATGGTCACATCACGTACTGGGCGGTGGCGTCCTATGCTGCGGCATACGCGGCGCGCTGGGAAGCGAAAAAGCGCATGAAAACAGCGACAGCATCCCTCGCAAAAATGAGGGCGGGCAATTTGTTTTGATATAAACGAAATTTCTACCCAAAGTTCCCACTCAGGCGACCAAGCTGCGGCGATGATCGTTTACAATAGAGGAGAAACCAATGACAGGTAATACGATGCAAGATCGTTCTATCGCCCTGGTCGGCCTCTCCGGCACGGGGAAATCTACCGTTGCGCGGGCGCTGGCCGAGCGCACTGGCATGCCGCTGATCGACACCGACCGCGCCATCGAGCGCCAGCAGGGCCAGATCATCTCGGCCCTGTTCGAGCAGCACGGCGAGGCCCACTTCCGCACGCTAGAGCAGGCCGCGCTGGCCGAGGCGCTGGGCGGCACGGCGGCGGTGGTGGCCACCGGCGGCGGGATCGTGCTGCGGCCCGCCAACCGCACGCTGCTGCGCGAGCTGGCCCTGGTGGTGTGGCTCGACGCCCCCACCGAGGATCTGGTGGCCCGCCTGGCCGCCCACGACGAGGAGCGACCGCTGCTGAGCGGCGAGGCCCACGCCAAGCTAGAGGCGCTGCGGGCCGCCCGCGCCGCGCTCTACGCCGATGTGGCCCACCACCAGATCATCACCAGCGGTCGCGCCGCCAGCGAGATCGCCCAGGAGATCCTGCGAATCTACCGGCCATAGCGGCGATGGCCACCAGCATAGAGAGGCCCCCGATGACAACACCTGCCCCACTCACCATCACCACACCCGCTGGCACCTACGAGATCCTGGTCGGCGCTGGGGTGCTGGCCACGCTGCCCGGCCACCTCGCGCGGCTGGGCCTACGCGGCAAGATCTGGCTGATCAGCGACGCCGCTGTCTACAACCGCTTCGGGCTGCCGCTGCTGGCCGCGCTGGAGGGGGCGGGCTACGGCGCGCGCGGCTTCGCGGTGCCCTCGGGCGAGCAGAGCAAGGATCTGGCGACGCTGTCCAAGCTCTACGACTGGCTAATCGGCGGCGGCGTGGAGCGGCGCGACGTGGTGCTGGCGCTGGGCGGCGGCGTGGTGGGCGACCTGGCGGGCTTCGCCGCCGCCAGCATCCTGCGCGGCGTGGCCTTCATCCAGCTGCCCACCACGCTGCTGGCCATGGTCGATAGCGCGCTAGGCGGCAAGACCGGCGTGAACCACCCGCTGGGCAAAAACCTGATCGGCGCGTTCCACCAGCCCCGCCTAGTGCTGGCCGACACCAGCACGCTGGCCACGCTGCCCCCACGCGAGCTGCGGGCGGGCTGGGCCGAGACGATCAAGCACGGCGTCATCCAGGATCGCGCGCTGTTCGAGCGGCTGGAGCAGATCGCCGGGCTGCCTGGCGAGGTGACGGCGGGCGCAGGATCGGACGCCGCGCTGGCGCTGCCGCCCGAGGAGCTGGCCGCGATCGTACGGCAGGCGGCGGCGGTGAAGGCGGGCGTGGTCACCCGCGACGAGCGCGAGACCGGCGAGCGCATGCTGCTGAACTATGGCCACACCCTGGGCCACGCCATCGAGGCGGCGGCGGGCTACGGTACCCTGCTGCACGGCGAGGCGGTGGCCATCGGCATGGAGCTGGCCGCCCAGATCGCCGTGAGCATGGGCACGTTCGCGGCGGCGGATGTCGCGCGCCAGCGGCGGCTGCTGCACGCCTACGGGCTGCCCACCGCCCTGCCGCCCAGCGTCGACCCCGAGGATCTGATCGAGCGCACCCTGCGCGACAAGAAGGTGCAGGCTGGCAAAGTGCGCTGGGTGCTGCCCACATCCATCGGCGCAGCCGTGACCCGCAGCGACGTGGCTGAGGCCCAGGTGGCGCAAGTGCTGGCCGATGCGCGGCTCGCAGCAGAAAGCTGATCATACTGCGCTATTCGTTGATTCTAATTTCGAAAGTTTTTGCTTTCGAAATTGACAAAAGCAGATTTTGAGCTATACTTAGCGTACATATATGCGAGGAGCGAATACCACCATGGCAGCGATAACGTTCGTAGGCGATACGCCAGCCAATAAAGTGTTGCGCCACCTCCAACGCCATGGCGAGGCGTCGGTGCGCGATCTTGAAGAGGTGCTTGGCATCAGCACCACTGCGGTGCGCGAGCACATCACCAACCTTCAGACCCGTGGTCTGATCGATACCAAGCTGGTGCGCACCGGCCCTGGCCGACCCAAGCAGGTCTACTTTCTCACCTCGGCGGCGCAGGCCCAGTTCCCCAAGGCATACGACACCCTGGTGAACATGCTGCTGCGCGAACTGGCCAACCGCCAAGGCTCCGAGCAGCTTGATGTGTTGCTGGATGCGGTCGGTTCGCGGCTGGCCGAGGAGTACAAGGGCCAGATCCCCGGCGAAGAGCTGCAGGAAAAGCTGGATGGGCTGCGCAAGGCGCTTGAGGCCCGCAGTATCCCTGTAGAGGTCCAGCCGTCTGGCCAGGGCTTCCAGGTCTTCTCCTGCCCCTACCTCGACGTGGCGCAGGAGCACGAGGCCGTCTGCCGCATGGAGCGGCGCATGATGGAGCAGGTGCTCGGCGAGGATCTCCAGATCGAGGGGACTATCCGCGAAGGCCACCGCAGCTGTAGCTTTAAAGTCCGAAACGAAGAGTAGGCAAACTGGCGGGGTGGCCTGCTGAATACCTGCAGGCCCCTCCGCTCGCCGCATACATTCAATGGGTAGAGGCCGAGGTCAGCACCGAAGCTGTTCTATGCGGTGCTGCCTTCTTTTTTGCCCTTATGTAGTACATCATCATAGATGAGGACCGAATGAACACAGAGCTTGTCATCAAGGATCTGCACGCCAACGTCGGAGAGAAAGAGATCCTGCGTGGTGTCAACCTAACTATTAAGCCCGGCACTGTCCACGCGATTATGGGGCCGAACGGCAGCGGCAAGAGCACCCTGGCCTACACCCTGGCCGGACACCCCGGCTACGAGGTCACCGGCGGCGAGGTCTGGTACAAGGGCCAGAACATCCTTGAGCTGGCCCCCGACGAGCGCTCCAAGCTGGGTCTGTTCCTGGCCTTCCAGTACCCCGTGGCCATCCCCGGCGTCACCGTGGCCAACTTCCTACGCGCCGCCGTGAACGCCCACCGCGCCGAGGAGGGCAAGGATCCCAAGCAGACCGCCATCCCCATGGCCGAGTTCCGCAAGACGCTGCGCGCCAACCTGGCCTCGCTAGAAGTGGATGAGTCCTTCATCCGCCGCTACCTAAACGAGGGCTTCTCGGGCGGCGAGAAGAAGCGCATCGAGATCCTCCAGATGTCCATGCTCAAGCCGACTATGGCCGTGATGGACGAGACCGACTCGGGCCTCGACATCGATGCGCTGCGCATCGTCTCGCAGGGCGTCAACACGCTGGCCGCCGCCAACCCCGAGATGGGCGTGCTGGTGATCACCCACTACCAGCGGCTGCTCAACTACATCAAGCCCAACATCGTTTCGGTGATGATGGATGGCCGGATCGTGCGCGAGAGCGGCCCCGAGCTAGCGCTGGAGCTGGAGGAGAAGGGCTACGACTGGATCCGGGAGGAGGTTGCGGCAAAGTAGCTGTGGCGGTGAGGCTGCCGCAGCATTTGCCCCCTAACTATGAATACGCTCCCCCCCCTTTCACAGCTCAATGAGAACGTGCTGGCCGAGGCCGCGCAGCGCCGTGGCGAGCCTGCCTGGCTGATCGAGCGGCGCGAGGCCGCCTGGAAGACCTTCGTGGCCAGCGCGCCGCCGATCTGGAAGCGCACCGACCTCTCGAAGTTCCAGCCCGAGCAGATCAGCGCGCCCGCCGAGGCCGCCAGCACCACGCTCACCTGGAACCAGTCGCTCGCGGCCCAGGGTGTGATCTTCACCCCGCTGCTCAGCGCGCTGGCCAGCGGCAACGCCCTGGCCCAGCAGCTGCTCGGCACAGCCATCGAGGCCGAGGCCCATAAGTTCAACGCTCTGCACGCCGCGCTTTGGCTCGACGGTGTGTTCCTCTATGTGCCCAAGAACGTGGCCGTCGAGGAGCCGTTCGTGGCCTCGTTCGCGCTGGGCCAGGGCGGCTCGGTGTTCCCCCACAGCATCGTGGTGCTGGAGGAGGGCGCGAGCGCCACATTCGTGGAGGAGTTCACCTCCGCCGATGCCAGCGGCCAGGGCTTCGCCAACCCGGCCACCGAGATCTTCACCCGCCAGGGTTCAAGCCTGCGCTTCGTCAGCATTCAGACGTGGGGCCGCGAGGTCTACCACATCGGCGCGCAGCGCGTGGTGGCCGGGCGCGACGCCAATGTGGACTGGGTGACGGCCAACCTGGGCGGCAAGCTCCAGCACATCGAGGCCGAGGCCACCATGACCGAGGTCGGCTCGCGCGTCGAGTGGCAGGCCGTGACCTTCGCCAACGAGAAGCAGTCGCTGCTGATCGCACCGACCCTGCGCCACGTGGGCGTGAGCACCGAGAGCCACCTGGACTTCAAGACCGTGGTGAATGACGAGGGCTACTCGACCTTCGACGGCATGATCAAGATCGAGAAGGGCAGCCGCGCCACCGCCACCCGGCTTGAGGAGCACGCGCTCCACCTGGGCGGCAAGTCGCGCAGCGACTCCATCCCCGGCCTGAAGATCGATACCAACGATGTCGAGCGGGCCGGCCACGCATCCACCAGCGGCGAGATCGACGAGGAGCAGCTGTTCTACATGCTCTCGCGCGGCATCGGTCGCGAGGACGCCATCCACATGATCATCACCGGCTTCTTCGAGCCAGTGCTCGACCGCATCCCGTCGACGGAGGTTCGCGAGCGTGTGAGCGCGGCCATCGAGGCCAAGCTGTAGGATGCGCGCTGGCGGCGGCGGGGCTGCCCGCCGCCGCCACACGTCACTCTGGACGATACCGCAATGGGCACACAAAAAGACATCGATCAGTTCGACATCCTCACGCTTCGCCGCGAGTTCCCGATCCTCCAGCAGCCCATCCATGGCAAGCCGCTGGCGTTTTTGGACAGCGGCGCATCCTCGCAGAAGCCCAGGCGCGTGATCACAAGCCTTGAGCACTACTACGAGCACACCAACGCCAATGTCCACCGCGGCGTCTACCAGCTGAGCGAGCAGGCGACCTTCGCCTACGAGCGGGCGCGCGGCAAGGTGGCCAAGTTCATCAACGCGCGTTCGCTCAAAGAGATCGTCTTTGTGCGCAACACCACCGAGGCGATCAACCTGGTGGCCAACACATGGGGCGCGGCCAACCTGCGCCCCGGCGACCGCATCCTGCTCACCGTGATGGAGCACCACTCGAACCTGGTGCCCTGGCAGATGATCGCCCAGCGCACCGGGGCCAAGATCGACTACCTAGAGATCGACGGCGACGGACGTCTCATTCTGGACGACCTCGACCGCAGGCTGCAGGGCGTGAAGATCGTGGCGGTCACGCACCAGTCCAACGTGCTGGGCACGATCAACCCCGTGGCCGAGATCGCGGCCAGGGCACACGCGGCGGGCGCGGTGGTGCTGGTGGATGGGGCGCAGAGCGTGCCGCACATGCCCGTGGATGTGCAGGCGCTCGGCATCGACTTCCTGGCCTTCTCGGGCCACAAGATGTGCGGCCCCACCGGCAGCGGCGCGCTCTGGGGCCGCAAGGCGCTGCTGGATGCCATGCCGCCCTTCCTAGGCGGCGGCTCCATGATCCAGAACGTGACGCTGGAGGGCACCACCTACGCCGATGTGCCGACCCGCTTCGAGGCTGGCACCCCGGCCATCGGCGAGTCGATCGCGCTGGGCGAGGCCATCGACTTCCTCAGCGATGTCGGCATGGCGCGCATCCACGCCTACGAGCAGAAGCTCACCGCCTACGCGCTCGACCGCCTGAGCGAGGTGCACGGCCTGCAGCTGTACGGCCCGCCCACCGCCGAGCAGCGCGGCGGCGTGATCAGCTTCACCCTTGAGGGGGTGCACCCGCACGATGTGGCGGCCATCCTCGACACCGAGGGCATCGCGGTGCGCGCCGGGCACCACTGCTGCCAGCCGCTGCACGATCTGCTCAACATTCCGGCCACCGCCCGCGCCTCATTCTACCTCTACAACATCCCCGAGGAGATCGACCGACTCGCGGCGGCGCTGGAGAAGGCACGGCGGCTTTTCGCCTAGGCCAGCAGGCCATGGCGGCACATCACGAAAGTGCGAGGTGACATGATGGATGATCTCTACCGAGAGCTTATCATCGAGCACTCCAAGTACCCGCACAACGCAGGCACCCTGGAGAACCCGACGGTCACGCAGGAGGAGAAAAACCCGCTCTGCGGCGACCAGATCAAGATAGATCTTGCCATCGAAGATGGCGTTATCACCGATGTGCGCTTTGTCGGGCGGGGCTGCGCGATCAGCCAGGCCGCGACATCGCTGCTCACCGACGAGATCAAGGGCAAGTCGCTGGACGAGATCAAGCAGCTGACCAAGGACGACGTGCTCGACCTGATCGGCATTCCGCTTGGCCACAACCCGGTGCGCATCAAATGCGCGCTCCTGCCGCTCAAGGCCGTGAAGGCCGGGGTCTACAGCTTCCTAGGCACCCAGCTTGAGGACGACGAGGACGAGCTCTAGCGGCAACCCGAAGGGCGCACGGCTGGTGCCGCCCACACCGATGAAACAACAGCTACCTCACAGTAGCAGGAGGATGACCGATGGCAGTTGAAGCTGCGAATCTCTCATTCGATTATTCGAAATACGGCTTCCGCGAGGAAGAGAACTACGTCTTCAAATCGGGCAAGGGCCTGACCGAGGAGATCGTGCGCGAGCTTTCGGCGATGAAGAACGAGCCGGAGTGGATGCTGCGCCGACGCCTGCAGGCGCTCAGGATCTTCCAGGAGAAGCCCACACCGCTCCAGGGCGCGTGGGGCAACGACGAGCTGGATCAGCTCAACTACGACGAGATCCACTACTTCGTGCGCGCGGGCGAGAAGCCCGAGAGCGACTGGGACGCCGTGCCCGCCGAGATCAAAAACACCTTCGAGAAGCTGGGCATCCCCGAGGCCGAGCGCAAGTTCTTGGCCGGCGTGGGCGCGCAGTACGAGTCCGAGGTGGTCTACCACTCGCTCCGCGAGGAGTGGGCCAAGCGCGGCGTGGTGTTCCTAGACACCGACTCGGCGCTGCGCGAGTACCCCGAGCTGTTCAAGCAGTACTTCGGCACAGTGGTGCCTTCTGCCGACAACAAGTACGCCGCGCTGAACACGGCGGTGTGGTCGGGCGGCTCGTTCATCTATGTGCCGCCGGGGGTGAATGTCGACATTCCGCTGCAGGCCTACTTCCGCATCAACGCCGAGAACATGGGCCAGTTCGAGCGCACCCTGATCATCGTGGATGAAGGCGCGTCGGTGCACTATATCGAGGGCTGCACCGCGCCGGTCTACCGCTCGTACTCGCTGCACTCGGCGGTGGTCGAGATCATCGTCAAGAAGGGCGGCAAATGCCGCTACACCACCATCCAGAACTGGGCCAACAACATCTTCAACCTAGTGACCAAGCGCGCCGTGGCCTACGAGGATGCCAGCATGGAGTGGGTGGATGGCAACATCGGCTCGCGCCTGACCATGAAGTACCCCTCGGTCTACCTGATGGGCCGTGGCGCGCGCGGCGAGGTGCTCTCGATCGCCTACGCGGGCAAGGGCCAGCACCAGGATGCGGGCGCGAAGATGGTGCACATGGCCCCCGACACCACCAGCCGCATCACCAACAAGTCGGTCTCGAAGGACGGCGGCAAGACCACCTACCGCGGCCTGGCCAAGGTGCTGCCCGGCGCAACTGGCTCGAAGATCAACGTCAACTGCGACGCGCTGATCCTCGACGAAAGCTCGAAGTCGGACACCATCCCCTATATCGAGGTCGAAGAGGCCCGCACCACCCTGGCCCACGAGGCCACCGTGGGCCGGATCGGCGAGGAGCAGCTGTTCTACCTGATGAGCCGCGGCATCCCCGAATCCGAGGCGCTCTCGATGATCGTGCTGGGCTTCATGGAGCCGTTCACCCGCGAGCTGCCCATGGAGTACGCGCTAGAGCTGAACCGGCTTATCCAGCTGGAGATGGAAGGCTCGGTCGGTTAGGCTTCGTGCCATAGCCTGTTCGGGGCGGCCTGGGGATTCTTCCTCGTGGCCGCCCTTCGTTATGTCATATAAGAGTTCCATCACAACTCTTCGCCTATTTCACCCACATTCCTAACCCGATAAGCGAAATTGATCTTGCCGCTGCGTTCAGATGAACACATACAACCCGAGGCCGAGCGCCGCCCCATGGGCCATGGGGGGATGCTACTTACAGATTTGATCATATGGCTTCACAAAGCCATGACAGAGAGAATCTTGCAGGCGACTGCGATACTCGTGTAAAATACCTAGCAGAGCAAAATAATGGTGGGCGCGCGCTTCTCCATCAGCTCCGCCAAGGCTCTCTCTCGTACGCGGGTGCATCGTAGATCCTCTTGCGGCAGGATCGTCGGCTCTGTGCTACCTATCCACTTGCTGGTATACTAGTAGCCAACCGTTCGCGAGCCTGGCCCCAGCACTCGGCGCAGCGCCTCGTGTCACGCTTAGTTAAGAAACAGCAGGACAGACGCATGACCACAGCAAGCCAGATTGCACTTACCAACACGCTCGTGAAGCAAATCGGGCGCTACCTGGAGGGCGAGCTGCTCCAATCCAACGCGGATGCGGCAGCGCTTTGTACCCTCGATGGACAGGTTGTCTGGGCGTCCGACGCCGCCTTCGAGCGCGCCGCGCCCAACATCGCACGTATCGGCATCTCATCCCTTCGGCTGTGGGCGAAAACTCGCACTGGCCGGCTCGATCAGGTCGGCCTTGTCACCGCCGATGGCGTGATCGACCTAGTGTTCGTGGGGCCGCTGGCCTCGCTGCTGGTGGTGAGCAGCGCCCCTGGCCGCACCGGCTGGCCCGAGGGCGAGCCTGCGCTGATGCTCCAGGCCCTTGGGATCGCAGGCTAGCCATGCGCGTGAAGATCACCACGGTGGGCGAGATCCCCGAGAACAGTGTGCGCTCGTTCGACTGCCAGGGCGAGCGCATCGCGATCTACAACGTCGGCGGCCAGATCTACGCCACCGACGCGATCTGCACCCATTCCTACTACGACCTCGGCGAAGGCTTTGTCGACCCCGACGACTGCTCGATCGAGTGCCCGCTCCACGGGGCGCGCTTCCGCATCGACACCGGCGCGGTGCTAGCCCTGCCCGCCTATGGCCCGCTGGCCACCTACCCCACCAGCATTGAGGGCGGCGATATCTTTGTCGAGCTGCCCTAGCACCCCCAGCCGCGACACCGTTTGGCGACACACCCGCCGCCAAACGCGCGCCCCAGGGTCTATGCATTCTCGATAAAGCATAGATTCTTTCACCACCAAGGCTCCAAGACACCAAGGAAAAGGGAACCAATAGCCACGAAGGCGCGAAGGGAAAAGGAAGAGCAACCTTCGAGCCTTCGCGTCTTCGTGGTTGAAAATCTTCGGTGAATCAAGAATGCCCGCCGCCAAACGCCCGCCCCTTCTGGCTTGACGCCGCCCGGCTTTCTGAGTAGAATTACTTAATTAACTTGGCAAATCTACTTCAGAATAGAACTGCGGAGGCAGCGCAATGGCCGCATATGCCCATCCCGAAGTGCTGGTCGACACCGAGTGGGTCGCGCAGCACCTGGATGACCCCAAGGTGCGCCTTGTAGAGAGCAACGAGGACATCCTGCTCTACCACCAGGGCCACATCCCCGGCGCGGTAAATATCGACTGGGTGACCGACCTGAACGACCCCGTGGTGCGCGACTACCTCGACAAGGCCAGCTTCGAGAAACTGCTGGCATCCAAGGGCATCGCCAACGACACTACGGTGGTGTTCTACGGCGACAAAAACAACTGGTGGGCCACCTACGCCCTCTGGGTGTTCAAGCTGTTCGGCCACCGCGACGCCCGCATCATGAACGGCGGGCGGGCCAAGTGGGCCGCCGAGGGCCGCCCGCTGACCAAGGAGAAGGCCAGCCCCGCCCCGGCCAGCTACACCGCCGCCGAGCGCGACGACGCCACCATCCGAGCCTTCCGCGACCAGGTGCTGGCCCACGTGCGCCAGGGCGGCGCGCTGGTGGATGTGCGCAGCCCCCAGGAGTTCAGCGGCGAGCGCACCCACATGCCCGAGTACCCCCAGGAGGGCACGCTGCGCGGCGGCCACATCCCCACCGCCGTGAATGTGCCCTGGGCCAAGGCCGTGCGCGAGGATGGCACCTTCAAGGGCCGCGAGGAGCTAGAGGAGCTGTACGGCAGCCAGGGCATCGCCCCCGACCAGGACGTGATCGCCTACTGCCGCATCGGCGAGCGGTCGAGCCACACTTGGTTCGTGCTGCGCTACCTGCTGGGCTTCCCCAAGGTGCGCAACTACGACGGCTCGTGGACCGAGTGGGGCAACAGCGTGGGCCTGCCGATCGAGAAGACCTACCAGCCCTAGCCCAGCGGCGAATCCGATGCGAGGGGGCGTGGATGATTCCCAGGCGGCGCAAATATGCGCTATACTGCGGGTTGAATCAGCACGGCCCCTTTTTTTGCGCCTCATGCGATCAGGTACACTATGAGTGATGCACAAGCACCCCTGCCCGCGCCCCTGCAGGCGATCATCGACGACTTCCGCGACATGAGCCGCGAGGAGAAGCTTGAGACCCTGCTGGAGTTTTCCGAGCAGCTTCCGGCCCTGCCCGCGCCGCTGCGCGCCAGCGCCCCGCTAGAGCGCGTGGACGAGTGCGCGACCCCGGTCGACATCGCATTCGAGCTGCGCGACCGGCAGATCTTCTTCCACTTCGACATCCCGCCCGAGTCGCCCACGGTGCGCGGCTTCGCCGAGATCCTGCGCCAGGGCCTGAACGGCCTTGAGCCAAAGGAGATCGTGCGGCTACCGAACGACATCTACTACCGCATGGGCTTGCAGAGCGCGCTCTCCCCGCAGCGCCTGAACGGTGTCCACTTCATGGTGGTGCACCTCAAGCTAGTGGCCGCGCGGGGCCTGGCGCAGCTGGGCCAGTAGACAGAGGGCTTCACCATGATCACGCTCACACCCGAGGTCCGCGCGGCCATCGCCACCCACGCCCAGGCCAGCTACCCCAACGAGTGCGTTGGGCTGCTGCTGGGCACGCTGGAGGGCCGCAGCAAGGCGGTGGTGGCCACCTACGCCGCCCAGAACAGCTGGTCCGGCCAGGTGGCGCTCTCCGAGACCGACGACGCCGATTCGCAGCGCGACCGCTTCTACCTCGACCCCAAGGACTACCTGCGCGCCGACCGCGAGGCGCAGGCCCAGGGGCTAGATGTGGTGGGCTGCTACCACTCGCACCCCGACTGGCCCGCCATCCCATCCGAGCGCGACCGGGTCGGCGCGCAGGGCGTGGGCGGCGGCACCAGCTTCTCGTTTCTCATCCAGTCGGTGCGCAGCGATGGCGCGGCAGAGCTGGCCAGCTGGCTGCTGGCCGAGGACGGCAGCCGCTTTATCGCCGAGGAGCTTGGCTCCCGCTAGCGCCGCACACCCAGCAGCGCCGCTGGGCCGCATTCTTTGGCTTCTTACAGTTGGAGGTTCACCGTGGCAGTTACGATCACCATCCCCACCGCGCTGCGCCAGTACGCCGGGGGCCAGGCGAGCGCCAAGCTCGCCAGCGGCAGCATCCGCGAGGTGCTGGCCGCCCTGGTCGAGCAGCACCCGCAGCTGGGCAAGCAGCTGCACAACGAGCAGGGCGAGCTGCGCAGCTTTGTGAATATCTATGTGGGCGATGAGGACATCCGCTACCTTCAGGGCGCGGAGACCCAGGTGCCGGATGGCGAGACCGTCAGCATTATTCCAGCGATTGCGGGGGGCAGCTGTTGATCGCAGCGCCAGCGGGCACTGGCCCGGCGCACGCGATCGCAGAGCATCACTATGACAGATACGCAGCTTTCAAATGAGGAGATCCGCCGCTACTCGCGCCACCTCATCCTGCCCGAGTTCGGCATGGAGGGCCAGCGCAAGCTGAAGCAGGGTAGCGTGCTGCTGATCGGCGCGGGCGGCCTCGGCTCGCCCCTGGCGCTCTACCTGGCGGCGGCAGGCGTGGGCCACATCGGCCTGCTCGACTTCGACGTGGTCGATGAGAGCAACCTGCAGCGCCAGATCGCCCACGGCACATCCACCCTGGGCATGCTCAAGACCGAGTCGGCCAAGAGCCGCATCCAAGACCTGAACCCGAACGTCGAGGTGACCACCTACGAGACGCAGATCACATCCGACAATGCGCTGGACCTGATCCGCCCCTACGACGTGGTGATCGACGGCACCGACAACTTCCCCACCCGCTATCTGACCAACGACGCCAGCGTGATGCTGGGCAAGCCGAATGTCTACGGCTCGATCTTCCGCTTCGAGGGCCAGGCCACCGTGTTCCACCCCAAGGACGGCGGCCCCTGCTACCGCTGCCTCTACCCCGAGCCGCCGCCCCCCGGCCTGGTGCCCAGCTGCGCCGAGGGCGGGGTGCTGGGCGTGCTGCCGGGTGTGATCGGCACCATCCAGGCCACCGAGGCGATCAAGCTGCTCACCGGCATCGGCGAGACTCTGATCGGGCGGCTGCTGCTCTACGATGCGCTGAACCTCCAGTTCCGCCAGCTGAAACTGCGCCGCAACCCCAGCTGCCCGGTATGCGGCGAGCACCCGACCGTGACCGAGCTGATCGACTACCAGATGTTCTGCGGCATCACATCCGAGGTCCAGGCGGCGGAGGATGTGGAGGAGCTGACGCCCAAGGAGCTGGCCGCGTGGCTCCAGCAGCCCGAGAAGCCCTTCCTGCTGGATGTGCGCGAGGCCAACGAGTGGGAGATCGGCCACCTGCCCGGCGCGGTGCGCATCTCGGTGAACGAGCTGCCCGAGCGCATGAGCGAGCTGGACACCTCGGTGGAGATGGTGGTCTACTGCAAGTCGGGCGTCCGCAGCGCGCGCGCGATCAATACGCTGCGCCGCGCCGGGTTCCGCAAGCTGAAAAACCTGGCCGGCGGCATCATCCGCTGGTCGGAGGATGTGGACCCGAGCGTGCCGACCTACTAGGCGTCACGCACCACGCATAGCGCAGCGGCCAGGGGCAAGCCCCTGGCCGCTGCGCTGTTTTCTGAGTACTCGCACACGCCCTTCCCCGACTTGCACACGCCCTTCCCCAAACACCTATCCATGCCTCTATTGATGCAACGTGGCACGGAGCGCATCCGAATGCACCGTGAGCATCGGATGAATGTGCGATGAACGCGGCGCATCTGCTGAGGGGCAGCGCCTCCCTAGCGCTGACGCAGCCTATCGCGCAGGCGCTGCCACGGCGGGCGGGCGCGCCGCGTGTCGGCGTCGCTCACGGGGCGGGGGTTGTACTGGGCGGCCACGAACGACTCGGTGAGCGCGGCGATGTCTGGCTCGGCCTCGGGCAGGGCGCTGGAGAGCGTGGCCGCGTACTCGCGCGGGGTCTGGGCCGGGCGGCGGGCCACGCCTCCCCTGGCGGCGCGGCGCAGGGTGGAGAGGTAGAAGTAGCGCACCATATCGCGCGGGGCCAGCGCGCCCAGCCGCAGCCGCAGCCTGCGCAGCGCGGCGGGCGCGGGCGCGGGCCGCAGCCGCTGGCGCACGGCGCTGCTGGCCAGCGCCGCCCAGCGCCGCCCGCCGCGCCAAAGGCGGCCTAGCCAAGCCCACAGGTCGCGCAGCGGCCCGCCCAGCAGCCGCTCGGCCAGCAGCGGGTGGCGCTGCACCACCGTCACCAGGGCGTAGAGCACCAGCGCCGCCATGCACAGCCAGAACACCATGGCCGAGGCCAAGTTGGGCTGGTGCTCGGCCTGGGGCGGCGCGGGCGGCATGGCGGGCAGCGCCCCCGCCGCCTCGGGCGGGATGGACTGCCCGCCGAACAGCGCCATCAGCGCCGCTGGGATGAGCGCCAGCATGCCGAACACCCACACCACCAGATAGCCCACCATCAGCAGCGCGTAGCCCACCAGCCCCAGCGAGGCGTGCAGCGTCTCTAGCAGGCCCATGCCGTAGCTGCGCGGCAGCAGCGCCAGGCCCAGCGCCGCCCCGGCCACCATCAGCCAGCTCGACACGCCCCAGCGCCGCTCGACATCCGGCGCGATGCTGGCCCCATCCAGCCACCAGCGGCTGCGCAGCAGGGCCAGCCGCCCCCGGCTGTAGAGCATGAAGCCGCAGATCAGGTAGGCCAGCGCCCCCGCCACGCTGGCGGGCGGCATGGGCACCGAGGGGCCGCCCAGCACCTCCATGTTCACCGAGGTGACACCCAACGCCACTAGCAGCGCCGCCCCGCCGAACAGGAAGCGCCGCCCCACCTGGCGCAGCGCCTCGGCCTTGTCCTGCAGCACCAGCTGCATCATGCGCCGGATCTCGTCGCTGGGGATGCTTAGCTCCAGCGGCTTTGGCTCCAGCTGGCAGAGCGATTCCATGGTGATGTGGGTGAGCCAGCCAGCGCCGCAGGCCGCCGCCAGCACCAGCCAGAACGGCAGGTCGAGCGCGCCCAGCGGGTCGCCCAGCCAGCGCCGCGCGTCGGCGGCCAGGTCGGCCCCGCCGCTCAGGCTGGCGGCCACGCGGGCCAGCATGGCCAGCACCAGCAGCTCGGGCGCGAGGTAGTGCAGCAGCTCGCTCAACCACATGCGGTCACGGCGGTAGGTGCGGTGCACCACGCCCGCCTCAAGCGCCACCAGCGCCACCAACGCCACCGGCAGCGCAGGCGACCACGCGGGCATCAGCCGCCCGGCGGCCCCGGCCAGCACCGCCGCCAGGCCGGTGAGCATAATCATGTTGAGCAGCACGCCTTGGCGATACATCGCGGCATCTCTCTTCCTGTGTCGGATCGTCTCGCCTCTAGTGTACCGCTTTACCACCAAGACACCAAGGGAACGAAAGAACCGTTTTACCATCAAGACTCCATTGGTGGTAGAAATCTCCGCGTCTTCGCGGTGAAACAGGCCCGCTGCCCGATTGCGCAGGGCCTAGCCCCGTGCTATAATCGCAGCCGACAGACGATGACGGAGACGATGTAGGCCCGTCGCCCGCTTGCAGAGAGCCGCCGGATGGTGCGAGGCGGCAGCGCGGCACCTGCCCAATCCCCTCCACGAGTCGCCCGGAAAAGCGGCGCGCACGCGCCAGCCGAACCGAGGCCGGGTGCGCCCGTTAGCGCGCAGCGAGCGATCGCCGTGGCACAAAAAAAGCCCGCGATCGGAATGAAGGTGGCACCACGAAGGCTCACAGCGCCTCTCGTCCTTTTTCTTATGAAAAAGAGGATGGGGGCTTTTTTATTGGCATGCGACACCGGGGGGCAGCTATGCGACTACCGCTGAGCGATCGAGCGCTGACCGCGCTCTATGCCGGGGCGCTGCGGGCGCGCGGCGTGTGGTGGTGGATCACCAAGCCGCTGCTGGTGGGCGTGCGCATCTTGGTCATCCAGGGCGACCATGTGCTGCTGGTGCGGCACCGCAGCGGCCCCAGGCCGTGGTCGCTGCCGGGCGGCGGGGTGGGCCGACGCGAGCCGCTAGAGCAGGCCGCCCGCCGCGAGTGTTACGAGGAGGCCGGGGCCATGGTGCAGATCGAGCGGCTGCACGGCATGTACCACAGCTTCGCGCTGGGCATCACCAACCACATCGCGGTATTCGTGGCCCAGGGCAGCGCCACGCTCATCCCCCGCGACACGCTTGAGATCGCCGAGGCCCGCTACTTTCCCATGGACGCCTTGCCCGAGGGCATCGAGCGCGGCAGCGCCCGCCGGATCGACGAGCACCGCGCCAGAAAGAGCGGCCTGACCGACGCCTGGTAGAGAAGGAGAACAGCGCATGGCACCATACAAGCCCATCCTCGGCACCCTGGCCTACATCCTGTCGCCCGACAGGCGCTCGGTGCTGATGATCCATCGCAACACCCGCCCCGACGACGTCCACTATGGCAAGCACAACGGCCTGGGCGGCAAGCTGGAGCCGCAGGAGGACGTGGCCAGCGGCATCCGCCGCGAGGTGCGCGAGGAGGCCGGGATAGAGATCGAGGAGATGTCGCTGCGCGGCACGGTCAACTGGCCGGGCTTCGTGGGCGACGAAGACTGGCTGGGCTTCATCTTCCGCGTGGACCGCTGGAGCGGCACGCCGCTGACGGCCAACCACGAGGGCACGCTGGAGTGGGTGCCGGTCGACCAGATCCAGTCGCTCAACCTATGGGACAGCGATAGGCTCTGGATCGATATGGTGTTCGACGACGACCCCCGCCCGTTCCACGGCATCGCACCCTACGAGGACGGCAAAATGATCTCGTGGAGCTTCGTGCGGATCTAACGCTATACAACGCCTTGTTTAGATAGAGGAGACTCTCATGCTGGATATCAAGCTCATCCGCGAGCAGCCCGACTTTGTGAAGGAGGGCTTCAAGCGGCGCGACGAGGACCCCGCGCTGGTCGACCAGGTGCTGGGGCTGGATGAGCAGCGACGCACGCTGCTGAAGGACGCCGAGACCCTGAAGGCCACCCGCAACGCCGTCTCGAAGGAGATCGGCAAGATGAAGGACGCCGCCGCCCGCGAGGCCAAGATCGCCGAGATGCGCGCCGTGGGCGACCAGATCGCCGAGCTGGACAAGCAGATCGCCGAGACCGAGGCCGCCTTCACCGCGCTGATGCTGGCCCTGCCCAACATCCCCGACGCCCGCGTGCCCTACGGCCAGAGCGACGCCGACAACAAGGTGGCCCGCACCGAGGGCACCCCGCGCGAGCTGGGCTTCGCGCCCAAGCCCCACTGGGATCTGGGCGAGGCGCTCGACATCATCGACTTCGAGCGCGGCATCAAGATCTCGGGCAGCCGCTTCTTCGTGCTCAAGGGCGCGGGCGCGCGGCTGCAGCGCGCCCTGGTGACCTGGATGCTCGACCTGCACACCCAGAAGCACGGCTACACCGAGATCCTGCCGCCCTATGTGGTGAAGGAGGAGGTGCTGGTGGGCACCGGCAACCTGCCCAAGTTCGGCGACAACCTGTTCCGCGTCGAGGGCCAGGACATGACGCTCATCCCCACCGCCGAGGTGCCGGTCACCAACCTCTACCGCGAGGAGATCCTGGAGCCGGGGCGGCTGCCGATCTACCACGTGGCCTACACGCCCTGCTGGCGCAACGAGCAGATGAGCGGCGGGCGCGACGTGCGCGGCATCAAGCGCGTCTACCAGTTCGACAAGGTCGAGATGGTGAAGTTCGTGGAGCCGGAGAAGAGCTACGACGAGCTGATGGCGCTGATCGACAACGCCGAGGACGTGTGCCGGGGCCTGAAGATCCCCTACCGCCTGCTGGAGCTATGCACCGCCGACCTGGGCGTGGCGGTGATGAAGTACGATCTGGAGATGTGGGCGCCCGGCGTGGGCGAGTGGCTTGAGGTCAGCTCGTGCGGCAACTTCGGCGACTACCAGGCCCGCCGCGCCAACATCCGCTACCGCCCCAGCCACGGCGCGAAGCCCGAGTTCGTGCACACGCTCAACGGCTCGGGCCTTGCCCTGCCGCGCGTGATGATCGCGATTATCGAGAACTACCAGCAGGAGGATGGCAGCATCCTGGTGCCCGAGGTGCTGCAGCCCTACATGGGCGGCCTGACAGTGATCAAGTAGCGCCTGCGGCGCAGCTGGGGTACGCCCCGGCTGCGCCACACGTCGGGGGGAGCCGCCACACGATCAGGAGCGAGAGGCGAGACCGCATGAGCACAGTCGAGGCGAAGCTGCGGCGCGGGTTCGGGCTGCTGGCCCGCGCATCCAGCGACAGCGACCTGATGGGCGTGGCCCTGCTGGCCATCCATAGCGCGCTGGAGGAGCACATGCGCGGCGCGCTGGCCAGCACGCCCGCCGTGGCCGAGGACGACCGCCAGCGGCTCATCCGCCGCGAGCTGAGCTGGGCAGCCCTGGCCGACCTGGCCCAGCGCCACCTGGCCCTGGCCGACACCGAGCTACAGCTGGTGCTGGACGCCCAGCACGTGCGGCGCGGCTTCATCCAGGGCCGCCCCTTCGCGTGGCGCGCCGCCGACATGCTGCGCTACGGGCGCTTCGTCGCCGTGTTCTGCGGGGCCGAGGGCATGCTGGATGAGCTGACCAAGGCCCGCCGCACCGCCGAGCGGGCGCGCGAGCAGCCGCCCGAGCCAGCCGAGCCAGCGCCCAGCTGGAACCGCGACATGCTGCGCCTGGCGATCATGGTGGCGGTAAGCGGCATGCTGTGCGCCGGGGTATTTGCCACTTACCAGTGGGTCGGCCAGGCCCTGCGCGAGCTGGATGCGCCCACCGTGCCGCAGGCCGCCGCCACCGCTGGCGCGCTGCCCACCGCCATCCCTGGGCGCACCGGCACCCTGGTCAACCTCGGCGGCGGGCCGGGCTGGCTGCACGAGCAGCCCAGCTTCGACAGCGCCACCATGCCGCCGCGCCTCGCCGAGGGCGACCGCCTGCGCATCATCGACGAGCCGACGGTGGAGGCCGACGGCACCATCTGGCAGCTGGTGGAGGCCCAGGGCTACCGTGGCTGGAGCCCGCTGAACAACGTGCGCGCCGACGCCCGGCCCTAGTCGGCGGGCGCGGCCACCGGGCTGTGGGCAAAGGCGTACTCGGACACCACCCGCCCGCCGATCAGGTGCTCCTGGATGATCCGCTCCAGCACCTCGGGCGTGCACGAGTGGTACCACACGCCCTCGGGGTAGACCACCGCCACCGGCCCGAAGGCGCAGATCCGCAGGCAGTTGGCCTTGGTGCGGTAGATGCTGGCCTCGGCCAGTTTTGGCTCCAGCTCCTTCAGCCGCTTCTTGAGGAAGTTCCACGACTCGATCCCCTCCTTGCGCCCGCAGCACTTCGCATCGCTCGGGTCGGCGCAGAGGAAGATGTGCCGCCGCACGCTCTGCAGCCCGTAGGTTGCGGCCAGCTCGGCCAGCTCTTTCTGCATCTTCTTCGCCTTCATGCTCTTCTCTTTCAGGTGCACCATTTCCCGCCATTGTAGCACGCGCCAGCCAGATTCCTCACCAAGAAGGGAACAAGAGCGCCGTTTTACCACCAAGGCTCCAAGACTCCAAGATTTGGAGCGAGCCATGGAGCGCACCCTGATGCCCCGCGCCACAAAAAAAGGCCCGCCTTGCCGCAATGGCAGGGCGGGCCAAACACCACGCGCCTAGCGCTGCGCTCGACCGTGCGGGCCAGACTGGGCCAGCATCTTCACGCGGGGCATCAGATCCAGCCACCACTGCTCGCGCACGCGCTGCAGCGTCATATCGGCGATCGCGGGCAGCTCGACGATCGGGGTGTAGTCGATATGGCCGTGCATCAGGCCGATCATCGCCGCGCCCGGGGACTCGTTCTCGCTCTCGGCGATCAGGTACTCGACCGAGCGCGCCGCCAGCCGGGTGGCCTGGATGCGGTCGAAGGGCGAGGGGTTGCCGCCCTGCTGCAGGTGGCCCAGGATGGACTGGCGCACCTCGAACAGCGAGCCGCCCGCCTCCTCGAACAGGGCCTGCATGAAGCCGGTGGTGTAGATGCGGTTGGCCTTCTCGTTGCGGATGAGCAGCGCCAGGCGCTTGCCGTTCTGGAAGCCGTCCAGCAGCATGCGCACGTCCTTCTGCAGGTCATCCAGGGTCACGCCCTCCTCGTGCAGGTAGACGCGCTCCGCGCCGCTGGCCAGGCCGCTCATCAGCGCCAGGTAGCCGCAGTAGCCGCCCATCACCTCCACGATAAAGGTGCGGAACGAGGCCACCGCCGACTGCTTGATCTTATCGACCGCCTCGATGATATTGTTCAGCGCGGTATCCGCGCCCACGCTGATCTCCGAGCCGGGCAGATCGTTATCGATCGTGGCGGGCAGGCAGATCATGGGGATGCCAAACTCGGCGAAGCGGTCGCGGGCCGCCTGGAGGCGGTAGACGCTCTGGTAGCCAGCCCAGCCGCCGATCATCAGGATGCCCTCGATGTTGTGGCGGCGCAGCGTGGCGGCCACCGTAGGCAGGTCGGCCTCGGCGGGCACGAACCGGCTGGTGCCCAGCTCGGAGCCGCCGATCGAGTTCCAGCCGCTCACGCTGGTCCAGGTCAGCTCGCGCACCTTGTCCTCCATCAGGCCACGGAAGCCCGACTCGATGCCCAGCATGGTGTGGCCCTTGTCGATGCCCAGCCGCACGGCGGCGCGCACGGCGGTGTTCATGCCGGGGGCCGCGCCGCTGGCCGTCATCACCGCCAGGCGCAGGCGGCGCTGGCCCTGCACCGGCTCGTGGGGCAGCGCGCGCACCAGGGTGCGCAGGGTGCGGAAGGCGTCCGAGAAGCTGCCGCCGCGCATCTCCATCGCGCGGTCGTACTCCTTGGCCGCGATCGCCTTGGCCACGGCGCGGGTCTCCTCCACCGCCGCCATCAGCGGGTAGCGGGTGATGCGGTTCTCGCGGATGCCCATGACCATGGACTCGCTGTCCGGCCCCATGGCCAGCACCTCGTCCACCGCCGCGCAGCCCACTAGGGTGCTCATCCAGCGGTCGAAGGCGCTAGGCGAGCCGCCGCGCTGCACGTGGCCCAGGATGGTGACGCGGGTATCCTCGCCCAGGCGCTGCTCCAGCACCTGCTTCACGTAGTCGGCGTGGATGGGGTTGCCGTCGCGGTCGCGCGCGCCCTCGGCCACGATCACTACGCTGTCGCGCCGCCCGATCTTGCGGCCCGCCTTGAGGATCTCGCACATGCGCGACTCCCAGTCGGCAAGATCCGGCGGGTTCTCGGGGATGAACACCCAGTCGGCCCCGCCCGAGATGCCCGCCATCAGCGCCAGGTAGCCGCAGTTGCGGCCCATCACCTCCACCACGAAGGTGCGCTGGTGGCTGGCCGCCGTGCTGCTGATCGAGTCGATGGCCTCGGTGATGCGGTGCAGCGCCGAGTCCGCGCCAATCGTCATGTCGGTGCCGTACATATCGTTGTCGATCGAGCCGACCAGGCCCACCACGTAGAGGTTGGGGTGCTGCTCGGCCAGCTCGCGGCTGATCTTGCCGGTCTCGGCTAGCTCGGCGATCAGGCCAGGCCACTCCTCGCGAAACTCGTTCGCGCCGCTCAGGCTGCCGTCGCCACCCACCACCACCAGGTGGTCGATGCCGCGCTCGATCAGGTTGCGCGCCGCCGCCAGCAGGCCATCGCGCTTGCGGAAGGCCGCGCTGCGCGCCGTGCCGATCTCGGTGCCGCCGCGCTGCATGATCCCGCCCACCGAGTTCCAGTCCATCTTGCGGATGTACTCGCCGCCCTCGTACATGCCCTGGTAGCCTTCGTAGATCGCGAAGACATCAATATCTCGCTCGAGCGCGGCGCGGACCACAGCGCGGATAGCCGCGTTCATGCCCTGCGAGTCGCCACCGCTTGTCAAGACGCCAATTCGTGAGACTGCTGGGGTATCCATTCTATTCTTCTCCCTCGCACTTGAACGCATTGGAGGAGCCTGCGGCAATCGGCAGCCAGGCAGCGGCGCGGCGGAAAGGGCTGGGCGCACACGGGCGGCGGTCGCATGCCCTCGGGGGCGCGGCGGTGCCAAAAGGCTGGCCCGATACACGGGCCGACATCCTGGTGTCGGCGGTGCCACAAACAGAACGCCGGGCCAGCCATGCTGTCTCGGCGTCAACGTCATTTGTCAAACCATCTCTTTCTGACCGCTCTATCATACCATGTTCTCCCCCCGGTAACAACGGCCTTGCAGCCGATCTCCCCCATCGCAAAGCCGTGTATCATACGGCACACACAACACCAAGCCTGACGGTACCCACCTCTCAGCGCGTAGCAAGCGCGCTGAGGGCTCGGATGCGTGCGCGCAGCACCATGTCCCGCCCCGCCAAATGCCAACAAACCTGAACGCAAGTGAAGAAACAGCACCCTAGGCGGCGGTAAGTTGGTACAATAGATACTTCTGGCAGCGGGCGCGCTCAGGCACAGGGAAAAGAGAGGAGGAGAGCGTGCGGTACTTTCGCAACCTTGACGACGAGCGGCAGATCGCCAGCGATGAGGAGACGCTGCGGCAGGATCTGGAAGCGGCCCAGCAGACGATCCGTCGGCTCGCCCACCAGATCCGCGCCGAGCAGGGCCGCTGCGAGGATGTGGCCCGCAGCTACAACCAGGTGGTCGCCAAGCTGGTCACGATCTCGCGCGAGAACGCGGCGGTCGAGCACGAGCGCGACATGTGGCGGCAGCGCACCGAGCAGCGCAGCGCCGCCGCGCCCCGTGGGTTCGACATCACCCCCGACGAGGCGCGGGCCATCCGCAAGGCCATGGCGCGGCTGCACCACCCCGATCAGGGCGGCGACCCCGACCGGATGAAGGAGTGGAACGCCATCCTCGACCAGCTTGAGGGCTAGGCTAGGTCGGATGCGGTCGCGGCATCGGGCGGCAGCGGCGGCGTGTAGGCATCCAGCGCCGCGAACACCTCATCCACGCTGCGCACCACCGTCACCAGGCGGCGGTGGCGCTCGTGCGCGAATGACTGGGCGAAGATCTGATCGAACATGGCCAGCAGCGGGTCGTAGAAGCCATCCACATTCACCAGAAAGATCGGCTTGTCGTGGTAGGCCAGCTGGCGCAGCGTGGTGATCTCCAGCAGCTCCTCCAGCGTGCCGAATCCCCCCGGCAGCGTCACAAACGCATCCGAGCGCTCATCCATGATCCGCTTGCGCTCGCGCATCGTCAGCGTCACCACCAGCTCATCGGCGTCGATATAGCCCACCTCGCGATCCAGCAGCGCCTGCGGGATGATCCCGATCACGCTGCCGCCCTCGGCGTGCACCTGGCGGGCCACCGCGCCCATCAGGCCCACGCTGCCGCCGCCGTACACCAGGCCCCAGCCGCGCTGGGCGATGCCCGCGCCCACCGCGCGCGCGGCGGCCTTGTACGGCTCGGGCACCAGATCGCTTGAGGCGCAGTACACACAGATATTCATGGGTTGTCTCCCTCCTGCTTGGACGCTGGGCTGAGATGCTGCGCCCTGCTTTCATCGTAGCATGCTGGCGGCTGGCCCGCTTCTTGCGCTACCGCCCCCGAGCTATCGTAGGAGGAGCGGGCCATGACCACCACCTTTGACACCGAGCCGGGCGGCGGGCTCGCGCGCGAGCAGCTGCCGCCCTACACCGAGATGCAGCACGCCTACCACCGCTCGCGCCAGCCCGAGCTGCGGCAGATCGTGGGGGCGCTGCCGCTGGGGCCGGGCAGCCACGTGCTCGACGTGGCCTCGGGCGACGGCTGCCTGAGCATGCTGCTGGCCGAGCGCGCCGCCCGCGTGGTGAGCGTCGATCTCTCCCCCGCGCTGCTGGCCGAGGCCCAGGGCCGCGCCGCGCGCGCGCCGCATGGCCAGCGCGTCAGCTTCCAGCTGGCCGAGGCGGGCAGGCTGGCCTTCCCCGACGGCGCGTTCGACCTAGCCTGGTGCGCGCAGAGTATGTTCAGCCTGCCCGACCCGCTGGCCGCCGTGCGCGAGATGCTGCGGGTGGTGCATCCGGGCGGCCACGTGGCCGTGCTTGAGAACGACAGCCTGCACCACATGGTGCTGCCCTGGCCCGCCGAGCTAGAGCTGGCGGTGCGGGCGGCGCAGCACGCGGCCCTGGCGAGCCGCAGCCCTAGCCAGGCCACGGCCAAGTTCTACATCGGGCGCGACCTGGGCGGGCTGCTGGCCCAGGCGGGCGCGGTGGATGTGCGTGTGCTGCCCTTCGCGGTGCAGCGCCGCGCCCCGCTGGCCGCCGACGAGGAGCGCTACCTCGCCACACACCTCGCCGAGCTCGGCGCGCTGATCGCCCCCCACCTCGCCCCTGAGGCCACGCGCGCCTTCGACATGCTCACCCGCCCCAGCTCCCCGCTGTTCATGCTGCGCCAGCCCAGCTTCCAGATCACGCATATCGAATTGTTGGCCGTGGGGCTGCGCGCAGGCTAGGCCAGATCGGCCCGTGTGCCCTTCGATCTCCGACCATATGTCGCAGAGGAAAAGATCGCAGATTCAAAAGTTAGAAATGTATTTATTTCGGGCACGGCGACACTGTTAGAGCACAAGGGCGACAAACCGTTACGATAGCACAGAGGAGTCCTCACAATGACCCAGCGACGGATTTTTCTCACCGAGGGCCAGCGCCAGGAACTTCAGCGGCTGCGCGACAGCGCCGCCAAGGCCTATCTACGCGAGCGGGCAATGGCCATTCTGCTCGTCGCCGATGGCAAGCCAGCCGCCACCGTGGCCCGATCCGGGCTGGTGCGCTATCGCAAGGCCGACACCGTGTACGACTGGCTCAACCGCTACAGCACCGAGGGCATCGATGGCCTGCAGATCCGCGAAGGCCGGGGCCGCCGCCCGCGCGCGCACGCCGTAGGTGAGTAATGGGTAGGGGGGGTGCGGAGCGCCATGCCGGCGCCCTCCCTACACAGCTTTCTCCTCGCCAGTAGCCAGCGCCGGGGTGCTCACCACCGCTGGCTGCGGCTCGGGCCGGTGGGCAAAGGTGCGGAACCCCTCCCCCAGCACCTCGCTCACATCACCGATGATCAGGAAGGCATGCGGATCGGCAGCCGATACGATGTTCTTCACAAAGCTGATCTCATTGCGCGACACCACGCACAACAGCACCGCCCGCTGATCCCCTGTATAGCCCCCCTTCCCCTCCAGCATGGTCACGCCGCGCCCAAGATCGTGCAGTAGCGCGTGCGTCACCGCCTCGGGCTTGCTGCTGATGATCAGCGCCTGGCGCGCGCTGCCGCCCGCCGCCAGCGTGTAGTCCAGCACGAAGCTGCCGATAAACGCGGCCAGGATGGCGTAGAGCACCGGCTCGGAGCCATAGCTGAAAAATGCCCCGCCGAACACCACAATGTTCATCACCAGCAGGCTGCGCCCAGGCTGGATGCCGAAGCGCTGCTCCAGCAGCCGCGCCAGGATGTCGATGCCGCCGGTGGTGCCGCGCGCGCGGAACACCAGACCCACGCCGATGCCATCCAGCAGCGCCCCATAGAGGATGTAGAGCAGCGGATCCTTGGTGACCGAGTGCATGAAGGGCGCGAGCAGGTCGATCGCCACCGAGACTACCACCGTGGCGTAGAGCGTGCGCACCCCAAACATGAACCCGCCCAGCTGCCTCCAGCCGATGATAAACAGCGGGATGTTGGCCGCCAGCGTCACCACGCCGATCGGCAGGCCGAAGAAGCTGTAGAGCATCATAGCCACGCCCATGATGCCGCCCGTCACCACATTATTTGGCACAAAGAACAGGTTGATCGACGCGGCCACCAGCACCGCGCCCACCGTCATCATCGTATAGTCTTTTAGCACCGGCCAGATCTGTTTCATCTTCATCTCAAACCTCACAGGTCAAAACGCAGGCCGCCGCTCTACGCGGGCGGGCCGTAGCAGTAGTGTTTGTTAAAAGGCGTCCGCAGGCCGCGCCGCCAGCGGCCCGCGCCCATGGCACAGCCACGCCCGACGCGCGTCCTCCGCGCGTCGGGCGTGGTGGGGCAGCGCTAGGCGTCGCGCCCGACGTTCCAGCGCAGATACGACTCGATAAAGGGTTCGAGCGCGCCATCCAGCACCGCCTGCACATCGCTGGTCTCCTGGTCGGTGCGGTGATCTTTGACCAGGGTGTAGGGGTGCAGGTAGTAGGTGCGCATCTGGCTGCCGAAGTCGGCCTGGCGGTACTCGCCCTTCAGCTTGGCGCGCTCCTCGCGCTGGCGCTGCAGCTCGCGCTCCAGCAGCCGCCCGCGCAGCACTTTCATGGCCGTCTCTTTGTTCTGGATCTGCGAGCGCTCGTTCTGGCACGTCACCACGATCTGCTCGGGCGTGCCAGGGCGGTAGGTGATGCGCACCGCCGAGTCGGTGGTGTTGACGCCCTGCCCGCCGTGCCCGCCCGAGCGGTACACGTCGATCCGCAGATCCTCGGGCTTGATCGTGACCTCGGGCGCATCATCGACCTCGGGCATGATCTCCACGCCCGCGAACGAGGTCTGCCGCGTATTGCCCGAGTTGAACGGCGAAAGCCGTATGAGCCGGTGCACGCCCGCCTCGGCCTTGGCGTTGCCGTAGGCGTAGGGGCCGCGGATCTCCAGCGTCACGCTCTTGATGCCCGCCTCGTCGCCCTCGCTGCGCTCAAGCACATTCACCTTGTACTCGCGGCGCTCGGCCCAGCGGATGTACATACGCTCCATCATCTCGGCCCAGTCCTGCGCATCGGTGCCACCCATCCCCGCCTTGATTGAAAGGAAGGCGTCGCGGTCGTCGTAGGGGGCGCTCAGCAGCACCGAGATCTCCAGCTCGTCCATGGTCTTGACGGCGGCCTGCAGCTCGCGGGCGATCTCGCCCAGCAGATCCTCGTCGCCCTCGGCGTCGGCCAGCTCCAGCAGCTCGCCCAGTCCCTCGATCTGGCCGCCGATCGCATCCCAGCGGGCCACATCGGCCTTCAGCTGGCTCAGCTGGCGCATCAGCCGCTGGGCCTCCTGCGGGTTGGACCACAGCCCTGGGTCGGCGGTGCGCTCCTCTAGCTGGGCTATCTCCTCCTGCTTCGCAGCGAGGTCAAAGCCGCCCGCGGACGCTGGCATCGCGCAGCCGCAGGGCCTCCAGTTCGGTGTATAGGTTCTCGTTTGTCAAAGTCTGCTCCAACAGTGGTATCGTGCCGCCCGCGCGGCGGCGTGCGAATAACGTGCGCGCCCTAGCCTATCGCCCCCGCGCGGCGCACCAGCCGGGGCAAGATCTCGGCCACGTCGCCCGCCAGCGTGATGGTGGCGCTTGCGTCGAGGTAGGTAGGTGATTTATTGATCTGGATGACCTTGGCGCCGCGCCGCAGCGCCTCCAGCGGCATCTCGCTCACCGGTGCCACCTCCAGCGAGGTGCCCGCCACGATCAGCAGGTCGCACTGGTGCAGCGCCTCGATGGCCAGCCAGTAGAGGCCCATGGGCAGCGAGTCGCCGAACAGCACGAGGTCGGGCTTGAAGGCCCCACCGCAGCTGCAGCGCGGCACCTCGCCCTGGCGCACCTGGGGGATGAGCGGCTCGCTGGGCACGCGCTGGCCGCAGGCCACGCAGGTGGCGCTGCGCAGGTGGCCGTGCAGCTCGAAGACCTCGTGCGAGCCTGCCTTCTGGTGCAGCCCGTCGATGTTCTGCGTGATGATGGCGCGCAGCTGGCCGCGCCACTCAAGCTCGGCAAAGGCGTAGTGGGCCGGGTTGGGCTTGGCCAGCAGCACTTGGTCGAGCAGCGGGCCGATCCAACGGTAGAACTGGCGCGGGTCGCGGGCGAAGCCCTCGACCGAGGCCACCAGCATGGGGTTCTCGCTAGCCCATAGCCCCGAGCTGCTGCGGAAGTCGGGGATGCCCGAGGGCACGCTGATGCCCGCCCCCGTGAGCGCCACGATCCGCTCCGAGCGCTGAATAAGCGCCGCTGCTTGCTCGCTCTGCTGATCCATAGTGCCTCTTCTTCTCCATGGCCATTATGTATCGTACCATATGCCCAACCCCACCGCAAAGGCGCGGCGCACAACAAAGCGCCCGCACCATGCCGGTGCGGGCGCTTCTGTGGAAAAGGACATCGCCGCTGTGGCGCTAGCGGGCCGCCACTCCGGCGATGCCCTGACGCTGACTACTCATAGGCATCACCTCCTTTGTGCCTGAACGGCATTTTGCAAAGTCGATGCTGGTATTATAGCGACCAGCCGAGGAAAAAGCAAGGGGTTTTCCGCACATATTTTCGCCCGCCACGCCTGCTCTGGCGCTGTTCTTGCTTCTAGGGCGACAGCATGCGACAAATCGAGCATGCTTTTCGTAGAACCTATATCGATACCTGCCCGCCGCGCCATACGCTCGGCGGGTCTACCTAGCCCCAAAGGAGCTTCCCCCTATGACCACGATCTCCTCCCCCTCGTATGGGCAGGATTCCCCCGAGGCCCAGCCCCGCCCAGCCCAGCGCTGGTGGCTCATCCTCGGCTTTCTGCTGCTGCCGCTGGTGCTGGCGCTGCTCGGCTGGCTGCTCGGCAGCCCGGGTGCCGAGCTCGGGCAGATAGCCCAGGGTGCGGTCGAGGCACTGCCGTTTATGCTGCTGGCGGTGCTGGCCTACCTGGGGCAGCGCCACGCCCTGGGCATGGTCGGCGCGCTGCTGGCGCTGCTGGCGCTGCTGGGCGGCGGCGGGCTGATGATCATGCTGGTGAGCTGGACAACGCTCGCGCCCAATATGCAGGCGGGCGACCCGACCCTGGTGGATGGCGGTGGGGCCAAGCTGGTGTGGCTGGGCGTCGGCGTGCTGGCCGCATGGGTGGCGGCAGGTATTGTGGCGCTGCCCCCAGTGCGCCGGAGGCTCAGCCGGGTCATCCCGATCGACCCGTCGTCGTTTGTGCACACCGTGATGCTGTCCGTGGTGGTCGGCACCACGCTGCTGTGCTTCCTGCCGCTGGTGGTGCTGGGCGAGCCGCCGCTGCTGACCATGGTGCGCCAGATGGGGCTGGGCGAGTCGATCAACGAAGGCCGCAGCGACACCGGCATGCTGCTGAGCACGATCTACGGCCTGCTGTGGCTGGTGCCGGCCACGGTGTTCGCGGTGGGCTACGGCCAGGTGCGCAGCCTGCGCCAGACCTGCCAGCGACTGGGTCTGGTGCGGCCCTCGCTGCGCCAGGTGGCCGTGGGCCTGGGCGCGGCGGTGGCGCTGGTGCTGGCCGTCACCGCGCTCTCGGCTGGGGTAGATTGGCTGTGGGGCGCGCTGGGCTGGCCCAAGACCGACAGCGAGGCCTTCGGCAGCCTGCTCAGCTTCGCCATCAGCCCGGTGGGCGCGGTGGTGATCGGCGTCACCGCCGGGCTGGGAGAGGAGCTGGCGGTGCGCGGCGTGCTGCAGGCCAGGGCGGGCATCCTGCTCTCCAACCTGTTCTTTGTCAGCCTGCACGCCCTGCAGTACAGCTGGGACTCGCTGCTGGTGGTCTTCTTGGTCGGCATGGCGCTGGGCGTGCTGCGCAAGCGCACCAACACCAGCACCAGCGCGATCGCCCACGGCACCTACGATTTCCTGCTGATCCTGGCAAGCGCGCTGCAGATTCCTGGCCTCGGCGAGTAGCGCTTGGCCTATAATGGCGGCAGCAAACCGCGCCACTACCCAAGGAATCACGTCGTGGAATCTCTAGCAGATCGGATCGCGCAGATCCAGGAGCGCATCGACCGAGCCGCGCGCGCCGCCCAGCGCGACCCGCAGACCGTGCGGCTGATCGGGGTCTCGAAAACCTTCCCCATGGAGCGGATCGCCGAGGCCCTGGCGGCGGGCCTGCGCGACTTCGGCGAGAGCCGCATCCAGGAGGCCGAGCAGAAGATCCTGGGCCTGCCGGGCCAGGGGGCTAGGTGGCACCTGATCGGCCACCTCCAGTCGAACAAGGCCAAGCGCGCCGCAGCCCTGTTCGACTGCCTTCACTCGGTCAATAGCCTGCGGCTGGCCCAGGCTATCTCCCGCCATGTGCAGGAGGCCGGGCAGCCGCCCCGCGAGGCCCTGCTGCAGGTCAACGTCTCTGGCGAGGCCTCCAAGGAGGGCTTCGACCTAGCCATGTGGCAGGATCGCCCCGCCGCCGCCCATGGCTTCTTCGCCGATGTGGCGCAGGCGCTGGCCCTGCCGGGGCTGCGCATCACCGGCCTGATGACCATCGCGCCCTATGGCGATGACCCGCTGCCCACCTTCCGCGCCGCCCGCCTGCTGCGCGAGGAGCTGGCCCGCCGCTTCCCCGCCGCGCCCTGGGCCGAGCTATCCATGGGCATGTCCGAGGACTTCGAGGCCGCCATCGCCGAGGGCGCGACCATGGTGCGGGTCGGGCGGGCGATCTTCGGCCAGCGCTAGCGCTTGTGAAAGCGCCACGCCGCATTGCGCTTTGTCAACGCATATGCTAGGATAAACCCGCTTTGCGACAGAGAACACCATCCTCATTGGCTCAAGGAGTATCGACGATGAGCATCCTGATCGATAACAACACCCGCTTGGTTGTCCAGGGTATCACCGGTAACGAGGGCACCTTTCACGCCCGCGCCATGCTGGACTATGGCACCAACGTGGTAGCTGGCGTCACGCCGGGCCGTGGTGGGCAGCAGGCCGTCGATGGCAGGGTTCCCGTATTCAACACCGTCGCCGAGGCCGTGAAGGCCACCGGCGCAAACACCTCGGTGATCTACGTGCCCGCGCCCTTCGCCCCCGACGCCATCCGCGAGGCTGCCGCCGCCGGTATCGCGCTGATCGTCTGCATCACTGAGGGCATCCCCGCCAACGACATGATCGCCACCTACGCCTATGTCCAGGAGAAGGGCGCGCGCCTGATCGGCCCCAACTGTCCCGGCCTGCTCACCCCCGGCGCGGCCAAGGTCGGCATCATCCCCGGCAACATCGTGGCCGCTGGCCCGGTGGGCGTGGTCTCGAAGTCGGGCACGCTCACCTACGAGGCGGTCGATGCGCTCACGCGGCTGGGCCTGGGCCAGAGCACGATCGTGGGCATCGGCGGCGACCCGGTCATCGGCACCAGCTTCATCGATGTGCTGGCGCTGTTCCAAGCAGATGCGCAGACCGAGGCGATCGTGCTGATCGGCGAGATCGGCGGCGACGCCGAGATCCAGGCTGCCCGCTACATCAAGGAGCACGTCACCAAGCCGGTGGTCGGCTTTATCGCCGGGCAGACCGCCCCTGAGGGCAAGCGCATGGGCCACGCGGGCGCGATCATCTCGGGCGGCGAGGGCACCGCGCAGGAGAAGATCGCCGCGCTGGAGGCGGTGGGTGTGAAGGTGGCCCGCCAGCCCACCGACATCGCCCTGCTGGTGAAAGAGGCGATGCAGGCGTAGGATCGACCCGCACAGCACGGCGCGGCCCCCAGCCACTGGGGAGCCGCGCCGTGCTATTCCGCCTAGGGCGCGGCAGCCACATCCCACAGCAGGTCGAGCGTGGCGCTCACCACCTGGGCCTGCTGGGCCGCCGCGTCGATGGCGGCGGGCGCGTCGCCCGGCTGCGCGCCGTAGCTGCCGAACTGCGCGTGGTTGCCGCCCGCGATCACCAGGGTGCGCATATCGGGCGGCATGCGCTCCTGGGCCTGCGCCCGCTCATCGGGCGAGACTAGGCCATGCAGCTCGCCAAACACCGCCAGCGCACGCAGCCCGGTGCGGTCGGCCAGGCTGTCGCTAGCCTGCGGGTAGGCCGCCCACAGCGCAATGCCCGCCAGTGCATCGGGGCGGGCGTGGGCGTAGCTCGCGGCCATCGCGCCGCCCATCGAGTGGCCGGCCAGCACCCAGCGCCGCACATCCGGGTAGGCCACGCGCACGTCATCCGCAGCGTCGCCGTCGAAGATCGCCAGGTGCAGCGGCATGGGCACCAGCACCACCAGGTAGCCCTGCGCGGCGATCTGGCGCAGCACGGGCGCGTAGGCCCGCTCGTCCACGCGCGCGCCGGGGTAGAAGATCAGGCCAGTGTCGCCCGCCCCGCCCGCAGGCTGAAACGCCAGCCAGCGCCCCTCGCTCACCACCACGCGATCATCCGAGCGCAGCGCGGCCAGCGCCACATCCTGCGCGCCCAGCGGCAGCTCGGCCCAGGCCACAAAGCCCGCCACGGCCAGCACCACCACGGCCACCAGCGCCAGCAGGGTATTCCGCATCCATCGTCGCACCGTCGCACCTTTCTTCCAATGATTGCAGCAAGCTACGCACGCCGCCCGCGCCCGGTTTTTCCCGCCCCCAAAACCGCACCCTGTGGCACAGCCTGTGCTACTAGAATCAGCAGAGGCCCGAGTGGGTTCGATGATCAGGAGGACCGTGATGACTGCGACAGCTAAGCAGAAAAAGCAGAGTGCGATCAATATTGGCCTGAACGACAAAGAGCGCGCCGCCTCGGCGGATGTGCTGAACCGCGTGCTCTCCGATCAGCACGTGCTGTATATCAAGACCCGCAACTACCACTGGAACGTGACCGGCCCGCAGTTCTACTCGCTGCACCAGCTGCTGGAGGCCCAGTACACCCAGCTTGAGCAGGCTATCGACGAGGTGGCCGAGCGCGTGCGCGCCCTGGGCTACACCGCCTTCGGCAGCATGCGCGAGTTTTTGGACTGCGCCACGCTGAAGGAAGATGCGGGCGGGCGGATCGGGGCCATGCAGATGGTGGCCAACCTCACCGCCGATCACGAGGCGGTCATCCGCAACCTGCGCGAGTTCGTGGACAAGACCGAGGAGGAGATCCACGATATGGGCACCAGCGATTTCCTCACTGGCCTGATGGAGGCCCACGAGAAGATGGCCTGGATGCTGCGCGCCTTCCTTGAGGACAGCGACGAGGCCTAGCGCCACCCGTAGATATCGAAAGGAGCGAGCCTAGGCCCGCTCCTTTTTTTGTGTGATCTTGCATCTGTCTTGTTGCCGAGATACCGCGCCACGCTTCCAACAGCCTGTGCCACCCTTCCAACAACCTGCGCCACCCCTTCCAACAGCCTGCGCCACGTCTCTTGACATCTCAAAATGCTATAATGCGGGCCGACAAAAGCGCCTTACGGTTTTTCATGAGAAGGTCGATGGAGATACACACCGAGAAAGCGGCGATCGCGCTGCTGCGGCTGGGCCAGATGCCCTACAACGCCGCGTGGGCCATGCAGCGCGAGCTGGCGCAGCGGCGATCGGCGGGGCTGGTGGGCGACACGCTGCTGCTGCTGGGCCACCCGCACACCTACACACTGGGGCGCGCCACCAAGGAGGGCCACTTCCTGGTGCCGCCCGCGCTGCTGGCGGCCCAGGGGGCCGAGGTGATCGAGAGCGATCGCGGGGGAGATGTGACCTACCACGGGCCAGGGCAGATCGTGGGCTACCCCATCCTCAAGCTCTCGCGCCACGGCGGGGATGTGGCGCGCTACCTGCGCATGCTCGAAGACGTGATCATCGTGACGCTGGCGCGCTACGGCCTGCCGGGCCAGCGGATCGGCGGGCTGACCGGCGTGTGGGTGGGGCAGGAGAAGATCTGCGCCATCGGGGTCAAGCTCAGCTCCAGCGGCGTCACCCAGCATGGCTTCGCGCTGAACCTGAGCACCGACCTGAGCTACTTTCAGAAGATCGTGCCGTGCGGCATCGAGGGCAAGGGCGTCACCTCGATCGAGCGGCTGCTGGGCGCGGCGCACGCCCCATCCCGCGCCGAGCTAGAGCAGGCGGTGGTGGCCAGCTTCGCCCAGGTGTTCGCGGTGGAGATCGCCGAGGCCGCGCCGCCGCCCGACCTTGCCGACTACACGTCCCAGCCGCTGCCGATCACGCGCTGAAGCAGCTGGCCCTTCAGCGCCGCGAAGGCCGCGCTGCCGCGCGCGCGGGGGCGCGGCAGATCGACCCGCTGATCCAGGGCGATCTGGCCGTGCTCGATCAGCACCACGCGGTCGGCCAGGGCCACCGCCTCCTCCACATCGTGCGTGATCAGCACCGCCGTGAAGCCCTGCTCCTGCCAGAGCCGCTCGATCAGCAGCTGCATCTCGATGCGGGTGAGCGCATCCAGCGCGCCCAGCGGCTCATCGAGCAGCAGCAGGCGCGGGCCGCTCACCAGGGCGCGGGCCAGGGCCACACGCTGGCGCTCGCCGCCGGAGAGCACCAGCGGCCACGCGCCGCCCCGGTCGTGCAGGCCCACGTGCTCCAGCGCCTCGGCGGCGCGCTGGCCCAGGCCGCTGGCGGGCAGGCCAAGCCCCACGTTCTCCAGCACGCTCTTCCAGGGCAGCAGCCGCGCATCCTGGAACATCACGCGGGCCTCGCTGTTGCGTGCCCGCAGCGGCTGGCCGTCGATCACCACCGCACCGGCGCTGGGCACATCCAGCCCGGCCACCAGCCGCAGCAGCGTGCTCTTGCCGCTGCCGCTCTTGCCGATCACCGCGACAAACTCGCCGGGCGCTATCGCCAGATCCAGGCGGCTGAGCACCGGCTGCGCAGCAAAGCGCTTCTCGACCCGCTCCAGCTGGATCGCTACCCCTTGTGTCATGTTCCCCCTCCACGATAGGCGCTAGGCCCGGCCATAGCGCGGGTGCCATGCCAGCAGCCAGCGCTCTAGCAGGCGGGCCAGCGAGTCGGCCAGCTTGCCCAGCAGGGCGTAGAGCACGATCCCCATCACCACCACATCGCTCTGCATGAACTCGCGGGCGTTCATGGTGATGTAGCCGATGCCGCTGTTGGCGGCCAGAGTCTCGGCCACGATCAGCGTCAGCCACATCACGCCCAGGCCGTAGCGCACGCCCACCAGGATGGAGGGCATCGCGCCCGGCAGCAGGATGTGCCAGAACAGCGCCCAGCGCGAGAGGCCGTAGACCTGACCCATCTCGATCAGGCCGTGGTCCACCGTGCGGATGCCGTGGAAGGTGTTGGCGTAGAGCGGGAAGAACACGCCCAGCGCCACCAGGAACAGGCGGGCCTGCTCGCTCACGCCAAACCAGAGGATCACCAGCGGCAGCAGCGCTAGGTGCGGGATGTTGCGCAGCATCTGCACCGAGCTGTCGAGCAGACGCTCGCTCAGCGGGCTGACCGCGTTGATCAGGCCCAGCGCGAAACCCAGGCCGCCGCCCAGCGCAAAGCCCAGCAGCGCCCGCTGGGTGCTGATGCCGATGTCGCGCAGCAGCTGGCCGCCCTCCATCAGCGCCAGGGCGGCGCGCAGCACATCCAGCGGCGCGGGCAGCACCCGCGCGCTGATCAGGCCCAGCGCCGAGAGCGCCTGCCACAGCGCCACCAGCGCCAGGGGCAGCGCCCAGGGCAGCAGGCTGGGCCGCGCCCAGGCCCGGCGGCGGGCGGGCGCGGCGAGGGCGGCTGGCTCCTGTGTCGCTCCTGCAAGAATGGTCATTCTCCTTCTCGTCTTCTCGCCAGGCCATACTGGCGCGCGGCCAAGCCCCCGCGCCAGCGCTCCAGCCGCTAGCGCCCGCTCAGCGCCAGCTCGCGCGGGTAGGCCCGCGCCCCGAGCAGCTCGCCCTGCTGCGGCAACCCCTGCTGCGCGGCGATGGGGTGATCCAGCGGCAGCAGCGGGAAGACCAGCTCGGCAAAGCGGTGGGCCTCCTCTAGGTGGGGGTAGCCGGAGAGCACGAAGGTGTCGATGCCCAGGTCGGCGTACTCGCGCAGCCGCTCGGCCACCGTGGCCGGGTCGCCCACCAGCGCCGTGCCTGCGCCGCCGCGCACCAGGCCCACCCCCGCCCACAGGTTGGGGCTGATCTCCAGGGCCGCGCGGCTGCCGCCGTGGTGCAGCGCGCTCATGCGGTGCTGCCCGACCGAGTCGGATCGGGCGAAGGCCGCCTGGGCCTGCGCGATGGCGGCATCATCCACATAGCGGATGAGGTCGTTGGCGCTGGCCCAGGCCTCCTCGCTGGTCTCGCGCACGATCACGTGCAGGCGGATGCCGAAGCGCAGCGTGCGCCCGTGCGCTGCGGCGCGCTCGCGCACCTCGGCGATCTTGGCCGCCACCTGCGCCGGGGTCTCGCCCCAGGTCAGGTACAGGTCGACATGCTTGGCCGCCACCTCCACCGCAGCAGGCGACGAGCCGCCGAAGTAGAGCGGCGGGTAGGGGTGCTGCACCGGCGGGAACAGCAGCTGGCCGCCATCCACGCGCAGGTGCTCGCCCGCGAAGTCCACCGTCTCGCCCGCCAGCAGGCCGCGCCAGACCGACAGAAACTCGTCGGTCAGCGCGTAGCGCTCGTCGTGGGCTAGGTGCAGGCCATCGCCCGCCAGCTCGTCGGGGTTGCCGCCTGTCACCACGTTGATCAGCAGCCGCCCGCCGGAGAGCCGGTCGAAGGTGGCGGCCATGCGCACCGCCAGGGCGGGCGAGCTGAGGCCGGGGCGCACAGCCACCAAGAACTTCATGCGCTGGGTATGGCTCAGCAGCGCCGACGCGATGATCCAGGCATCCTCGCAGCTGCGCCCGGTGGGCAGCAGCGCACCAGCGTAGCCCAGCGAGTCCACGGCCTTGGCGATCTGCTGCAGGTACTCCAGCGTCACCGGGCGGCCCCCGATGTCGCTGCCCAGGTAGCGGCCATCGCCGTGGGTGGGGAAGAACCAGAGGACGTTCATCACTTCGCTCCTTCTTGCGTGCGCCACTGCCACACCGCATCGGCCACCACGATCTTCTTGGGGATGAGGCCAAGCTGCTCATAGGTGTCGGCCACATCCTGCTGGTCGGCCACGATCTGCTCGCTGATCGGCTCAAGGCCGTAGGGCGTGCGGTGGGCGATCTCGCGCAGGATGGACTCATCGATCTTCACCACCGGGGCCAGCGCGGCGGCGGCCTGGTCGGGGTTGGCCTTCGACCACTGCTCCACCTGCTGCACCTCATCTAGCACGCCGCCCAGCACATCGCCGTGGCTCTGCGCGAAGCTGCGGGCGGCCAGGTAGTAGGTGTGGCGCTGCGGCAGCCCCGCGCCATCGCGCAGCACGCGGGCTTGGCCCGACTTCAGCGCCAGCGTCAGATACGGATCCCAGATCGCCCAAGCGTCCACCGAGCCGCTCTCGAAGGCGGGCCGCGCGTCGGGCGGGTTCAGAAAGACCGGCTCGACATCGCCGTAGCTCAGGCCTGCATCCTTCAGGGCCTGGATGAGGAAGTAGTGCGCGCTGGTGCCCTTGCCCAGCACCACCTTCTTGCCCTTCAGGTCGGCCACGCTCGTGATCGGCGAGTCTTTGGCCACCAGCAGGGCCTGCCCGGCCACGTCGCTCTGCTGCGCGGCCACGTACACCAGCGGGGTGCCCGCCGCCTGCGCGAAGATCGCGGGCGACTCGCCGGTCGCGCCGATGTCGATGCTGCCCGCGTTCAGCGCCTCCAGCAGCGGCGGCCCGGCGGGGAACTCCAGCCATGTCACGGCGATCTGCTGGTCGGCGAAGCGCTTCTCCAGGCGCTGCTGGGCCTTCAGAATGGGCAGCGTGCCACCCTTCTGGTAGCCGATGCGCAGCGTTCTCAGCGGCTGGGGCTGGGCCACGGCGCTGGGCGCGGCGCACGCGGTCAGCAGGGCCAGCGCCGCCGCAGCCAGCAGCCCGCGCACCAGGGGGTTGTGTCGCAGTCTCATCGTCTACCCCCTACGCCAGCGCCGCGCGGGCCAGCGGCAGCGCGGCGGCCAGCGCATCCAGCGACGCATCCAGCCGCGCCAGCGACAGCGGCTCGAAATCCGCGCGGCCATCCTCGCCCAGCTGGATGTGCGCATCCAGCAGGTACACGCCGCTGAGCACGTGCTGCGCGCCCAGCGCCGAAAGCACTGGCTTCAGCGCGTAGTCGATCGCCAGCAGGTGGTGGGGCGAGCCGCCAGTGGCGATCGGCAGCACCACCTTGCGCTCTAGGATGCGCTGCGGCAGCAGGTCGAGAAAGGCCTTCAGCGCGCCGCTGTAGGCCGCCTTGTAGATCGGCGTGGCCACCACCAGCGCATCGGCCAGCTCGATCTGGCGGATGGCGTCGCGGATCGGCGTGGCGTCGGCCCGCGCGTAGAGCACATCCTCGGCGGGCAGGCCCTGGAGGGCAATATGCCGCACCGCAACATCCCGCGCCGCCAGTTGCTCGCGGACATAGCCCAGCACCGCCGTCGAGCGCGAGCGCGCCGATAGGCTCCCAGCAAGTGTCACAACCTCGGCCACAGGGTGCTCCTTTCCTGTCGCTTGTGGGCGGTAGAGGCCCATAGAGTGGTGTTCTGAAAGATTGTGCTGCGCAGCACGAAGAATGGATGTGGTGATACTAATTTACTTGATCAAGTTTGTCAAGTATTAATTCTGCCCCAAAAAGCGCGATCTTGAGAAGATCGCACGGCGCGTATGTTATAGTACGGAAACGAGAAGATGACACTTCGCAACCCACCACCCGACTCAAGGTAGAGAAAGGCATCGCCATATGGCCGATTTCATACCGCTCACCCCCACCAGCGCGCCCAGCGCCAAGGCCGACCAGCCCGCCGCGCCGCGCCGCCCCGACTGGCTGCGGGTGCGGGCGCCCACCGGCGAGAACTACACCGATGTGCGCTCGCTCATCCGCGAGAAGCGCCTGCACACCGTGTGCGAGGAGGCCCGCTGCCCCAACATGGGCGAGTGCTGGAACCACCGCACCGCCACCTTCCTGCTGCTGGGCGACGTGTGCACGCGCGGCTGCCGCTACTGCGCGATCGCCAAGGGCAAGCCCGCGCCGATCGATGAGCAGGAGCCAGAGCGGATCGCCGACGCGGTGGAGCACCTGCGGCTCAAGCACGCCGTGCTCACCTCGGTCAACCGCGACGACGCCCCCGACGGCGGCGCGCACATCTTCGCCGAGTCCATCCGCCTGATCCGCCAGCGCCTGCCCGACTGCAAGGTCGAGGTGCTCATCCCCGACTTCGAGGGCAACTGGGACGCGCTCGCCGTGGTGATGCAGGCCCGCCCCGACGTGCTGAACCACAACATCGAGACCGTACCACGGCTGTTCCGGCGCTTCCGGCCCAAGGCCAGCTACACCCAGTCGCTAGAGCTGCTGCGCCGCGCCCGCGAGCTGGGCGGCGGGGTGGTGACCAAGAGCGGCATCATGGTGGGCGCTGGCGAGCAGCCCGCCGAGGTGATCGAGGTGATGGATGATCTGCGCAGCATGGATGTGGATGTGATCACCATTGGGCAGTACCTCGCGCCCACCAGCTCGCACTGGCCGATCGACCGCTATGTGACGCCCGCCGAGTTCCAGATGTACCGCGAGGAGGGCGCGCGGCGCGGCTTCCGCCACGTCGAGAGCGGCCCGCTGGTGCGGTCGAGCTACCACGCCCACGACCACGTGCCGCAGTAGGCTCAAAACCCCGCAGAAATTCGTCGGCCCCGCCCATGGGGCCGACGCCCCGCACCCGCATCCCAACGCCCGATATGGCCGATTTGACAAGATACCCCGATAATGCTATAATCCCGCACGTCGAAAGCGAACGGGCGTATAGCTCAGATGGTTAGAGCGCGATCCTGATAAGATCGAGGTCGGTGGTTCGAGTCCACCTACGCCCACCAAACAATGAAGGAAGTGGTAAGAATTCGACTTACTCCTTCCTTTTTTATTGGGGCAATAGCTCAGTTGGGAGAGCGACTGCTTTGCACGCAGTAGGTCTGGGGTTCGAATCCCCATTGCTCCACCACTTCCGCATCAGGGCGGCCAATTGGCCGCCCTGATGCTTTTTCGTTGGTGAAAGGCCAGATCCCATCGCGATATCGTTTGTGCCGCAAAGCAAGAAAAGAGCTGTGGATGCGCCATTAAAAATAAGAATTTGATGAGAGCGAACCACAGAAACTCAGCCCGCGCCCGCCACGCTCTGGACAAAGCCACTAAATCCCCGCCCTCTGCTCCTGTGCTTTCCGCACAAAACCCACGCAGCGCGATCTCTCCGCACCCAACATCACAGCCATATCCAGCATCAGGTAGCCCTAGAACGCCCTGGCACCCCTATTGCAGCATGCCGCAAGCATTGGTATAATCCGGCAACTCACCAACATCCCACCATCGGTCATCGGCGACTTAGGGGCGTGGCCTCATAGGTCGCTTTCTTGTTCGGCGACCGCATCACACTGTTTAAAATATGTTATCCTGTGTTCGCCAAAAGGTGGCGCAGCAATGCCCGCTGGATGGTGCTGTTTCCATAGTTATGTTATGGACGGAGGAAGATTCCTATGCGAAAACCACTCAGCGCAGTGGTCCTGACGCTCTCGCTGCTCGGCTCGACGCTGGCAGCCTGCGGCACGACGACCCCGGCCGCCCCGGCCACCACCGCCCCAGCCGCCGCCACCGCCGCCCCGGCTGCCACCGAGGCTCCGGCTGCTACCGAGGCTCCTGCGGCCACCGCCGAGGCCACTGCTGAGGCCACCGCCGAGGCCACTGCCGAGGCTACCGCCGAGGCCACCGCCGCCGCGACCACCGAGGCCAGCGCCACCGCGAGCGCGGGCGGTGCCACCCTCAAGGTTGGCCTCGTCACCGACGTAGGCAAGATCAACGACGGCACCTTCAACCAGTTCGCCTACGAGGGCCTGAAGAAGGCCGAGGCCGAGCTGGGCGTCCAGACGGCATATATCGAGACCCAGGCCCAGGCCGACTACAGCAAGAACATCGACCAGCTGGTGGGCGAGGGCTACAACATGATCATCGGCGTGGGCTTCCTGATGGGCGATGCCATCAAAGAGGCTGCCGAGAAGCACCCCGATGTCAAGTTCGCCATCGTGGACTCCTCGTACGACCCGCCGATCGACAACGTGCAGGCCCTGACCTTCTCGGAGGACGAGGCCGGCTACCTGGCTGGCGCGCTGGCCGCCTCGCTCACCAAGAGCGGCACGGTCGCCGTGATCGGTGGCCAGGAGATCCCGCCGGTGCAGCGCTACGTGCTCGGCTACGAGAACGGCGTGAAGGCCATCAACGCCGACGTCAAGGTGCAGAAGGTCTACATCGACAGCTTCACCGACCGCGCCCGCGGCGCTGAGGCGGCCCGCAGCTTCATCTCCGAGGGTGCCGACGTGATCTTCGGCGCTGGCGGCCAGACCGGCTCGGGCGGCATCCAGGCCGCCGCCGAGCAGGGCGTGTTCGTCCTCGGCGTCGACCAGGACGAGTACCTGACCACCTTCCAGAAGGGCGCGACCAAGGGCGCCGACAAGCTGGTCTCCAGCGCGCTCAAGCGCGTGGACGTGGCCGTCTACAACGCCGTCAAGTCGGCGGTCGATGGCTCGTTCAAGGGCGGCACGGTGCTGTTCAACGCCGCCAACGACGGCGTGGGCCTGGCCGACTTCCACGATGCGGCCAGCGCCGTGTCGGCGGATGTGAAGGCCAAGCTCGACAGCATCCAGAAGGGCCTTGCCGACGGCTCGATCAAGACCAACGTGACCCTGCCCTAATCGGCCTATGCGAAAAGGGAGAGGCTAAGCCTCTCCCTTTTTATGTTATGCTACTAGCAGCAAAGCCTCGCTGCGGCCAACACCAGGGTCTGGAGAATTTGCTCCAGGCCTTTTATCATAAATAAGCACGTCTGAGAAAATTAAGGTGCGCTATGCCTCCCGTGCTCGAAGTTCGTACCATTACCAAACGGTTCCCTGGCGTCCTCGCCAACGATCAGGTCAGCTTCACGCTCGAACCAGGTGAGATCCACGCATTTCTTGGCGAAAATGGCGCGGGCAAATCCACCCTGATGAACATCCTCTACGGCCTCTACCAGCCAGACGAGGGCGAGATCTTCATCGGCGGGAAAAAAGTTGCCATCCACAGCCCGCTCGATGCCATCCAGCTTGGGCTTGGCATGGTCCACCAGCACTTCATGCTGGTGCCCACCGTCACCGTAGCCGAAAATATCATGCTGGGCAAAGAGATCACCAGCGGCCCGCTGCTCGACCAGAAGACCGCGATCGCGCGCATCCGCGAGCTGTCGCAGCAGTATGGCCTAGCCGTGCCCCCCGAAGCGATTGTCGAAGACCTGGCGATTGGCGTGCAGCAGCGTGTAGAAATTATTAAGGCGCTCTACCGGGGTGCCGATATTCTCATCCTCGACGAGCCGACCGCCGTGCTCACCCCTCAGGAAGCCGAAGATCTCTTTCATGTTATTTTTTCACTGCGCGAGCAGGGGAAATCCATAATCTTTATCAGCCACAAGCTTAAAGAGGTGCGCAAGATCGCCGACCGCATCACCGTGCTGCGGCGCGGCGCGGTGGTCGGCAGCGCCGACCCCAAGACCGCCAGCGAGGATCAGCTGGCCGCCATGATGGTGGGCCGCGAGGTCTCGCTCACGGTGGCCAAAGGCCCAGCCAGCCCCAAGCAGCCAGTGCTCAGCATCAGCGGCCTGCGGGTCTACGACGACCGCAACGCGCTGGCCGTCGACAGCCTGTCGCTTGAGGTGCGCGCGGGCGAGGTGCTGGGCATCGCGGGCGTGCAGGGCAACGGCCAGGCCGAGCTGGTCGAGGCGCTCACCGGGCTGCGCAACGCCGATGCGGGCCAGGTGCAGCTGCTGGGCAGCGATGTGACCAACGCCACATCGCGCAGCCTGTTCGAGGCAGGCCTGGGCCACATCCCCGAGGATCGCCACCGCCACGGCATGGTCAGCGGCTACTCGATCGCCGACAACATGGTGCTCTCCAGCTACTACCGCAGCCCCTTCGCCAAGGGCTGGGTGCGCGACCAGCAGGCGATCAACAAAAACGCCGACGATCTGGTGAAGCAGTTCGACGTGCGCACGCCCAGCATCGAGACGGCGGCGGGCAAGCTCTCGGGCGGCAACCAGCAGAAGGTGGTGGTGGCCCGCGAGTTCTCGCGCCCGCTCAAGCTGCTGATCGCCTCGCAGCCCACCCGCGGTCTGGATGTCGGCTCGATCGAGTTCATCCACAAGAGCATCATCCGCCAGCGCGACGAGGGCACCGCCGTGCTGGTGGTCTCCGCCGAGCTGGATGAGATCCTGGCCCTGGCCGACCGCATCGCCGTCATGTTCAAGGGCACGATCATCGCCACCCTGCCTGCGTCCGAGGCCACCCGCGAGGGCCTGGGGCTGCTGATGGCGGGCATCACCAAAGAGCCAGTCGAGTCGGATGCCACGCCCCACGTGGCCGCCGACGAGCCGCCAGCCGCCGGAGCGCCGCTCTAGATTGAAGTGCAAGCACAACGTCGTGTCTCGCAGCAACAACAACCAACCATACTACAGCAAAGGGAGTGTATCCATGTCGACCACGCCCACAGCCAGGTCGGCCCGCACGGCGGTCAACTGGCGAGAGCTTCTGCTCAGCGCGCTCGTGCCTATTCTGGCCATCATCACGGCGCTGCTGATCGGCGCGCTGATCATCGCGGCCACCGGTGCCAGCGTGATCGCGGCCTACAGCGGCCTCTTCATCGGCGCTTTCGGCAGCCTCAGCGCCATCTCCAACACCCTTGTCGAATCAACCCCCTTCATCTTCGCCGGTCTGGCCGTAGCGCTGGGCTTTAAGTGCGGCCTCTTCAACGTGGGGGCCGAGGGCCAGCTCGGCATCGGGGCGATCTGCGCCGCCGTGGCAGGCTTCGCCTTCAAGGGCCTGCCGGGCATCATCCACGTGCCGCTGGCCCTGCTGGTCGGCGCGGCGGGCGGGGCGATCTGGGGCGCGGTGCCGGGCTTCCTGCGCGCCCGCGCCGGGGCGCACGAGGTGATCGTCACGATCATGATGAACTACATCTCGATCCGCCTCACCGACTACCTGATCAAGAACACCTTCCGCGACACCAAGGCCAGCGCGCCGCGCACGCCCTTCATCCAGGAGAGCGCCCAGCTGCCGCTGCTGCTCGGCCCCGAGTTCCGCCTGCACGCGGGCTTCCTGCTGGCCATCGTGGTGGCGGTGTTTATCAACTGGCTGATCAACCGCACCACCACCGGCTTCGAGATCCGCACTGTGGGCGAGAACCCCAGCGCCGCCAAGTACGCCGGCATGAGCATCACCAAGAACTTTGTGCTGGCCATGGCGCTCAGCGGCGCGCTGGCCGGGCTGGCGGGCGCAGTCACCGTGCTGGGCGTCGAGCACAACCTCAAGTCGTCGTTCTCGGCAGGCTACGGCATGGACAGCATCGCGGTGGCCCTGCTGGCCAAGAGCAGCCCGATCGGCATCCTGCCTGCGGCGCTGTTCTGGGGGGCGCTACGCAACGGCGCGGGCCTGATGCAGCTGCAGAGCGGCATCTCAATCAACCTGATCAATATCATCCAGGCGCTAGTGATCGTGTTCGTGGCCGCCCCCGACATCATCCGCTTGGTCTACCGCATCAAGAAGGTCGACTCTCGACAGGCTGTGGCTACCCGCGGCTGGGGAAGCTAGGGCGAGGAGCATATGAAACTGTTCAACCGCGCGCGGATCGTCGGCCTGATCGGCATGCTCTTTGCGTGTCTGCTTTTTCTCCTGGTGTCCAACCATATCGCATGGGAGGCCCTATCGACCCTGCGCATCACCTCGCCTGGCGCGAAATTTAGCGACCCATCGCTGCTCGACATCCGGTTGCCCACCCTGCTCACCATCGCCATCCTGAGCCTGGGCCTGATCGGGACGGGCATCTTTATGTTCATCCGCTCCTACACGCGGATCATCCCGATCTATGTGGGGTCGATGATCTTCATTGGCATGTTCACCATCCTGATCTGGGCAATCTCAGGCGACCGCGTAGATCTGGTCGACCTGCTGGCCCGCACCGTGCGGCTGGCCACGCCGATCGCGCTCGGCGCGATCGCGGGCATCCTCTGTGAGCGCTCAGGCATCGTGAACATCGCCATCGAGGGACTGATGCTGACCGGCGCGTGCGTGGGCTTCATCATCGCGCTGCTCACCGGCAACCCCTGGCTCGGCGTGCTCGCCGCCATCCTGGCTGGCGGCGCGATCGTGATGCTCCATGCGCTGCTGTCCATCCAGTTTAAGACCGACCAGACCATCAGCGGTACGGTGATCAACATCCTGGCGGTGGGCGTCACCGGCTTCCTGCGCACCTCGGTCATCCTGCCGCTGCAGGCGGCGGGCAGCGTGGGCAACCCCCTGCCCAACCTGCCCATCCCGCTGCTCTCGCAGATCCCGATCCTCGGGCCGATCTTCTTCAACCACCAGCCGATCGCCTACAGCATGCTGATCATGGTGCCGCTGATGACCGTGCTGCTCTTCCGCACGCCCTGGGGCCTGCGCACCCGCTCGATCGGCGAGAACCCACGCGCCGCCGACACCATGGGCATCGACGTCATCCGCATGCGCTACATGAACGTGCTGTTCGCTGGGTTCGTGGCCGGGCTGGCTGGCGCGTGGTTCTCGCTTGAGGCCACCTTCAACTTCGACGATGTGATGACCAACGGGCGCGGCTTTATTGCACTGGCGGCCATGATCTTCGGCAACTGGACGCCCGCCGGGGCGCTGGGCGGCGCGATGCTGTTCAGCTTCTCCGACGCGCTGCAGATCAAGATCCAGGGCTTCGACTTTGCCCTGCCGCCGCAGTTCATCCAGATGCTGCCCTACATCATCACGATCATCGTGCTCACCGGCGTGGTGGGCCGCACCCGTGGCCCCGCCGCCGCAGGCAAGCCCTACGAGAAGTAGCGCATAGCCGCCAAAAAAGCGCCTCAGCACGAAAAAAGTGCTGGGGCGCTTTTTATATCCTCAAGGCAAAATAATGTGCTAGACCGATTTGGGTGAATACTTCCGCCGGTAGTTTGCAGAAGCTTTCTCTGTCGGTGGAAAAGCGCCGCTGCGCCACCGCTAACACCTCGCCATACAAACCGCCCCTCAGCACGCCAGCAGCCCTTCATGGCCGCAACATATGCCAATCTTCGCGAAAGGGCGAAAATTCGTGCTAAATCAGCATCCGCTGTGACAGTACGTGTCACATATCGCTGGTAGACTAGCACTACAACGCAAGCAACGAAGAAAGGACTGAGGTTATGGCCGGAACTGCCTATCTCACAGCATATCCCAGGCACCACCTCGTACTTCGCTGGCTCCTTCTGGTCCCCGAGGCCATCATGCTCGTGGCGGCACTTCTCCTCTACGCCGCCCTCGGCAGCCCGCAGTTTCTTGCCATCCTCACCGCCGCGCTGATCATCGCCTTCGCCACACGCGCCATGGCCCTCTTCTTGGCCAAGCAGGCCAGCCGCAGCGGCCACACCACCCAGGCGCTCGCGCTGCTGCGCGTGGCGCTGGCGCTCTACCCCTGGTCTGCCGACGCGCTCGCGCTGCTGGGGGCGCTCGCGCTGGCCCACGGCCACCCCGACGAGGCCGAGCAGCACCTGCGCAGGGCCATCCGCCTGCTGCCCGCCCAGCCCAGCTTCTACGCCGCGCTCAGCGGTGCCCTGATCGAGCTAGAGCGACCGCACGAGGCCGCGCAGGCCGCTAGCGAGGCGCTGCGGCTCGCCCCCCAGCTGGCCCAGGCCCGGCTCTACATGGCCGAGGCCATGCGGCTCTGCGGCGCTCCCGCCGAGCAAGTCGAAGCCCAGATCCGCAGCAGTATCGCCAGCGCCCCCGCGCCCGAGCTTGCCGCTGCGCTCCAGTGCGCCCTGGCGGCCTCGCTGATCAGCCAGCAGCGCCTCGCCGAGGCCTCGCTCACGCTGCACACCGCCGAGGGCCTGCTGCCAAAATGCTCGCCGCTCAGCCAGGCCGAGATCGGCTACATCCTCGGCGAGCTGCTGGCCAACCTCGGCGAGTCCGAGCGCGCCCGCAGCTACTTCCAGGGGGTCGAGCGGCTCGCACCCCAGGGCAAATTTGTGGCCGCCGCATGGCGCAGCCTCCACATCGGCTGAAAGCAACGAACCCGCCTCATCGGCGGGTTCGTTTCACCACTGCTATGCGCCTGCCGCATGATCTCCGGGGCCTCCGTGGAAAATAGTATGATAGATCATGTCCGCTAGTGCTTCCTGATGCCGCGCCATCTCCTCTGGCAGCCCGAGCGTCTTCCTCAGCTTATTCGGGCACTTCTGATCCAGCAGCAGCGTGATCGCGCAGCTGGCCTCCTCGGCATCCAGATCAGGCCACGCCATGCCCTGCACCACCACCCGCCGCACCGCCGTCAAGATCTGCTGATAGAGCGTCTCGGTAAAGCGCTCGCTCAGCGCATTCAGCTCGGGGTCGCGCGCCGCCAGCTCGGCCCAGGCACTATGCAGGCCATAGTAGAGCGGCGAGCGCGTCAGCGAACGTTTTACCAGCTCCCGCAGGGCCTGCCGAGGCTCGACGCTAAAGTCGATATTCGAGATACCAAGGGCCTCAACCGACTCAAGCACCGTGACATAGAGGGCAAGAAAGACCTGGCGCTTGTTGCGAAAGTAGCTGTAGAAGGTCCCGACACTCACCCCTGCTTCCTCAGCGATATCGTCGGCGGTCGTCGCATCGTAGCCATGCTGCGCAAAGAGCTGCGCCGCCGCGCCGAGGATAAGATCGCGCTTCTGCCGACTGCGGGCCTGCTGCGGTACGCGGGGCACATCCATAGTTTCGAGTAGATTGCTGATTGCTGCGCCATCCAACTGGTGAAGTGATAGATCAGCCATAAACGGATAACACCACCTTTACCCAAAATATTAATGGCTATGATACTACAAAAAGTTGCGCTGAATCAAAAAAGATGTTAATTTTTGGTTGAGGTGTCATAAATAAAGCACAAGAAAAGGCCCTGAGGCCGATAAATTATCAGCTCCAGGGCCTTGTTTGGTAGCGGCGGGTGGATTCGAACCACCGACCTTCGGGTTATGAGCCCGACGAGCTGCCACTGCTCCACGCCGCGTCAGCTGCCAGCACCCGTGATGCCCTCCTCGGGCGCCACGGGTGACCAGCAGGCTTGGTTGTTTGGTGGGCGCGCGGACCTTGTCTCCCAGCTCCAGGGGAGCCAGTACCTTCAGCGCTGCGGTGTTTCACGACCCGGTTCGAGATGGGACGGGGTGGGGCCACCGCGCTCA